>JBAPXT010000078.1:0-22703 GCA_049284355.1 Sedimentisphaerales bacterium
ATAAAAAAGCGGGCGACAAACTTTTTTTCAACCCCCGGCGAGTTTTCCATTCCATCTGCCGTTGACCGCAAATCTTGAAAAAAACAGACAAAAATGCTATTATGCACCTACGAATGAAAATCAATAATTCAAATCCCTGGCAGGCAGCGGGCGAGCTTTTTTTTCCAACCACCCCAGAAGAAATGCATCAGCGCGGGTGGAAACAGGCTGACATTATCCTCGTTACCGCCGATGCCTATGTTGACCACCCCGCCTTCGGCGTTGCACTGATAGGCAGGTGGCTCGAAAAACTGGGTTACCGCGTGGCTATACTCGCCCAACCTGACTGGCGAAGCGCAGATGCCTTTCGAACCCTCGGACCTCCGAGGCTGTTCTGGGGAATTACCTCCGGTGCCATTGATTCACAATTTAATGACTATGCTTCTATGGGGCATCGCAGAAAAAAGGATGTATATAGTCCCGGAGGGGTTTTAGGTCTTCGTCCGAGACGTCCCTTACTCGTTTATTCGGCCCGGGTGCGTGAGGCTTTTAAGGGGATTCCTTTAGTTTTAGGCGGTCTTGAAACCAGCCTCCGCCGACTGGTTCATTACGACTTTATTGAAAACAAACTCAAGAGGTCTGTCTTAATCGACGCCAAAGCTGATTTGCTGGTTCACGGGATGGGAGAAAATACAATTAAGGAAATTGCAGAGCGGTTAAGTAAGGGCCAGTCTATCGATGACTTAACTGACATTGCGGGGACCGCATATTTGGTCAAACGTGGAACGACTGTGCCGGAGAATATAATTTGCCTGCCTTCACTATCGCAGCAGGAGGCCGACCATAGTTTGGTTATGTCTGCCCAGAAATTATACCAGGCCCAGACCCACCCGAAGGGTCTTCCTGTAATCCAGGACCAGGAGCCCGGCACAATTGTTGTAATGCCGCCATCAGAACCTTTGAGTACCTTCGAGATGGACCAGCTATACGACCTGCCTTTTACCCGCAGGTGGCATCCTCGCTACGACAAAGCCGGCGGCGTACCTGCCCTCGAACCCATACGTTTCTCGATAACGACCCATCGAGGCTGTTTCGGCGGCTGTTCATTTTGCGCCATTTATTTCCACCAGGGCAAGCAAATCTGTTCCCGTTCCATCGACAGCTTATTATCAGAGGCCGACTACTTCACGAAACATAAGCAATTCCACGGCACTATCAGCGATATAGGCGGTCCGACGGCCAATATGTATGGAATGAAATGCGACCGTTACGATAACTGCCGCAGGGTCAGCTGCCTTGTTCCTTCGGTATGCAAACATTTTAAATCCGATGCCAGGCAACTGATAAAAATGATGGAATCTTTTCTAAAATGGCGGGGGAACCAGCGTGCCAGAGTAAATGTATATGTTGCCTCAGGCATCCGTCACGACCTGGCTCTTCAAGACAAGGAATATATAAAGCTGCTGGCCCGGCATTTTGTAGGCGGCCATCTTAAGGTTGCTCCCGAACATTATTGTCCCAAAGTCCTTGAGTTGATGTGCAAACCTCCATTTGAGCTCTTCGAGGAATTCGAGGCGTATTTTAAGGAGGTTTCCCGCCAAGCAGGCAAAGAGCAATACCTTGTGCCATATTTTATAAGCTCACATCCCGGATGCACTACTGATGATGCGTTGAAGCTAACCGAGTACTTAATCTCGCATTCCTGGCGTCCTCGTCAGGTTCAGGATTTTAGTCCCATACCTTTAACCACCTCAACAGCGATGTATGTGTCCGGTCTTAACACGAAAGGTAAAAAAATCTACGTCCCCCAGGGACATAAGGAAAAGATTCTTCAGGCCGCCTTGTTACAATACTACGAAAGTAAAAACAAAAAGATAGTAACCGATTTTCTTCAACGCCGAGGCCGAACTGACTTAATCCGTCGAATTAACCCCCTGCAAACGCACAGAACACGCTCTACCTCTTTGCGAAAAGAGTACGAATTTTAAAAAGACTTGTGGACTACCATTTCTTAAAGATAAAAAAAACGGCAACTATAATCATCATAAAGCCGACCGCATAATTCCATTTCAGCTGTTCCCTAAGATACACAACAGAAAAGACTGAAAAAACCAGCAGGGTAATAACTTCCTGAATGGTTTTTAGCTGTGCAGCGGTAAACTGGTAATGCCCTATTCGGTTGGCCGGAACCTGGAAACAGTATTCAACGAACGCAATTAACCAGCTAACAATGATTGCCCCCCCACAAAGGGGTTGATTTAAATTTCAAATGCCCATACCACGCAATTGTCATAAATATGTTCGATACCAACAAAAGAGCGACTGTTTTCATTTTCCACAAACCTTTCGTTTGATAAGCCAATCCTGTGTTACCTTTGCAAAAAACTGCATATAGTCAACTAACCTAATAAAAGGATGAAATTTTAGCAGTCGACCTTAAAAAAACAATATTGTATCTTACATTTTAGAGGCTTGCCTCTCCGGCAGGGTGGGGCCGGGCACTTTACACTATATGATTCTATAAGAAATCCAAGAAAAACTTGCTCAAATTCGGTTAATATGGTCGAATATAACTGTTTTGGAAGAGACTATTAGAATACATACAGTATTGGAGTCCGAATTATGAAAACCAAAGTTTTGCTTTATTTACTACTGTCAATGGTAACCATCATAATCGGGTGTAAAGCCCCACTGAAGAAGGCTGTTGCACCACCTTATGATAAACCTCTGCTGCCTGGACAATCGGCGCTACGTAAAATAACAAATCCGTCGGAGATTCCCGACTTTTCTTTGGCTTGTTTTAACATGGGAGATTTAAAACCGGCTGTAGAAAGGAGCCTGAATTACCTCAACAAGCCATCGAGTAAAAAGTTTTTCCCGGTCAGCGACATAAGCCATGAAATGGCGGTGGACAGTTTAAAGGAATTTTCATCGCTGCTGAATTCAGGCCTGACAGGTGCAAATTTGAACGCCGCCATTAGGGACAAATTTGATGTTTATATGTCGGTAGGTTGCGATGACAACGGTACGGTACTGTTCACCGGTTATTTCACACCGATTCTTGAAGGCTCGTTCGAGGCCAGTGACCGTTTCAAGTACCCCCTATATAAGCAGCCGGACAACTTAGTCAAAGACCCCAACGGCGGAACGCTCGGGCGACGTATGGCTGACGGCAGCATTACACCGTTTCCCCCACGAGCCGTTATTGAAGACGCGATGCTGCTTAGAGGTCAGGAATTAGTCTGGCTCAGTGACCCACTCGAAGCTTACATAGCACACATACAGGGCTCAGCTAAAATAAGACTGCCGGACGGTAAACTGATTACGGTAGGCTATGTTGCACATAACGGCTATGAATATAAAAGTATGTCGCAAGCCCTGGTAAACGATGGCAAAATATCCCGCTCGCAGTTGAGCCTGCCCACAATTATAGCGTACTTCAAGGAGCATCCAGATGAGGTTTCGAGATATACCCGCCTGAATCCGAGATTCATCTTCTTCAGCAGACAGGAAGGAGACCCTCGCGGCAGTTTGAACGAGCCTGTAACGCCGATGAGAACTGTTGCTACGGACAAATCAATCTTTCCACGCGGCTGTTTGACCTTCATATCCACTACCCTGCCCAGGAATGAGGCTGGCGACGTTGTTCTGCGACCTTATTATGGTTTTGCGCTTGACCAGGATACAGGCGGTGCAATCCGTGCCCCCGGGCGTTGCGATGTTTATATGGGCCAGGGAGATACGGCCGGCAAACTTGCAGGACAGACATACCAAGAGGGAAAGCTGTATTATCTGTTTTTGAAACAGTCGTCGGCATCTTCTTCTAAAGAATAGCGTCTTTTAATGAGCAAAAACGTGCCGAAAGGTACATCGTAAATGGTCGAAAAGCTCAAAATAAGAAGAGTTGCTTTCTATATAGTAACTTTGGCGTGCCTTGCTGCAATAGCGTATATAGGACACAGCTGGTTTTATTGGGCCGCTACTATACGCGAGCTTTTAACTGAGAACAAACAGCTTAAGCAGGCGATAACTAACCTCACACTCGAAGACCAAATCGGCTATGCTAAAGTAATTTCCCAGGAAAATCGTGATGGAAAATTGTTTACAAATGTAAGGTTCGTTGAAACTGCCAGAGACGATAAGTTGAAAAAAGTGCTTGAGAAAAATTACATAGTCGAAGGCGACATAGTTCACTTTGACGCATTAATCGTGAAATTTGGCGACAAGATGGTAATGGATGGAAAGGAGAAGGCATTATACCTCTGGCGTAGGGTGTACGGTGAAAATACCGCTCCGGAAAACGGCCTGACGATAGAAGAGCCGGGCAGGGAACCTCAAAGATATAAAGACCTGCTGAATCTGTTGCCGGAAAATCAAAGGAATCTGTTCTGGACGAACATCTGGGAGCTGGCGAACAATTCAGACAAGCTAAGGGAATACGATATCAAAGCCGTCTACGGCAACGTTGTGTACTCGAAGCTGAGAAAGGGACTTATTTATGTTTTTAAAATAAGTCCGACCGGGCAGCTATATCCGGAAACCGTGCCGGATATGTACGAGTAGCAACATCTATACGTTTCCAGTAACAATAAGACGAAACAGTCTTATATTGCTTCCCGTCAGCAGCGCAGAAATGACAAAAATAAACCAGAGCAAGAAGGTTCTGTTATCTTTTCGTCTCAGTTAGTCAGCTAATGTCAATGCGAAGCCGTTTGCAGTGGTTGGGTATCTTGGCTCACCGGGCTCCGGCTTTTTAAACAGAATTCTTTCTGCCATGGCTGTGCTCACATCGACTATGAAAGCCTCACCGTTAGAGGCCTTTAATATTGCTTTTGCGCCGGTAGGGACGGCAAAACCTATGCCAGAACCCCCGCCACCAGCACCAGCGACGAGCATAACGATGATGCCAAGCAATAAGCCGATAACAGCAGATTTTAAGTCAAATTTCATAATATATGCCTCCTGAAATTCTGACAGCTTATATTTTCCTATCTGTTTCTACAATCAGCGTCCTATATACCATTGATACATAAATATACAGTTTAGTTCCATAAAAAATAAGGCGGAAGCAGGATAACAGCGAAGAAACGGTTTCCTGCAAAAATGTCTATGTTCCCTCTGGATTTTTACAGGCCAACCGGGAGCAGGAGAGTTCCGTTCCTTTTCTGCCATATCACCATAAAGACCTCAAAATCCACGACAATAAAGCGTTTAAGGACCGCTTTCAAGACCAGACAGGGATTTGTAGAAAACATGATTCTCCAAAAAAGGTGCGAACCTTTATTACGCCCACTTTTTGAGGCGCAGGTAGAAAGTACAAAAAAACTTGCAAAGATGTACTTTGTGGTTAAACTGCTATGCTTTAAGTTTTGTACGGATGTAACAATTTATTACCTGGAGATTTTTTTAAGGAGAAAACAGTTGGAAAAACAGCTTCAAAGTGGTGTCTCGACACGAATGAGGATGGTTTTGGCTGCAGCAGTCGCCCTGCTGTGTAGTGCACCGGCATCGCTTGCCAGCGAGGCAGAGCTGATCCTACCTGACCTCAAATCGGTCAAGTTCCTCGGGGACAGGATTGACGGGTCATTTCTGCTGATGTGGGGACTGGTGATATGTGCGTTCGGTATCATTTTCGGAATGGTGCAGTACTCCTGTATTAAAAATATGAAGGTGCATAAGTCGATGCTGGATATCTCGGAGCTTATCTACGGCACCTGCAAAACATACCTGTTCACACAGGGCAAATTCATTCTTATCCTGTGGGCACTGGTCGCAGCCATCATCTGGGTTTACTTCAACCGGCTGCAACATATGGCCAATAGCACGGTGATTATTATTCTGATTTGCAGCCTGGTTGGCATCGCAGGCAGTTACACCGTCGCATGGTTCGGCATGAGAATTAATACCTTTGCCAATTCACGCTCAGCCTTCGCAAGCTTGAAAGGAAAACCATTCCCGGTTTATGAAATTCCGCTCAAATCCGGTATGAGTATCGGGATGCTGCTTATCAGTATCGAGTTGTTTGTAATGCTGTGCATCCTTCTGTTCATCAACCCCAAATACGCGGGCCCGTGTTTTATTGGTTTTGCCATCGGCGAGTCGCTGGGTGCGTCGGTATTGAGAATCGCAGGCGGCGTCTTCACCAAAATCGCCGACATCGGCTCCGACCTGATGAAAATTGTCTTCAATATCAAGGAAGACGACGCACGCAATCCGGGCGTCATAGCCGACTGCACCGGCGATAACGCCGGCGACTCGGTTGGACCGACCGCTGACGGATTCGAGACATACGGGGTGACGGGAGTTGCGCTGATTTCGTTTATTTGCCTGGCGGTCAAAGAGCCGGCTACACAGGTTCAGCTCCTTGTCTGGATTTTCGTTATGCGGCTTGTAATGATTTTCACAAGCAGCGTTTCCTACTGGATCAATGCCGCCGTGGCAAAAGCCCGATTCGAAGATGTTGACAAAATGGACTTTGAGAAGCCGCTGCTGTCACTTGTCTGGCTGACGTCATTTATCTCAATCGGGCTGACCTACCTCGTTTCGTGGCTTGTCATACCGACCCTCGGCGACGGCTCAATGTGGTGGAAATTCGCCTCGATTATCACCTGCGGCACAATCGCGGGCGCATTGATTCCTGAATTAGTTAATATGTTCACAGCCGTCAAGTCGGCTTATGTGCAGAATATCGTCAACGCATCTCGCAAAGGCGGGGCTCCATTGACAATCCTTGCGGGTTTTTGCACAGGCAATTTCAGCGCCTACTGGATGGGCCTGAGCATCATGGGTTTGATGGCAATCGCCTACGGTGTAAGCACCACCGGTCTTGATGCGATGATGATTGCACCTTCGGTATTCGCATTTGGTCTTGTGGCGTTCGGCTTTTTGAGTATGGGGCCTGTTACAATCGCGGTTGACTCCTTCGGCCCCGTGGCAGACAACGCACAGTCCGTATATGAGCTTTCGCTGATTGAGAGCATCCCCAACATCAAGGGGGAGATTAAAAAGGAATTCGGTTTTGAGCCGAATTTTGACAAGGCCAAGAGGTATCTCGAAGAGGCCGACGGCGCAGGCAACACCTTCAAGGCGACCGCAAAGCCCGTGCTCATCGGCACCGCAGTCGTCGGTGCGACCACGATGATTTTCTCAATCATCATAATTCTCACTCAGGGCCTAAAGCCCGAGCTTCTGGCAAACCTGTCAATTCTGCACGCCCCGTTCCTGCTCGGCCTGCTCGCCGGCGGTGCGGTTATTTACTGGTTCACCGCCGCCTCGACGCAGGCCGTATCGACCGGCGCTTATCACGCCGTAAAGTTCATCAAGGACAATATCAAGCTTGAAGGTGCAACCAAGGCATCCAGCGAGGACAGCAACAAGGTCGTCGAGATTTGCACCAAATTCGCCCAGAAGGGTATGATAAACCTGTTCCTGGTCGTATTCTTCAGCACGCTCGCCTTTGCATGTCTTGACCCGTATTTCTTTATAGGCTACCTGATTTCAATAGCGATATTCGGCTTGTTCCAGGCAATCTTTATGGCCAACGCAGGCGGCGCATGGGACAACGCCAAAAAGTTCGTGGAAGTTAACCTCAGGGAAAAGGGCACCCCTCTGCACGCTGCTACCGTTGTCGGCGACACCGTCGGCGACCCGTTCAAGGACACATCTTCGGTCTCGATGAACCCGATTATTAAGTTCAGCACACTTTTCGGCGTTTTGGCAATTGAGCTTGCCCTGGCTCTGACAAGAAAAACCAATGTAACGTTGGCAGTCGTCTTTTTTGTCCTGTCGGCCTTTTTTGTCGCACGTTCATTCTACGGTATGAGGATTAAAGAAGAGGATTAACACCGCCGGACTTTTGGAAAACAAGGGGATTTGTGGAATCATAAATCCCCTTATTATTTCATATTTAGCAGCTTAGCGATGGTCGTAGAAAGTTGTTTTGCTGCCTGAACGATTTGTTTTGACGGGTGTGCACCGACGGTCAGCGTTTTGGGCTGGATGCCGATTGTCATAATCTGACAGTCAAATGATTGCAGAAGATAATCGGTCATAACCTTGATGGGTAAGCTGTGCGTGCAAAAGGAGATGCCGCCGATTTCATCAGGATTGAGCACCCTGACGTAGCCCGGTTCGGCATCGAGGTCGGCTGAATCGATGATTATCAGGTGTGTCGGCTGAAATTTTTTTATTTCGCCCGTGAGGTTTTCCGGGGCGGTACCACCGATAAAAACCAGGACTTCGGGCGGTGCGTTTTTGCGTCTGGTGATTTTTTCGATATGCTGAGCCGACAGGATTCCAGCCACATCGTCGCCTCTCAGCTCTGAGCCGATGCCGAGCACGGCAACGCGCCGGGCATTTTCAAGTTTTTGTCTCAGAACTGCTGCCAGTTTTTTCACTAAAAACCTCCTTTAACTCTTCAGGGTTGGACTTGGCCAGCTCAAATTCCTTTGTGGATTCAAGGGCTTCTTTGGGGCAGGAGTCGACACACTGTGCGCAGTATATACATTTGGCAAGGTCAATTTCGGCCAGAAATTTCTTCTCGCCGATTTTTTTAATGGTGATTGCGCCGGTAGGGCAGTCTTTCATACACAGCATACAGCCTATGCACCTTTCAGGATAATATTTCAATTTGCCCCGAAATTTGTCCGGCATCTCTGTTTTCACAAAAGGATATAAAGTGGTTGCAGGCTTTTTAAACAGAGACTGCAAAACCTGCCTTATCATTTTGCCAGGTTTTATCATTGTGTGATAATTCCTTTTACTACAAGGTCAACAATAAGCTGGAGAAAAGCAACGGGGGCGACATATTTCCAGCAGAAATTAATCATCTGGTCGATTCGCAGCCTCGCGAATATCGTTCTAAGCAAAGACAACAATGCTACTACGAACAAAACCTTTACCAGATATAAAACAAACCCTGGTATAAAACTAAGGTTTAATCCAAATGGCAGAAAGACAGCTGCCAGGAGTGACGAACCAACCACAAGTTCCATGTCTATGGCTAACCTGAAGAAGGCCAGCAATCTTCCACTGTATTCGGTGAAGCTGCCGGCGACAATTTCAGTTTCAGCCTCAGGTATATCAAAAGGTACCTTTTCTAATTTGCCTAAAAGGGCTACCATTGCAATTGCAAAGCCTGCAGAGTTGAGTAATGATAACCAGAGATGTTTACTATAGAAGACAGTTATTTCACTAAGTGACCATGTATCGGCCAACATTGCCGGGGCCAGTATGCTGAGAAACAGCGGAATTTCGTAAGCAAAAAACTGTGTCATTGCCCTGGTGGCACCGATTCTCGAAAAGACACTTCGCGAATACCAGCCCCCGAGAAAAAATGTGAGTGTAGGAATTGTCAGTAAATAGATTACAACAATCAGATCACCATAAAACGAAAACAGTGCCTGCGCCTGCCACAGCGGTATATAAAGAAAGGCTGTGATAATCGAGGTCATTGCGATAATCGGCATAAGCTTGAATATTGTCGCATCAGCTTCTTCAGGAATTATATTTTCCTTGGACACCAATTTGATAAGGTCAGCAAACGGCTGATACCAAGGCGGGCCAACCCTGTTCTGCAATTTTGCACAGAACTTGCGGTCCACGTATTCCGCTGCCATGCTGAATACCGCAATAAATAAAAATCCCGGAAATATCAGGATATTAAAAAACACATTTGCCATTATTTAGTTCTCCGGAATCCTGAATCTTCTGTTTAAATCTGAAAAATCAATTCCACACTTGCGATACCAGTCTATACTGTAGGAACGCAGCGCAGGCCAGTTCATAGTATTCTTATCATTATTGTCGGTATTTCGAACGGCTATAACTCTGTCGGTGCAGGAGAAACAGGGATCTATCGCAGCTATTACAATCGGCATATCAGCAAGGTAGCCGTCTTTGAGCATATGGGCGACCACCTGGACGTTCGCCAGAGTAGGTGCCCGCACCTTCACACGCTCAGGTTTTTCCGTGCCATTTGATTTGACATAATGAACATCTTCACCTCTCGGTGCTTCATAACGGCTGAACGCCTGACCAGCCGGGATTTTTCTGGGAGCTTTGACAGCTATGGGGCCATCAGGCAAGTTTGCGAGGATTTGCCGAATCATCTTGTACGATTCCATAAGTTCACTGATTCTTACAACAGCTCTGCCATAAACGTCGCAGTGCTTATCCGTGATTACATTGAACGTAAGCTCTCCATAGGCTGCGTAAGGGTCGTCCCGTCTGATGTCCCTTTCGACCCCAGATGCGCGGGCGGTTGGACCTACCGCTCCCAACCTGACAGCATCATCATACGAAAGAAGACCGATGCCGGAAAGACGTTTTATAATGGTTGTTTCTTGCGTTGCGACCTGAGCATAATATTTTGTCCGCTCTTCGAGCGTATCTACTGCTTTTAGAATCTGCGGTATTTGCTCGGCTGTGATATCACGTCTGACTCCGCCGATGGTATTCATGCCATAGTTGACGCGATTGCCGGTCAGCATCGCAAGAACGTCCATTACGACTTCACGGTCTCGCCAAGTGTACATCAGCAGGGTATCAAAACCTATTTCGTGGCCGGCAACGCCGAGCCACAAAAGATGGCTGTGGATTCTTTCCAGTTCAGCAATTAAAGTGCGGATGTAAAGCGCACGCTTCGTGACTTGCAGGGCGGCGATTTCCTCAACTGCCTGAACAAAACAGGTGGCGTGAGAATGCGAACATATCCCGCAGACCCGTTCGAGAAGATAAATATCCTGGATATACGTCTGGAGTTCACAGGCTTTTTCTATGCCGCGGTGGTTGTAACCCAGTCTTACGCTCATATCCGTGATTTTTTCGCCATGCATCGTCAGAAGAAAACTTTCAGGCTCCTTAAGTGCAGGATGCTGTGGGCCCACCGGAACTTTAAAATCATGTTTATGCATTCTTGTCAACCTCCTTTTCGTCGAGCATTTCGACTTTCCAGTCTTTGCGAAGAGGAAACTGATTTGCCGGCCAGCCGTCAGGCAGAGGATACCTGTTGCCGGCAGGCAAACCTTCGACCTGTGCGCCGAGTAAATCGACAAGTTCTCTTTCGTAAGCGTCTGCCGCGGGGAAATACTCAGTAACTGTCTTAATTACCGGCTTATCCTTAGGTGTATTTGTATGCAAGTTCAGCACTATACCGTTTTCACGGGCCAGATGATAAATGAATCCGAGCGTTGCTCCCTCATCGAGCCCTGTTATGGTGCACAAAATCGAGAATCTTAAGTCCTTTACAACGTAATCGAACACCTCGGGGAAATTCTCCGCAGGTACATCAGCGAATATTCGCCTAGGCCTTTGAACAGTTATTCTATCGTCTGTAAACCCGAACTTTTTGATTAACTGCTGTTTAATATCATTTTCTTCGGACATATTATGAATCCTTTGTTTCCACAGTTTCTTGGGGAGCTATATTTTCTTCTTTCAGCCTTCCGAGCAGTTTTACGACGCCATCAATAATTGCTTTTGGGCTTGCCGGGCAGCCAGGAATATAAATTGAAACGGGTATTGCGGAATCAATGCCGCCGCCTACATTGTAGCATTTTCTGAAAACGCCGCCTGAACAGGCACAGGTGCCGACCGCCACTACGAACTTTGGCTCAGCCATTTGCTCGTAAATTCTTATCAGCCTGTCCTTAGTTTGGCGGGTAACCGGGCCCGAGCAAACAAGGACATCGGCGTGTCGAGGAGTGCCTTTCAGCAATATGCCGAATCGCTCCACATCGTAGCACGGCGTCAGTGAGGCGATAATCTCAATATCACAGGCATTGCAGGCCCCTGTGTTGAAGTGGAGTATCCACGGCGATTTAAGCCTTGCCCAGTTTATAATCTTACTCAGTAAAGCCATTTTCGGCTTATCTCCTGTACAAAACCAACAACCCAATTATTGCCCCAACGATATAAACAAGAGCAATGAGTAATGTTGCAGTTTTAACTGTAGGCACTGTGGCGATCATAAGTGCGACTACATGCAATATCGTAAAATAAAACGCAAATGGAAAAAACTGACTGTAATCAACCTCAATCATCTGGTCTGGAATGTTTTCACCACATGCATAGGACTTAGCCTGACCCTTCGGGTGGTCTTTTTGCTGAAAAGCCAGTTTAGATAATAGATACGAGAAACACAATACCAAAAGCAATGCTATTATAAATACTACCGGCGGTGAAAGTATTAGAACATTCATAATTAATATTAACCCTTAATATTTCTAAGTAGTCGGACGTCTATTGTCTCATTATGTCTGAATACACATAGTATCACACCAACCGCTACTGCAATGACAACAACCTCAATAACTATAAGTGTTATGGCCAAAGCCTGTGCCAGACCTGTCCGGCCGGTAACATATCCCGCGAGTACTATAGAAAGCGTTATCGCCTTTACAAGAAGTTCCAAACCTATCAGTGCTCTTATCAGATTAAATGTAGCCAGCAGACAGTAGAACCCTGCAATCAAAACCAAAATAATACCTACACCGAAAACCCAGAACAACTGCGACATATCGCTACTCATTTTTCCGTTCCTTAAATAATGCTGCAACGCCGAATGCTCCCGCCAACAGTATTACTATCTGGCCTAATAAGTCTAAATGCCTTAGGTTCCATAATATCATACGCACATCGTTCTCTATTGGTTTTGCAGACAGATTAAAATTCGTAGGCAGGTGAAGTTGACTCAGGGCAATGACTGCCAGACCGATAATTACAGGCAACAACCAATATTTATGAAAATGCTCCTTTTGCCTGACAGCACGGCCTTCGGGCGTAATGCGCCGCATCAGGCTTATGATGCTGATAAATATTGCTGATATCAAACCTGCACAAACAGACAGCTCAAATACCGCCGCAAGCGGCGAGGCAAGTTTAAACATAATTATGGTAAGAATGGCACTGGTAATCGCCAGCCCAATAGCCGACCGAGGAAGTCTGGTTGTCATTACCGTCCAGACAGCAGCGATGACAAACGCGGCAAGAAGTATCACATTTACTACCATATCGGTTCCTTAAGTCTATTTGAGAAAGCTGCTAATGGGCATCAGAACACCATTAAATATTAAGGGGAAAAGCAAACCAACACCGAGCGTTATCGCCGCAAGTATTGAGGCTGGCAGAATTATTGCAAATCCTGCCTCTCTTACGTTTTGTAATCCATCGGCCAGTAACCCGAAGAACACCTTGCGCTGCATCAACAGCAGATACCCCAGAGTCAGAATGCTGGCCAGAACGGCTATAACCGCATAAACATACAGGCCGTTTTGCCACAACGCTATTACGATAATCAACTTACTCCAGAATCCCGCTAATGGCGGCACGCCAGCCGTTGAGAGAAACGCTATCAATGAAGTGATGCTGGTAACCGGCATCTTTGCTCCAAGCCCGCCGAGCTTATTCATATCGGTTGTGCCCGATTGCTGTTCAACTGCGGCGGAATTGATAAATAGCAATGACTTGAAAATGGAATGGTTGAACAAATGGAAGACCGCTCCGACTATCCCCAGACTGGTGCCACAGCCAAGCCCAAGGATTATGTACCCGACCTGACTGATGCTCGAATAGGCAAGCATCCTTTTGAAATCGCTTTGGCCCAGGGCCGCAAATGCACCAACCAGGATGGAAACAACACCGACAAGCAGGAGGACATTGTTTATTGAATCATTGCCCGCGAATACCGAGGTTACCAAGCGTATTAATGCATATATGCCCGAGGCCTTGGTTGCGATTCCCGCCAGCAGCACTGATGCGGCTGCCGGTGCCGCTGAGTATGCGGCAGGCAACCATCCGTGAAATGGGACCAAACCTCCTTTTATAAATAGGCCGCATATAAAAATACCGACGGCAAATATAACCAGCGGGTTACCGTTAGCCTGGCGTGTTGCGATGCCGACGGATGCGAACGAGGTATCGCCAGCGACAAGCAGCAGTATCGAGATGGATAGCAACATCAATATCGTTGCCGTTGCCGAGAGGATTATGTATTTGAAGGCGCCTTCAAGGGCGTTGAGACCCCGCTGAAAAGCTATGAGAATGAAAGATGATACGGCGGTTACCTCAATAAATATGTAAAGCGAGAAGATGTCCGTCAGCATCACGGTGCCGTTCATCCCTATCATCGCAATGAAAACCAGGTTTGCAAAACCGAATTTCTGCTTTGCCCCGCTGACTGTCTGCCAGCCGACGAGAGTCGTCGCAAAGACTACTATGCCGATTGACAGCAGCAATACAAGCGTCAGGTTATCGCAATGAAGCTCAAGCGTAAAAAACTTCGCCAAGACGTCTGGGCCGCGGCCCAATCCCATCGCAAGCAGAAAAACAGCAGTAACCTGCCACAGTGACAGCAAAATCCCGACCCACAGGGCCAGCCTATGAATCGTCTTTCTGAACGGCAGATTCAGTATCATTATTGCCAGCAATGGCAGCAGTAATAGCAGTGAAAGCATATTGTCCCTTGGCTAAAACAACTTCATTAGCATCATTACTACCAGTAAAACGCCTACCAGCGACCAGACCACGTACAATGAATAGTTGCCGGTATGCGCAAGTTTTATCCCGTTTGTAAGCAGGTACGCGAAGCGCACCGATAGGCCGTCATACAGCCAGTCGATGCCGCGGTCTATCCACCAGCCGACCTTAGAGATTCCCTGAACTATTTTCAGGCCGATATCATACGGGTCGAAGCACCGTTTTTCGGCCCTGTCGTATATTCCGTTTAAGATTGGGGCGTGACGGATGTGTTCTGAAGCTTTATAGCCGCCGCCCATTATTTTCGCAGCGAGCATATGGTGCAGTAAAGCCCCGACCAGCACCAGCACGGAAACCGTAATAAGCATTGTATTGCCGGCAAACTCCTGCCCCGCCAGTCGTTGTTCGCCGACTATCGGCTTGAAAAGGTCAACGGGAATCTGATGTCGCAGGCCGAAAAGCACGCATATCGAAGCGATAACAATCATAGGTATCAGCATAGCGAGCGACACTTCCTTAACGTTTCTGTTTGACTCGTTCAATTTGCCGAGAAATGCCGAATGACCGAGCTTCAAAAATGAGGCGGCTGTAAAGAACGACCCTAATATCGCTGCAAGATAGAACACCGTTCCTCTCTCCAATGCTGCGTCATATACAAGTTCTTTCGAGAAAAACCCATTGAAAGGCGGCACGCCCGATATCGATGCAGCCGTAATAAGAAAACACACAAAAGTAACCGGCATCCTAATTCCGATGCCGCCTAATTTGCCCAAATCGGTTGTGCCTGTCTGCTTTTCCACCGACCCGCCGGTAAGAAACAGACAGCTCTTGTACAAAGCATTGTTAATCATATGAAACAGGCCGCCGATGATGCCGACGGGCAGACAAGTGCCGATACCGAGTATCATATAACCCACCTGGCTGATAGCGTGATATGAGAGCAGCCGTTTGTAATCTTTCTGAACCAGCGCCATCATCACCGCCAGCAGTATTGTAATTGCGCCGATGACCATAAGAAGTGTGCTTATCCACGAGCCGGCGTCAAGTTTGAACATATCCAGCGAGATTCTCGTCAAAAAATAAATGCCCAGCAGTTTCTCAAGCGAAGCCGGCAAAAACGCCATAAAAGGCAGTGGTGCATCAACCGCTGCATCGGGAATCCAGCTATGGAAAGGCATAGACCCGGCCTTTGAAATTGCCCCTATCATCAAAAGCACAAAGGCCAAGCTGCCTAACGAATCGATGGGAAGAAGATTGATTTTTGATATGGTCATAGTACCAGCCAGATACCACGTAAGACCAATACCCACCATCATACATAAATCGCAAATGCCGATAATGATAAAGGCCTTTATTGCGGTCTTGAAAGCCCCGGGTTGACCTATGGCTATCAGCCCGAACAGCGTCAGCAGCAACCCTTCCCAGAAGAAGAGCATCACTACAAGGTTATCGGCCAGCACTGCGCCATTTGCCACTGCAGCAGTAACCAGCAGGTAGCAATAGAACTGATTCAGATGAAGCTTATCCCGCATAAACGAGCAGCTGTACAAGACAAACAAAAACGCAAACGCCGATATTGCAAGAACTATAAATGCACTGAAATGGTACAATCGAAACGTGAATTCGATTCCAAAGCCGACCCAGGGGGCCGACCAGCTTATATTTTCTCCGAATAGCTTGATGGACAGCCACAGTGTTGCAGCCGTAGCAAGAAGGGCAATCGTTTCCTTAACGCCACGAAGCCGCTTGGGTATCAGCAGCATCAAAACACCTGCGACAAAAGGCAGGGCTATCGGCAGCAGTATTATATAGTCTGTCATCTGATTACCCCCGGCAGATGCTGAATTGCAGACAATACGAATTGGCTGGGCCAGGCAATACAAAAGCCCGCCGCTAACGACAATGCCGCAAGTACCGCAACACTAAACACCATACATGCTGAACCCTCCCTGACCGGCTGGGTCTTCGCTTCACCCAAAAAGACCAGATTGAAAACCCTGAAAAGGTATATAATTGTCATAAACGCGCCCAACAGGAACACAAACATAATCCATAAGTCGCCCGCCTTAATCGTGCTTGTCATCACCATATATTTGCTGAAAAAACCCCCAAAGGGTGGTATGCCCATTACGGAGAATATGCAAAATAGGAAAGCGATTGCGGTAACAGGCATTGTTTTTATCAAGCCGCCGAGCTGCATTATGTTTTTAGTTTTTGTATTCTGCTCGACTATGCCGGCACAAAGAAACAACCCGCCTTTTGCCAGGCCGTGCATCAATATATAAAGCAACGCCCCTGTGACCCCGAGTTCACTGCCAATCGCAAGGCCTAAGAAGATGAAACCTATCTGGCTGACCGTCGAATATGCGATGATGCGTTTTAAGTCAGTATCAACCATCGCGGCGCAGGCCGCAACAATTGCGCTTGTACCGGCGACTATGGGTACGACGGTATGCCAGAATTCATCGACGGTGAACGTTGCGATGAATAATCTTACAAAGACATAAACACCAATCTTTACAAGCAAGGCCGCATGGAGCAGTGCCGTTACGGGAGACGGCGCAATACCGGCATCGGGAAGCCACGTGTGAAAAGGCAGCGTCGCGGATTTGGACAGGACGCCTGCGAGAATCAATATGACCGCCAGATTCGAAAGATGGTTGGTCCCAAGTCTTTCTTTTATGACCTGCAGGTCAAAGGAGCCGGTCTGCTGGTAGACACTGACAAACGCGATTAGCATCAATAGCGACCCGAACATCGTCACTAAAAACGCCTTGTCTGCCCGAATCACGTGCTGTTTTTCTCTGAAGAAACCGATAAGTCGCCAGCTCGTTATGGCCGTGATTTCCCAGAACAGATACAGAAAAATGAGATTGCCGGAAAAAATCAATCCTAACATCCCGCCTAAAAACAGCAGAACCATCAGGTAATATTCATTCTGGTTTTCGTAATGGCTTATGTACCCGAATGAATAGAAGACGATGATTGAGCTAATCAAAGCCGACACGATGGCCATAAATATGGCTAAGCCATCAGCATAAAGGATGAAATTGTAGCTATTGTCAAAACTGGTGCCGACTTGAACAATCCCTCCCGAAAGAACAGCCGGCAGTATGGCAAACACTAATACCAGCGGAATCACCGCCAACCCAAGCGCAACAAAGTTCCGCAATCCGGCGGATACGCGGCCCAAAAAAGGCAGAACAAACGCCCCTATACACGGAACGAACACAACGCAGAGGAGAGCCAATCGGTTATCCATAATCGCCTATTTATCCTGCATAAAAATCAAAGCAACTATCTTATGAAACCAGATACAGTCAATTCGTCGATATTATAGCAATTATAAAAACGTTGCATACTAACCACTTGCCATCCGATAGTCAATTGAATTTACCCGCATTTTATGTGGCGGGCTATGATGTTGGGCTATTGCTGCTGGGATTATATTAGCGTCTATCTCTTGGGGGGGGACAAGCTTAAGGAATCAACTTCTATCAAGTAAACTCACCTAACGGAGCAGGAGGGATTCGAACCCCCGTTACCCAAAGGGTAAAACGGTTTTCAAGACCGTCGCCTTCAGCCTCTCGGCCACTGCTCCGAATTTAACATACTATCGGCAATTTATCACAGTTGAGCTAAAAAGAGCTTTTCTCGGCAGATTTTCAACCCATTTTATTACAAAACAGCCCTTTTACAAGCAAATTCGGCCTGATTTACTTCAATGTCAGATTTTTGGGAAAAATATCTTAATTTTTTGGATTTTTTGGTTGACATTACATAGTTTGTATAACAAAATATGTAAAGTAAAACATAAATCTGTAAATCCATGTTTAAAAAAGGAGTCTACAATGAAATTTGAAACTCAGCTATTAAAAGGGATTGCCCCGGTCGTTGTCTTACAGATTCTCTCCCGAGGTGAAATGTACGGCTATGAACTGGGCAAGGCAATCGAGCATCGAAGCGGTGAGGTTCTGACACTCGGCAAAGGAACGTTGTATCCGCTGCTTTACAATCTCGAAGCGAAAAAACTTATTAGGGGCAGATGGGAAAAAACCAGGTCCGACCGAAAAAGACGGTATTACTCCATCACAAGCAAAGGCAAAACCCAACTGGCAAAGCAAAAAGGACAAATCAAAGAGCTGCAGGCAGGACTAAATGTTGTTTTCGGCCGCGCATTTATGCCGGCCTAAACTACGAATTGCCGTTTTTAAACTTTTATATCGAAAGATTTATCATGGCAAAGGAATACAACAAAAACGACTTGCAAAGTCTTCCCGAATGCACAAGGAACTTTATAAAACTTGTCATTAGAAAGATGCGGTATCGCAAAAAAGTCCGGGCCGATGTGCAGGCCGAATTAGTCGCTCATTTCGAAGATGAACTAAAAGATTGTGCAACCGACGAAGAAAAAGAACGAAAAGCCCAGCGGCTAATTACTGACTTCGGCGATGTGAAACTGCTTGCTGTTTTATTGCGCAGGGCAAAAAAACGCTGCCGACCGCTCTGGCGAACGGTAGTTGTCAGAACCTTTCAGACGATTGGCGTGCTGATTTTGTTTTTCATCCTTTATACCGGTTGGTTTCTTACCGGCAAGCCGACCATAAATGTTGACTACTTGGCGGTAATTAACCAGATGAATCGTCCGCAGGTTCAAGATGAAGATAACGCCTGGCCGTACTATGAAAAAGCGATAACACTCTTTGTTAAGCCAGACGACGAATTAGGCAAGATAGTTAACGCTTCATCAGAACATCCAAGTCTTGGCGGTCTCAGCGATGAAGAACAGCAAAAAATCAGAAAATGGGTTGAACTTAACGAATCTGCGTGGCAGGAATTTGCGGCGGGAAGCTCCAAATCATACTGCTACAGAGAATACGGGTACGACCCAAATGACCAGGAAAAGTCGTTGTTTAGCGTACTGCTGCCTCATCTGGCTGCCACAAGGAATTTGGCAAGACTCGGAATTTGGCATGCGCGGATACATACGGATGCAAACCAGCCGCAGCAGGCCATAGAAAATTGTATTGTGATTGCGCGGGTCGGTAGCCACTGGCAGGGAAAAGGAATCCTTGTAGAGCAGTTAGTTGGGATTGCTATCAGCGGTTTGGCCTATGGGGAGATATTGAATATCGTGGAAGCGAAAAGCTTATCTTCTGCCGACCTCAAACACCTTCAGCAGCAGTTAGTGCAGATTTATCCGCAGGGTTACCCACTTATGAATATGGAAGGTGAACGGCTGTGTTTTATGGATACGGTCCAGCATTTATTCACCGAGGGCGGCCCGGGCGGAGGACACCTGGCCCCCCGCAAGTTAGATTATCTCAAAGATATTACAGACTCTGGTCATGAGGCGGGTATGGTGCGTTTGTCTTTTTATACGGCGGCAGCTATGGTTCACGCAGGCCGCGATAAGACGATAGATAAAGGGAACGAGATTTATGACCGCATGGGGAAGCTTGCTAAGATGAGCCCTTATGAAAGGCGCATTAGTGACCCTAACGCTGTTGAGAATATGATTTCGGCCCTGCCGAAATACAGGTTCTTTTTACTTCAATTTTTATCGCCCGCTGTGGACCGAGCATCTGAGATGGCGTATCGTGGCAGGGCGTTGCATCAGACGACGGTAACCGTCCTGGCGCTTAAGCGGTGGCGATTAGAGAAAAACGAATATCCGGCGAAGTTGGATGAATTGGTCACGGCAGAATATTTGAAGGAACTGCCGATGGACCCATACACAGATAAGCCGTTGATTTATAAGAAGACGGATGACAATTTCACGCTATATAGCGTTGGGCCTAATTTCAAAGATGACGGCGGCCAACCCGGGAAGGATGACAAAGGCCAAGTCAAAAAATGGGGCAACAATGGCGATACGGTATTTTGGCCGGTTCCAAAATGAAGATTGAGCAAGCCGATGGAATTGATTATTGCGACAGGAATTAGTGGAAAGGGTTTGTGTTAAAAATTATTGTAGCTTGCAGTTCGCTGGGCCTTGCGCATACGTCGGCGATTCTTTTCCGAGGGCTTCTCGTAGTAGGCATTACGCTTCATATCCCTGATTAAGCCCTCTTTCTCGCACAGCTTCTTAAAGCGTCTCATCATCTGCTGGACTGATTCACCTGTACGTGACTTGACTTTCAGCATAAAAAAAGGGCCCTTTCAATACCTCAAAAATCACCAACATCAAAAAACAGTATTTTATTCTTAATTCGTCAAAAATAATGAGAAACAGCATTTTAATTAGATTTTATGTTTTATCAAGTCAAAAAATCTTCACTGGCACTTTTTTATGCAAAAACAAGCTTTTTTTGCTGAAAAAGCAGCACTATTGGCTAAAAAACTCGTAGAATCTGCTAAATATTATGGCCATATTGAGTAATATTGGCAAATATGCTAAAATAAACAACAAAGTGGTTTTGGAGACATTTTTTAATTGGAAAAACTGCGCCAGACGCTAAGGGTCAGGAAAGAGCGGGCCATCCTGGTGGCCGCTGTCCTGCACACTCACAGCGAGGGGGATGATTTAGTTGAACTTACAGCCCTTGCGGAAAGCGCCGGTGCGGTCGTCGTAGACAGGTTTCAACAGAAAATCCGGAAAATCAACCCGACTACATACATAGGCAAAGGCAAAGCCGACCAGCTTGCTGAGCGGGTCAAGCGATTCAAAGCTGATGTTGTTATATTTGATAATGACCTGTCGCCTGCCCAGATTCGTGAGCTTGAAGAGATTATCCTTATCAAAGTCCTCGACCGCAGCGAGCTGATTCTGGATATATTCGCCACCAGAGCACAAACCAAACAGGCCCAGCTTCAGGTTGAATTAGCCCAGCTTGAATATACCTATCCGAGATTGGCCGGGATGTGGTCGCACTTAGACAGCGTAGCAGGCGTGGGCGGAGCAACTGCCGCCGGCGCAGTCGGAGCCATAGGAACCAGAGGAACGGGCGAGCAGCAATTGGAAATCGACCGGCGTATAGTTTCCAAACGAATCATAGACCTCAAGCGGGAACTTGATAACATCGACGAGCGCAGAGTTCGTGAGATTGACGGCCGAAAAGGGATGTTCAAAACCTGCATCGTCGGATATACCAACGCCGGCAAGAGCACACTTATAAACGCGCTTACCAACGCAGGCGTTCTTGTCGAGGACCGGCTCTTTGCAACCCTCGATACGCGAACAAGAAAATGGACGCCTGCCAAAGGCGTGGATGTTCTTATAAGCGACACGGTCGGTTTTGTGAAAAATCTGCCGCACCAGTTAGTCGCATCATTCAAGGCAACGCTCGAAGAGGCCGTCAATGCCGACCTGCTTATCCACGTCATCGACGCGGCAAATCCAGAAGTGCTCAAGCAGATTGAATCTGTGGATAAGGTACTGGCGGAAATCGGCTGTGGGGAAAAACCGATTTTGAAGGTCCTCAATAAAGTCGATGCCGTCAGAAAAATCGGCGATGTTGAAATGCTCCAGACGCTTTTTCCTGATGCGGTTTGCATATCAGCTAAGTCGGGGCTTGGTCTTGAGCAGTTGGGCAAGGCCGTCTCGGCAAAATACAAGGGCGGCGAACTTCTGCTGCGCCTGCTCTGCAGCCAATCAGACGGCAAAGTCCAGAGTTTTTTGCGGGCATACGGGACTATCATTACAGAGCAATATTGCGATGATTCTGTTCTGATTGACGTCAGGCTTGGCCGAAACCAGTTAGCTGGACTGAAAAGACTCCACCCGGATAATCTCGAAATCCTCCAAAAATGACTTTGCTGAAGCTTCGTTTTATCAATCTTTTACAGCTAACAAAGAAACCTAAAATTCGTGCATTGGGCGTTGTTTACGCAGTTCTCAAAATTACCTTGTTTGATTTTCTATAATCCGTAGAATGGACATGTCTACTTGAGAAAATAGGTAACTGGGAAAATAAATGCTCTCAAAACGAAAAAACATATATACGCATAGTATAGACTTAAAAAATTGCCAAAGAATAAATACATTTGAGTTTTACGTATGCATACCCTCTTAGATATAAAAGTCGCAGACAGATATCACAGTAGTTCTCAAAAAATAAGAGTCATAACCGAATCTTGGGTTGGTAACGAAATTTATTGTCCCGCTTGTGGTTTCAGTATCAACTGACCTTACCCCGTTTATTGTACCACTATAGATTAGAGTATCCAGCGTTAATTAATCCTGTTTCCACAGGCATGCCTGTGGAAAATTTTTCAGTTTCCTGCCTGATAAACTCTTCCGGCGTAAG
>JBAPXT010000079.1:0-5904 GCA_049284355.1 Sedimentisphaerales bacterium
GGCTAAGATGCCCAATTATGGGGCCGAAACCGCCGATTTCAAGAGGTTTCCTTCCCCCCTGGAAACCTCTTGAATCTCTCTTAACCTAAGATCTCAAACTGTGCCACTTTCGCTGACGTCAGACAGAGGAATACATCCTCTGGAAACAAAGTATCGGCGAACCTACAGGTCTGAGCGACCCGCTATTTCTCTCCAGCAATACAAAAGGTCACATGACCACGCGGGCAATAGAGAAAGCCTTCAAGCGGACAGCAGCAAGAGCGGGTTTATCTTCCCATTATTCTATACACGGTCTCCGACACACTTATGCCTGCGAACTTTACAAAGCCAGCGGTTACAACCTGCGGCTTGTCCAGAAACAGCTTGGGCACTCCCACATAGGTACTACCCAAGTGTACGCAGATGTAGTCGAGCCGGATATGCAGCGGCATTGCAAAGACTGTATGCACCACCGCCAAGACGGTTATGAGATTTTTAAGGCAGCATGACAAATACGTAAAGGGCATGCGTGAAGCTGGACGGTGGTTATGTGGGATTGGCCTGGATTTTCAAGAAGTTGCTGTGGGGAAATGCCTTCGCTACCGACCGAGGGAGAATAAAGCTTTTTGGCAGGATGGACTGGACATTGTTTCCCTCGCGGGCATTAGCATTGAATCTACAAACAATCGGCGAAGAACTCGGCGAGGAATTTGTTTACAAGCTGGGCTACGAAGCAGGCAGAGATGCAGCCAAGGAAATGGTCAAGTATATGGGATTGAAACCACGGGGCGGATGGATAACGCAGAAGGCAGTAATTGCGATGCTGGACTTCATCGGGTTTGGCAAGCCGGAATTTGTGTTGGTGAAAATCAAGAACGGTCATCATCACATTATCGTCCACGTACGGGACAACCCTGTCATAGAACATGGAGCAAAGATGTTCGGTGCCAAATCAATAGCATGCAAATGGTTTATGGGTGTGTATGCAGCACACGGCGAAATGGAACTAGGTGTAAAGAATGTAAAGCTCAAGGAAAACAGATGCATAAGACTGGGAGCACCATACTGTGAATGGGAAACGAAGTGGTAAACAGACCGGGTTTGTTGCTTCCTTTATTGCTAGGCTCGGGAGGCCTGTTATACGTCACCTTAGTGACTTGGCACACGAATCTCTGAAAGACCCTGGCAGTTGGCGGTGTCTTGAGATTGTCTACAGGAACGAACCACGAACGTTACTGGACAGGTTTTTTCTGAGCTGTAGTTCTGCAAGGGGTGTGAGGAATAGACTCCGTGTTCTGCAGGAGGAAATCTGCAAGTGCATTGTGGAACGTGCCCGGATAAACAACCCTGTCAGGTTAATCAATTTTGGAGCCGGCTTGGGGCATGAAATCCTCGGCTCTATCGAAAGGCTTCGCGGCAGCGTGGTAGTGAAAGCCACATGTATAGACAAAGAACCTGATGCCATTGAACAGGGAAGGCTTCTGGCTGCCCAGAAAGGTCTTAATGTGAACTACATTCAAGGCAATGTCCTGCGCATGAACTTGATACCTAATAAATACGACATCGGTGTCATGTCAGGTTTGATTGATTACTTTGACTTTGAGACGGCAGTATCAGTTCTGAAAATGGTGAAAGAGCAACTCATGCAAGGAGGAACCATTTTCATTGCGAATATGAGACGACATAAACTTGCCTCAACGATGAGCATTCTGGGAAACTGGAACTTAGTGTACAGGGAACCTGAGGATGTTGAGAGCCTTCTTGCAGAAAGCGGCTACAAAGATATAGAAGTTTGGCTTGAGCCGGAGAAGGTATTCTGCATCGGCAAGGCAAAAACACTGGAATAGTTCCTCATGGGTTGTGAATAACGGTTTGCTGTACTCTAGCTCAGAATCTTTGTCTGTAATACTTATGAGATAGAGAAAACTTTTTCTGGGCGGCCCGCCTGCAATTTCTAGTTGTGGATCGTAGTATCAGTTATGTTGATGCTTACATTGCTACTTCTTTACACTATCAGGAGTGGTAACGAGCAATATAGATATATAGCTATAAGAGAGAAGCCGTTACCAAAACAAACTTGAGCCATACAAACTGCGAATATTGTGTTTCCAAGCATGGCACAACTTTGATTTAGGAGGTTAGGCCTCAGAAAAGAAAGGACAGTAACTCCTAATATAGTCAGACCCCACATTAGGATGGAGAAATCCATGGCACATATTCCACATATAAACAGGCATATCGCAAATAAGACATTTAGAACCGTTGTTAGCACACTGTTTGGTTCAACCATATATTTTGCCCACTTGCTCTTATCGATGGTATTTTCATTGGTGACGTAGAAGTGTGCTTTACGTCCGATGAGGTAAGCGATTCCTGCTGAGAGTTGAATGCATACCATGCTTAATGCAGTCACTAAAAGTGCTCCGAAGGTTTTGATTTTAGAACAAGAGTGGGCTTTCGGTAGGAGAAGTGGAAATAAAGGACTGAAAGCAAAGAGCAGGGAGAGTGATTTCCAGTCCCTTTGTTTGGTTAAAAAGGTACCCCAGAAACTCGGGTGCAGATCCTTAAACACTAAGCAGGCAACCAGTACCGCGAAGACCATCGCAAAGTAGCAACTACTTAACGGAAGACGAATCTCCCGAAGAGTCAAGTCGATCTTCTCAATCAGATGAGCGGGTGTTTTGAGAAAATCTATGAAATGATGTGAGAATACTATTTCCCAGTCGGCCATCGTCCAACGGAAGCGGCGTTTTTGCAAAGAAGTAACAGATGCTGGATAAGCTTCTTCACTTATAACATTAGGTGCAATAATGCCGATGTGACCGTGGCGATGAAGTTCCATGCTTAGGGCAAGATCTTCGCTCACAATCTCAGGAACACCGCCAATATCTGACAGTACTTTCCTTTCGATTAGATAGCCATGACCAAGGATAATTGGTAAACCATAGCGGTTCTTATAATACAAAAGGTATCTCCCTCGGGCACTAACGCTATCAGAGAGAGATAGAGAAAAGCTTGAAATGTTGCCCTTTCTTCCTTCGTGCACACCTTGCACGAATGAGGGACATCCATAAGCTACGTATGTTCCATAAAGTGTCTCTAGATACGACGGGGGAAGTACTTGATCCGAATCCAAGATGCAAAGGAGTTGAAACTTCTGGGGGATTTTTTTGTGCGAATCGTTTAGATTCCCCGCTTTGTAACCTCTTCTTGTGTTTCGCCATAGATGGGTGCAAATCGGGCTATGCCCAGAACACCATTGGTGGACCTTTTGCCTTTCTATCTCGACATCACTGTCGTCCAGTATGAAAACGTGGTAGTTGGGGTATGTTTGCTTAGTTAGTGATTCTGCGGCACTTTCGTCAAAATCATTGCAGACTGTCATTAAGAGGGCGATGGATTGTTTCCTTATGTTCCCAACCGATGGAAGTACGTACTTGTCTTTAATCCGTATCGAGAATAGAAATGCAAGTAAATAGTATTGTGCATACAGCAATGGCAAGAGGATTAATAGATCTAACCAAGAAGTCAATGTAGAGCAGATTAGTGCAATTGTGGGTATCCATAGAAGTAGCAATACAACGTATAACGATGCACTCTTCTTTTGATAGTACATTATAGCCTCGAAATTAACTATTACGAGCGCCGGTATTTCCCAATTCAATTATGTGATAAGGCCCTTTTGATCGGAAAGTCTCAGAGTGGACACGGCATGAATCAACTTGAGTAAGACCGCTTCGCTGTCTCATTCAGGTATTTTCTCGCTCTCGCTTTCGACTCTAGTTACTCTTACGTACGACATCGATGATATCCCGGTTGGAAGTTGCTCGAATCCACTCCAATCTTTCATTTTTCGTCTTTCCTCAATCCATTTTTCTCCTTCCCGACTGACTAAACAGACGTGGAGTTCCCATTCCCCAGCACTTGTAAGACTGATAGAAGGTTTGCGCCATCTCGGTCTTCGTATGAACGATGATTTTGAGGGCTGGATTTCAACTTCAGGAAAAGTCATATGATATTGATTGTCGTATCGTTTAAATACAAAAAGCTTGTAATCTTGTGGAAGAAGCCCTTTTAATTTGCCCTCCATATCATTATATATTGTACGGTTTATTCTCTTGAAGCTCTGTGGGCTTTTAATTGTTATATTTAAACGTCTCTTTATTTCAGAAGGAATGGGTTCCATGTGAATATCGACATAACCCTCATCCCATTTTCGGTGTACGGTAATAGATACCAAAATTTCAGCTCCTCGTGGCAGCCTGTCAAAGCCCCCCCAATTCCTAGATTCTGCTCTATCTTTGAACCACCTATCTGCCGAATTGGAAGCCAAGTAAATGTGTAATTCCCAACGACCAGGTGTTGATAATCTTATGTTCTTCTGAGACCAGTTATTTCCAACAATTGCAATAGGCGGATTCTGCAGGAAATAATGGTATTGATTCTTAGCTAACACCCATAATACATAGCCGCTTTGTAATGAATTTTCTATTTTACCTTCCATCTCCTCAAAGACCTGTTCTCTAATAATATCATCATCCTTAGGTTTGCTGACCGATAACCCGAGGATGTTAGTGATTTTCTCTCTTTCCACACTCACAGTGTCAAGAATATTCGTGTCATTTGGAAGTTCTTGGAAACCCTCCCATATTTCATTTTCGACTCTTGATTGAAACCATTTTGTGGCTTCGGTATGTGCCATTATTATTAATATGTCCCACGGCCCCTCTTCCATTAGGCGCACATTATTTTGGTAGAAGGTATTGTTTACATCGTTAAAGTGTATTCTGGGGTTCATCAAGTAAAAAAGATCGTTTTTGCGCCCAAGGACCCAAAATGAATAACTTGATGGAATCAGCGATTTGTATGTCCCTTTGACGGTAAATATCAACTCTTTTATATGATCTCCTTTCTTTAAAGAAGTTATTTTCAAGTTCAATCCTTTTATTTGCAGATCTTTCAGCTTTATCTCAAGTTCAGCTAGCTTCATCTCAAGTTCAGTTGTTTTGGCTTTTATGCTCCTACGTGTTATGTATGAATATACTATAGCTGTAATCAAACCGACTATGGCCGTGATGAGTGTAATAACCTCGGTTACTGGATGCATTCGATAATTTCTCCTTTTGCGCAAATTTGCTTGTTCATGAGAGCTATTGGGTCAAGTTTACACTCTGTCTGATAATTTTGACTCATTTATGGTAACTCAAGTGCCTATAGCCATGCTATGTCCCGCGACAATGTAGCCCGGTTTAATAAATGATACCTCGTCAGTTACAATGGGTAAGTAGTTTCCTGCTGCCGAGATGTTTTTCCGAGCCATTTCCTAGCATAATACGAGGATAGATAATACCACTATCGGATAAGACAATCAAATTGATTTAGGGGCATGGGGTGACCAAGGAACATCGTGTCCCAAGTTTTCTGTTGCCCAAAGATCGCGGGGGAATCTTGAGGATTGGGCTGGAATGGCTAACGCTTAAGTTACTTTAGGTACTCCGACAGATAAGCGTGTTCTATTGCCTCACTTCCCATCAAAAGCCTAATTTGGGGTTGTTCCGGCACAATCCGAGCAAGTACATCTTTGGTAACCTTCGATGTGGCTATAACCGCCACCATATCCATACCAGCATCAAAGCATTTCTGAACATTATCAGCAACATTAGAGTTACCCGTCTCAATCTCAAAAGCTATACGTTTGCCATCATGCTCAGCCACGATATCAATGGTTTTGCCATCACCGACAGGAGCTTCGATTTCAACCTTATAGCCACAAGTTTTAAGATGTTCAGCCAGACGATGCTGCCAGTACCTGTGCACTAGACTGTACGTCTTCAGCAAAAATGAGACAAATTTGCCTTTGAATTAAGAGACAGTTTCAGCTCCTGTTACTGTGATTCTATCGTTACATTTTTTTCTTTCAAGAAC
>JBAPXT010000080.1:0-17380 GCA_049284355.1 Sedimentisphaerales bacterium
GTTGTTATATCAACAAAAAGTTTTTGTTTGTTATCAAAGTAGGTAAGAGGCCAATTGAGACTACGTTCAATGCCTCTTACGAAAGGCCCGTTATATACTTCTGAGTCTGTCAGGGGCATTAAGACTACCCAGACATCATATTTTTTCAACTGTTCATCTATCCACTGTCCGACTTGAACATAATCGGGAGAGGTTTTTCTTATCGCCGCACTTTGAACTAATGGGCCTCCTGACATAATAGTAGACCAAACCTGATAAACTCTCGGGTCATAAGCTGCCTGTGCACGGCCGTCCATAAATAATTGCAGAGGGGTTCGGCCGGTGTTCGGGTCAGGCTCCTGGCCCCAGGCAATGAAACCGCCTTCGGTCCAGTAATTAAACATTTTCCCTTTTAACTTGTTGTCTTTTATAAAGTTACAAGCGTCAAATGGTTTGGCATGCGAGGCTGTCATCCGAATAAAAACAGAACTCAATTTTGGGTCTGCGGGCCAAGGGTCGAGATACACACGCTTAAATTTAAGTCCCCATCCTGTGCCCAAAGCTATAACCACAATGGCAGCAACAAAGATGAAAAACAATTGCAGTCTATATGGCATTGGGCTGACAAAGAGGGAACGGTGCTTGTAGAAATTACGCGCAGCCGAAATTGTGCGAGTCATCTGGTCAATCAACATCGCTACAATCGGGCAGGCTGCGATACCCGCTATCGGTATAAACCTGCGGGAACGATAGGCCATATAGAGGGTAAGGGCAACGACGGCCATTAACGATAAATCGATTTTGGACGACTCGTATTGAACGGTTTGGGAATCTTCGTGGATTTTATTTGGAAGCAGGCCTAATAATTTTTGCAAGTAAGGAATCGCTAACCAAATAATAATCGAACCGATGTTCACAATATAAAGGACACCAAACAAGTACTCATAGGTCATATCAAGGTTACGTTCATACTGGGGGTTCCATAACCGATGCAGGTCTAAAAATTGCTTCACAGCGTTGGAAAAAGGCATTGCAAATTTGAAAGGATTAAAGATAAAAATCATTAATAACAACGAAGCAACGGCTGCCAGGGCAACAAAAGCAATATTTTTTGGTTTGATTTTAACAGGTTCTGAGAACAACGAGGCAAAAATATGCAGAATGACATACGCCGGCAATATAACAAACGAATAAATATATCTGCCGGAATAACCGGCATCAGCATCGCCTGACCACAGGGCGAACAACGTTAAGCCAACTGCCAAATAAATGAAATGAACGCTCCTGTAAATGCTTAGCAGCAGGATACACACAAACGCAGCACACAAAAGCACCCCTGCTGCATCAGCTTCAACGAAAGAAAAAGAAATAAATGTGACCCAACATACAAATACAGCGGCTGCACCGCCGAAGATTGTCGATAGAACGTTGAACAGTTTCTCCTGTGCCTCAAGCTCATTCTTTGGCGCTTTTAGTAATCTGGGTTTGAGGAAGCGGCTAAAAAACCAAAAAAAAGTCAAACCAATACTTAAAATAAGAAGAACTAAAAATGGGAAACCCGTACCCACGGGATTAGACCATGCAAAGGCCGGATGCCATTCGTTTACAGTACGCCACATCTCAGCGTGTTTGCTGATGCTGATATCGAAAGTATGTGTGAGATTGGTAAAGTGGAAAGGGTTGAATACAATCATCGCAACAAAAGCAACAAAGCCTGCGGCAATGGTATGATATATTCCTTTTAGACCGATAGAGACAAACCCTTTTTTAAAGATGCTCGTTAGAAGGTTCAGAACTATAAACGGCACAAGCATTATAAATACGTAGACGTACCCGCCGTGAACATTGCACCAGAAAACTGTAAGTGGGACGATGAGCCAGATATATAATATGTTTCGATACGTGGCAAGAACAAGCACAAGCAAAAAGACGGCAACCAGCAGATTTGAGAAACCTGCGGGGCGTATATCAAGGAAAGAGCGCCCCACAAACATCGCAAAGCAGGCAAAAACCGCCGATAAAGCTGGATTAGCCCCCAATAATCGACCAGTGTAATAAACACAAATCACGGTAATTATGTAAATCGCAAACTTCCAATAGACAAGTGTATTGAATGAAAGAGTCTTGGCGTCTGCGAAAGGAGACAGATACGCCAGCCAGTAGAACAAGACGTGTGTCAGCCAGTTTTGGTTTATCCAGCCGGTAGGATGCCAGTATCTAACTGCTCTCATACCGACTTTACCTGCAATCCATTGAGCCCACTGGGGCCAGGTTTTTATCTCTTCTTCAGTCGGTCCCGCTTTGTGTGAGTTCGCGCTGAATGGTTCGACAGTGTTAACACCGTGATTGACGAAATGTCGACCGCAGGCCAGTGCGACCCAGGTATCACCGGCACCAACCATATGCGTGCCGGCGTGAAAAGCAAAAATCATCATTGCCAGCCAGCCCAATAGCATTGGCCAGCCGGATAAAGCACGGTGTTCGTGACTCGTAACTCGTAACTCATCCACCGAATCACGATTTTGGTCTGGGGTCTTGAGTCCCTGGTCTTTGGTCTTTATTTGCCGAGCCATTTTTCCAATCTATCCAATCCCTTGGTAATTTGTTCAATCGAGCAGGCAAAACTTAAACGCACATTTTCATCACAGCCGAACGGCAGGCCTGGAACAAGGGCGACATTGGCTTGTTCCAAAAGTGCCTTTGCGAAGTCCATACTGCCGCTGATTTTTACATCCTTGATAGTTCGGCCATAATGGCTCGAAACATCAGGAAAACAATAAAAAGCTCCAGTAGGTTCGGGGCACTCGATGCCTTCAATAGCATTCAGACGCTGCGCCATATATTTGCCTCGATGTTCAAATTCCGCTCTCATTTTTTCTATGGTCTGGTCTGCAGCAGGGTCGGTCAATGCAGTTACTGCCGCATACTGTGCAAAGGTTACGGCATTGGAGGTCATATGAGACTGAAGACGCCCCATTGCCTTTATAACTTCCAGAGGCCCTGCAACATACCCAAGCCGCCAGCCGGTCATAGAGTAGGTTTTGCTCAGGCCGTTGAGGGTAAGAGTCCTGTCATAGGCATCTTTAGATAGTGAGGCGAAGCTCACAAATTTAGTGTCGCCGTAGACTAACTTTTCGTAAATCTCATCCGAAAGCACAATTACTTGTGTTCCTTCAAGAACCTTTGCGATAGCTTTTAGTTCTTCAGGCGTGTAAGTAAAACCGCCCGGATTACTGGGCGAATTAAGCACAAACATAGCGGTCTTTTTTGTGATGGCCTTTTTCAACTGGGCCGGCGTAACCTTATAACTATTTTTCTTGTCGGTTTGAACGATTTTGAGGATAGCGCCGGCGAGCTTTATCGTCTCAGGGTATGTTACCCAATACGGCACGGGCAGAATAACCTCGTCGCCCGGGTCGAGTGTTGCCTGCATCACCTCATAAACCGAGTGCTTGCCGCCGATATTGACGATGACCTGCTCAGGAGTGTACTTGAGACCGTTTTCCTTCTCCAGTTTGACTGCAATTGCGGTCCGCAGCTCGACTATTCCGGACTCGGCTGTGTACTTGGTTTTGCCGGCTTTCAATGCCTTTATCGCAGCTTCTTTGATAAAATCCGGCGTGTCGAAATCCGGCTCGCCTGCCCCAAAATCAACTACGTCCACGCCTTTGGCCTTCAATTCCTTCGCCCGCGAAGTAACGGCTAAAGTCGCCGAAGGCGGCACATCCTGGGCTCGTTTGCTGATTCTCACTTTCTCTGTGCCTTTCAAATTTACTTTCCTTTTGCGAACAATGATATTTGAAACAAGACAATAGGTCAAGAAAATTGGCCAAATCAAACATCAGGAACCTCAGGAAAGTATATGGTTCAGCTTTAATTTTCTTGAAACAGTTTACTGTCGGTTGTAATATAAACAAAGATTCAGCAAGAGGCCTTTTTATTCGGGAACAGTATTATTATTGCGCCTGTAGCTCAACTGGATAGAGCGTCGGTCTACGGAACCGAAGGTTGCGTGTTCGACTCACGCCAGGCGTATTTAGAGACATTTACGCACTTGTCTTTGCACTTACCTAAAAGAACATTAACGAGGTTTTAACGAATCGTCGGCTGTCACCTTGCCTTTTTCAGGAGAATCCTGCTGTCCGCCACCACACATCCTTCTCCCTTGGGATACACAATCAGTGGGTTTATATCCAGTTCTGCAATCTCAGGGTGTTCGGTTACCATCTGGGAAAGTCGAAGAATACAATCTTTGATAGCATCAATGTCACAAGGCTGTGCCCCACGAACCCCTTTAAGAATACTATACGCCTTAATAGTTTGTATCATAATCTCGGCGCTGATTTCCCACATAGGAGCTAATCGGAAGGTTACGTCTTTTATTGCCTCTACAAATGTCCCGCCGAGACCAAACATACATATCGGCCCAAACTTCGAATCTCTGACTGCACCGAGGATGACCTCCACGCCGCCCTTGGCCATCCGCTCTATTATCACGCCGTCAATCTTTGCCAACGGATTAAACTTTTTTACATTGGCAATAATCTCCTCAAAGGCCTTTTTTGCCTCTTCTTTTGTCTTAATCTTTAGCTTAACTCCTCCCACATCGAACTTATGGACAATGTCAGGTGAAGAAATCTTCATGGCTACAGGGAAAACAACCTCATCCGCTGTTTTATCCACGTCCGATGGCTCTTTCAGCAAAATACTCTTTAAAATAGGCAGTCCGTAACACTGCAAAATCTCGCTTGCCTCTTTTTCAGACATATAATAACTGTCCCTGCCTGCAAGCTTCTTTTTTATAATCTTTGTTGCCGTGTCACTGTCCGCTGCTATGTGGCGAAATTTTCTTTTCTCGAGGGTCAGCAGATTACCATAATAAGCCATAGACGACATCGTGCGCACCGCCGCCTCAGGAAAAGAATAATTCGGTATGCCGTGCTCCTCTAAATATTTGATTCCATCTGAAACATCAACAATGCCCATAAACGAACATAATACCGGCTTGTTAATACCCTTGACCACTCGCGGCACAATTTCCGCTGTTTCCCGAATGTCGGTCATCGCTTGCGGAGTCAATATTATAATAGCGCCATCCACGTTTTCATCCATAAGAACATTACGAATGGCCGCCTCATAACGCTTATGTGTTGCATCACCTATCACATCTACAGGATTCTCAATATTGGCTGTTGGTGGAAGCTCCTTTCTCAATTTCCGCTTTGTTTCTTCCGATAGAGTCGCAATTTTAAGGCCGTGCCGAACTACTGCGTCCGTTGCCATAATGCCCGGCCCGCCGGCATTTGTAATGATGGCAATGCGGTCGCCTTTTGGTATCGGCTGTTTGGCAAAAGCAATAGCCCGGTTGAAAAGCTCAGATATACCCTCCACTCTCAGGATTCCGCTCTGATAAAAAATAGCATCGTAGGCGTTGTCTGACCCGACAAGAGCGCCGGTATGAGAAGCCGCCGCTCGGGCGCCTTCAGGAGAACGACCGGATTTTATGGCCAGCATCGGCTTATGGGCTTTCCACGTAATCTCTCTCGCTGTCTCAAGAAACTCACGACCATTGGTAATGTCTTCCAGATACATCAAAATTACATCTGTGTCTGGGTCATCTTTAAGATAACGCAGCAAATCTGTCTCATTTACATCTGCTTTGTTCCCGAAGCTGATGAATTTCGAGAACCCGATGTTTTTACCCTCCGCAAAATCCAAAACTGCTGTGCAAAGAGCCCCTGACTGCGAAATAAAGGCGATATTTCCTGTCTTCGGCATCTTCCTGGCAAAACTGGCGTTCATCCGGACCTTCTCATTGTTATTGATAACTCCTAAGCAGTTAGGGCCTACCAGACGGATATCGTACTTCCTGACCACTTCTTTCAGGCAATTTTCCAGCTCCACTCCCCTGCCGCCTGTTTCCTTAAATCCGGCACTAATCACTATTGCCCCCTTGACCCCTTTTTTGCCCGCTTCACTCATCACCGGACAAACAGTCTCAGCAGGGACAATAATGACCGCCAAGTCCACTTCGTCAGGGATATCCATCAAGCTCGGATATGCCTTTACACTTTGTACAGATTTCACCTTGGGATTGACTGGATAAAGGACACCTTCAAACCCCCCACTTAGAATATTGTGAAACACCGCAAGCCCTACGCTGCCAGGCCGGTTCGTTGCTCCAACCACGGCAATTGACCTCGGGTTCATAATAGATTCAATATTTTTTGCCATAACATCCTTTCACAACAAACAACTTTGGACTGCGCGATTATAGTGATAATATTTCGAAAATCAACGATGTTTTGCAAATTAGTAGCAAGTAGATGATAACGGATGCCGGATGCGCCAAACGCCGGTTTCAGAGACCGTGAAAAGGAAAAACGTTTGCCTTGACCGCTTCTATTGTTGCCTCTATCGCAGGGATTACTGCTTCACGCTGTGACTCACTCACAGCCGCTGTTTCATCCCGCAGTTTCTCCTGTTCTTCTCCGCCGGCAAAAATACTCCACGCAAGCGCCCACGCCCGAAAGGTATTGTCGATATTGTACCCACCGCCGCCGGTCGCAAGGATTGGTTTGTCGAAACTTAACAGATGGCCGATGACCTCGGCATAAACGTTATTGGTCAGATGCAGGTTCGCGAGAGGGTCGCCCGCAAGGGCATCCGCCCCCAACTCGAAAACAAATATATCAGGCTCGAACGCTCCAATCAAAGGCAGTGCCAGTGCTTCAAAAGCCTTCATATATGCCTCGTCGTAAGTTCCTATCGGCAGAGGTATATTTACGCAGTAGCCCTCTCCTTCCCCGCTGCCGATTTCGTATTCGAATCCTGTTCCTGGAAACAACGTCCTCGGGTTCTGGTGCAATGATATGGTCATAACATCGCGTCGGCCATAAAAAGCGTATGCAACCCCGTCGCCGTGATGAACGTCCACGTCTATGTATAAAACCCGTTTCCCTTCCTCCGCCAGTATCGTACACGCAATCGCAACGTCATTGATATAGCAAAATCCTGATGCCCGTTCAGGTCTCGCATGATGAAATCCGCCTGATGGATTAAACACAACATTTGCTTCGCCCGACAATATCAGCTTTGTCCCTACCAATGTTCCTCCCGTAGCCAGGACCGCTCCCTCATATAGTCCCTCGAAGGCCGGGCAATCAGGCGTACCGATTCCCATACCCAGTGCCTCAGCGTTAAATTTGCCTTCGGACGCCTCTTTCAAAATGTGCAGGTAACGCGCTGAGTGAAACTTCTTCAGAACTACCCTCTCTGCTGGCTCAGGCGCAACTTCTCTCCTACCCACCCCCGACAAAAGCCCCATCTTGGCTACTGTCTCTCGGACCCTTTTCGCCCGGATTGTATTAAACGGATGCTCCGCCGGATACTGATACCTCTCCAGCTCTTCCGAATATATAAATACTGATTCTCTTTTTGTTCCCATCCCCCCATTATAATCCCGCCACATACCATTTCAAGTGAGACGCACCAATCCCAAAATTGTTTAGCCCCCACCATCATTTTCTCACCCCAAAAATTATCCTCTCGGAGCTTCCACCCATTTCAAGCATTTCGGACACTTGCCGGTTTTGCCGGCATCTTTCTTGTACACCTTGATTTTATGCCCGCACCCGCATTTGAAGTGGATAAAATCGTCTTCGGTTCTCTTTGCCTCATGAGCCGTTGTTATCTTTGGCTCAGCTTTTTCTTTGATAGCGGTCTCCGGCCGTTTTTCGATCGTCTCTAACTCTTTTCTTTCCTCTTCTTTATCTTCTTTTTTCCCCTTTTTTTCTTTTTTCTCTTGTTCTTCCTCTTTTTCATTCCTCGATAACAGTTGCAAAAGTGATTTTTCGTCTTTCTCCATCACCAGCCATTTTTCCTTCAACATCAGCACCGCCAATCCACTCCCCGCCCCGACGCACAAAATATGTGCATAATACGTTGTACCCGGGCTACCCAGCCCCGCCTCCAACAAATCGAAAATAAACCATAGCACAACAACCCAACTACCCGAAATACTAACCGCCATTGGACGCGGCAGAAGAAAAAGACAACTTATCGTATCCTCAGGGAAAAGCACAATATACATCCCCACAATACCACTTATCGCCCCACACGCCCCAACCGCTGCCCATGAGCCGAGCATCAGGTGGGTTACCCCTGCCAGCAATCCAAACCCCAAATAAACCAACAAATAAAGCTTATTGCCCAGTTTCGCGCAAACGGCATTGCCAAAAGGCCACAAAAAAATCAAATTGCCTATCAGCCGAACAATACCCTTCAAAATGCCGCCGTGCAGCCAACTATATGTAAACAATCCTATCCCCCAGCCGTTTAAAGCAAACCGGGCCATTGGCCCCGTGACCTCATGCCTTTTAACTGCTTGCTTCTCGGTTGCTTTTTTTTCACCTATAGGCCCTTCGATTACCTTTTCTATTGGGCTCTCGATTCCATTTTCAGGTTTTTCGGCTACCTGCTTTTCGGAAGTTACCAGTTGAAGGGTAAATACCAATATTATCCCCAGAATTGCCAGCCAGTTCACCACTGGCTGGTGGTCAAACGGAGCATCTACCGCATAAGGTATAAACATGCCTCAGACTCCTCTCAAAGAGAGTTACTTCGGCTGTTTCTTATCTCATAACCCAGCGTTTACCTTCATAAGTAGGCTTTGCATTGGACCTGAAGGCCACATCGCCGCCAAGCTTATAACTTAATTCAAGGGTTTTTCGCAGATAGACTTTGACCGGCTTGCCTGTCTCGTCTTTCGCCGTCGGATGGTCAATAGCGACTGTTTCGTTGCTCAAACCGGCTATAAACACTTTTATACTCTTAGCCTTCGTATCAAAATCAGGCCAAATGATGGCGATATCTTTGGTGTTATCTTCGCCCTGAAGTATCTTGTTGCCGGCATTTTCCAAAGACTCAAGTAGTGGATACCTCTTATGATGACGCTTCTTTATTTGCTCAAAAACCGCTGCCGGCGTATTCTTGCCTGCCGGTACAATTTCAAACGTATCTGTTACCAGCTCGCACTTGGGATAGAAATCAACATCGTGATTTGTCTTGTTGGTGAGCGTTATTATCGTGTACCAGTATCGCTTTGGTTCCTTGTCGCCGCTCAACTGAAACATGATTTGCTGCGGATGCTCAAATGTTACATCTACCGTCCACTCATCCGGCCCCTGCACGATAGCCGGCTCAGGTGCCGCCAAGGACACACTTGCTATGGCGAAGCCCAGCGCAGCCCAGCAGGCCATTACCGCCAAGATAGCCGATACACCACAAATAAAGTTTTTCATTGTATGCCCCTCATCAGAAAACAGTTACTTTTCATTCTTTCTAAAACCTAAAGAATCGCCTCAATTGCTTATTTTACACTAAAACCACCTCGTAGCCAAAGATATTTTATCACTTTTTAAGTCCGCCAAAGGCGAGACCTCGCCCGCCTCGGTGGAGCGGGTCGGAGCTTAGTCTTTAGCCCACCCCATTACAACCACAAAAATTCCTTGACTTGGCTGTTCGATATGGAATAATTGCTTTAAACGATTAAATTGCAGCCGAGATTTATGTGTAAGAACATAAATGCGGGGAACCCGATTTTGGGGGCGAATTCCGAAAAGGATAGGGTACTTTCAAGCCCGAGCCCGTCAGCTAACCTCGTAGGCTTTTGAAAGGGCAATGGCAAAAGCGAATAACTGCCGCCCGGCAGTTTTTTTATTGTTTGTTTGCCCAATGGCAAAGGAAAATATAAGTACTATAAAAAACAAGATTAAATGTTGCGGCAATAGTTGAACCGCGGAAAGGAAAAACACAACGTGCCGGGTTTAATTCATTGTCAAATTCGACAGGCGTTTAGGCAAAGTCGTCGTTCCGGCGCGATATTGTATTCCAGAGACGAAACATTGAGCTTTAGAAAGCTAAAGAAAAATTCGACATTCTAAACAATCGGTGAACGCTGATGAAAAAACAGTCCTTAAAGCAACATATTAAAAATATAATGATTGGAGGCTCCCGTGATCCCCGGGACTTAAGGATATTCCACAAAATTTCCCTGATAGCGTTCTTTGCCTGGATAGGCCTGGGTGCGGATGGTTTATCCTCGTCCTGTTACGGTCCTCAGGAAGCATACCTGACATTGAATGGTCATTCCTATCTGAGCGTTTTTGTGGCGCTGGCGACAGTCATCACGATTTTTATTATCAGCACCAGTTATTCCCAAATTATAGAGCTATTTCCTCACGGAGGAGGAGGTTATCTTGTCGCCAGTAAATTATTGTCTCCCTCAATAGGTATGATTTCCGGCTGTGCATTGCTGATAGATTATGTACTTACTATCGCAGTTTCAATTGCCAGCGGCACAGATGCCATATTCAGTCTTCTGCCCGCGTCGGGGCAGGCTTACAGATTGGCTTTTGCTGTTTTTATTGTCCTTACGCTGATGCTGCTGAATATGAGAGGAGTAAAAGAGTCTGTTCTGTTTCTTATGCCTATTTTTCTTACCTTTATAGCCACCCACATTTTTATAATCATATATGTATTCTCCAAGCATATACCAGCCCTGCCACAGGTAATCACCTCCGTCAGGGCCGATATCGGCAGCAGTGTTTCCGAGGTCGGACTTTTCGGGATGCTGTTTCTGATTATGCGTGCCTACAGTATGGGAGCCGGTACATACACAGGAATAGAGGCGGTGAGCAACGGCATTCCAGTTTTGCGGGAACCCCGGGTGCAGACCGCAAAGCGCACGATGCATTATATGGCAATTTCATTGGCGTTTATGGTCTTAGGATTAATGTTAACTTATATCTTTTATAACATCAGGCCACAAGCTGGTAAAACATTGAATGCGATTCTGTTTCAGCAGGCAACCGGCGGATGGAACGGAAACCTGAGCCATATATTTATTCTTATTGCGCTGGTTTCAGAAGCAGCTTTGCTTTTTGTTGCCGCCCAGACCGGCTTTATCGACGGCCCGAGAGTATTGGGGAATATGGCGATGGACCGCTGGTTTCCCACGAGATTTTCTATGCTTAGCGACAGATTGGTTACTCAGAACGGAATCCTGATTATGAGCGGGTTAAGTATTGCTTTGATGGTATTAAGTAGAGGCTCTGTGCGTTTTCTGGTCGTTCTGTACAGTATTAATGTTTTTATCACTTTTTCGCTGTCTCAGTTCGGGATGGTCCGCCATTGGTGGAATTACCGTAAGAGCGTAAGTGGATGGATAAGAAAGTTTTCTGTAAACGGCATAGGGTTAATCCTGACTTCTTTCGTTCTCGTATCGATGATTATATTCAAATTTAACGAAGGCGGATGGATAACTTTGCTTATTACCGGAACGCTGGTTGTATTAGCCGTAGCCATAAAACGGCACTATCGCCGGACTATGGAGCTTTTGCAAAGGCTGGACAGCCTGGTTTTATCTATAGAGTCTTCAGACAAAAATATTGTGCCGAAGGGAAGAGCTAATTTGGGGCAGCCGCCTCAAATATACCATAACGCAAAGACAGCGGTGCTGCTGGTGAACGGTTTTAACGGGATGGGTCTTCATGCTCTTTTTAACATTATCAGGTTATTCGGCACAGAATTTAAAAACTTTATTTTTATCGAAGTCGGGGTAATAGATACCGGTAATTTTAAAGGTGTTCACCAAATCGAAAATTTAGAGGCAAAAGTTAAAAGTGATATTAAGCGTTATGTGGATTTTATGCAAAGAAACGATTATTACGCGGAAGGAAATTCAGTAGTCGGTGTTGATATTGTGGAAGAAGTCGATAAGATTGCCGCCGATATTGTAAAGCGATTCCCCAATGCGATATTTTTCGGCGGGCAGCTGATATTCATTAAAGATTCATTCGTTTCAAGATTCCTGCACAATTATACTGTGTTCGCATTGCAGAAAAGATTATATCGGCAGGGAATTCCATTTATGATATTGCCAATAAGGGTTTAATTTTCATCGGCACTGGTTGGACCGACTGGGCAATCCTTTTTATTTTTGCCTATTTAATCTTCTTAGCTAAGGAACTCCGAAAGAAATTATACCGAAGACGGCATTCCTGAGGATATTAACAAATTTGACAGTCTGCCTGTGACATTGCTTTTGTGAACAGTTTGAAAAATTCAGGATATTCGGAGATTGTGCCGTCTGAATCGACAGCTATTTTTATTTTGTGCTCCATTTTCAAATTCCCTTTAACTGCCTGTTACAATCTAATTTCAGTTTTATTGTATATTCCTTGTATATTCCTTTTGTTTGTGCTAAAAAAACAATAATATTCAGGCACTATGGTTGACAATTTCCAGCGAGCCATTATAATATATTTATATAAGAGTTTGTTTTTACAAGTCTTAGAGTAAAAATATGCCTCCGCAGGCGGGAGCCAGACAGTAAACCAGCCGGCGGCAAGACAATGGGTTTATAAACTTTGGGGCAAGAGCACTAACAATGGCCACCGAACAAGTTGTCGGTAAAGACCCAAGTCCTGATAATGAACCGGCGTTAAACAAGTTTTTCAGGGCTGCTATAAAAACTCAGGCCAGCGACCTGCATCTGAAGGTTGGCCAGCCGCCTAAATTACGCATTCAGGACCAACTTAGAGACACTACCGGCGAGGCAATAACAAGGGAGAAAATGGAGCAGATGGTCTTCGAGATACTCAGGCCGGACCAGAAAGAATTTTTCCTCAAGAAAGGCACCGTTGACTTCGCCCACGAAGTCGGGGATGAAGACCGGTTCCGGATAAACGTATTTCGCCAGCGAAACGTGATTAGTCTTGTAGCAAGGCGGGTAAACACTGAAATCCTCCCTTTCGATAAGTTGAACCTGCCGCCGATATTGGAAAAAATATGTAATACTAAACAGGGACTGGTCCTCGGAGTAGGTCCTACCGGTTGTGGCAAAACCACAACAATGGTGGCGATGATGGATTACATAAACCGCACCCACTCCTGCCACATAGTCACAATCGAAGACCCCATCGAATATCTGATTAAGGACAAAAAATCAATCGTATCGCAGAGGGAAATCGGCATTGATGTAGAGGATTTCGACGAGGCTTTAAAATATCTGATGCGACAGGACCCAGATGTAGTTTACATCGCTGAAATGCGCGATGCCAAAAGCGTAACAGCAGCGATGAGGGCTTCAGAAACCGGCCATCTTGTTTTTGGAACAATGCACTCGGCAAGCGCCGCCCACGCTGTGCAGCGACTTTTAGACCTCTTCCCCCAAAACGAAAGAAACTTGGCAAGACAAACCTTAAGTTTGACAATTAGAGCCATTATCAGTCAGGTATTGCTGCCGAGCGTCAAGGAAGGCGTGAGCTTAATACCCGCTGTTGAAATTCTCCTTGCAAACCCCGCTGTCAGAAAACTGATTGCCGAAGGACGTGAAGCCGATTTGCCAAGTGTTATACGAAGTTCCAAGGAAGAAGGTATGCAGGATATCACGGACAACCTCGTTGAGTTGATAATGAATGGAAGCATCGAGCCAAGGGAAGCATATAAGTACGCACCAAATGCAGAAGAATTAAAAATGGCGCTAAAAGGCATCAGAGCTGACACAACTGGTATCCTGTGAGTTCAATGTGCATTTTTGTAAACGGAGTGTTTATGACGGATTTATTGACAGCTTCTGTTGAATACAGCGGTTACATATCTATAGTTAAATTTCTCGTTTTTTTGCTTTTGTTTCTTTCATGGTTGCCGCTGCTTACCTGGGTATATCAGGATGCCAAGTCCGTCGGGACCAAAGAAGTCTTCTGGGCAGCTATTGTTTTTGGTGCGGGAGCCGCAGCAGTAATAATTTGGCTTGTTATACCGGTTTTCATCATCGGGATGCTGTTTTACCTGATTGCTGTAGCAGCGACATCTATAAGTTATGTAATGCACCGCAATGCCAAAGTCCCTGAATTTGACCGTGTCATGACTGTAGAACACATCAAAGGGTTGCTCGCCAGCAAAGAAAAGAAACTCGATGTCCTCAAAAGTTTTCTTTTTATAACGGCCAATAACAATGAGGTTCCCGTGCCCGAACCCAAAACAGCAGAATTCTTCGGCTATAAAACGGCCTATGAGATTCTCAGTGATGCTATCTGGCGAAGGGCAAGCGATGTTGTGTTTTCTCCAGGCCAGCAGAACTATAACGTAGCCTACTATGTTGACGGCACGGTCTTGAAACAACCGGATATAGCTAAAGACCGGATGGAATATTTCAGCCGCTTTCTAAAAAATCTTGCTGATTTGGACCCCGAAGAAAAACGAAAACCGCAAAAAGGAAAGTTCAGAATCCTCCGGGACAAAAAGAATATCGATTGGGAAATAACCACCGCAGGCTCAACCGCAGGTGAGCAAATCAGACTTAAACAAATGACCCAGCAGAGCATAACAAGGCTGGCCGAGATAAGCTTGATGCCCGAACAATACGAACAACTGAGTAAAATTCGCGAGACCAAACAGGGTCTGTTTATCATAGCCGGGCCTAAAAAAAGCGGCATAACAAGCACCTTTTACGCACTGCTCAGAAACCATGACCCCTTCCTCTACAGTATCAGTACCCTCGAGAAACAACTTTCTGCCGCACTGCCCAATATAACCCAAAACATCTTCGCGCTCAGCGATACCGGAACAACTACATACGCCAAAAGGCTGCAGGCGCTGGTAAGAATGGAGCCGGACATCATCGGTGTTGCTGACTGCACAGATAGCGAAACAGCCCAAGTCGCATGTACAGCTGCCAAGGACGGCAAAATCGTGTATGTTACACTTGAGGCGGATGATGTGATACGAGCAATCGGAAAATGGATGAAATTAGTCGGCAACAGAAATCTTGCCACCGAGGCCCTCCTCGGCATAAGTAACCAACGCCTCCTCAGAAAGCTTTGTGAAGAATGTAAACAGGAATATGAGCCCAATAAAGAGCTTCTCAGAAAATTTAACATTTCCGCCGAAAAAACAAAAACGCTTTACCGTGCCGGCAAAGTGAAATATGACAAACGCGGAAAACCCTCAACCTGTGAAAATTGTCAGGGAACAGGTTTTGTCGGAAGAATGGGCATATTCGAAATCATAATAATAAATGATGAATTAAGAAACGTTATAAGACAGTCAACATCATTGTCAGAAATCAGTAAGGAGTTCAGACGGGCTAAAATGGTTTATTTGCAGGAACAGGCGTTGAGAAAGGTCATTGATGGAACAACCGCAATAGACGAAATGGTTAGAGTGCTTTCAACTTCTAAAGATAAAGAGCAAAAAACGAAAAAACCGGAATAAAAAACATAACTCGTCTTCGATAAATTGGAGATATTGTAATGGGTGGTTTATTGGTAGTGCTAATTATTTTAGGCTGCGTTGCTTATCAGTATCTGAAAGGCACGTTTGTTAAATCATTTGCTATAATAATAATATCTATTTGTGCAGGCGTAGTTGCCTTTGGTTACTTTGAACTTTTGGCAAATATCCTCGTCAGCCGCGAAATCCTTGCGCTTTGGGCACAGCCGCTCTCTTTTGCGATGCTGTTTATTTTGACTTTTGCCATTCTGCAGACAATCGCCGCCCAGCTGACTCGCAGGTCGGTTGACCTGGGATTTCTTCCTGAGCGTATCGGCCGTGTTGTCTGTGGGATTTTCCTGGGCCTTATCATATCCGGCTTTTTACTCACAGCTGCTGCAATGGCGCCTATATCAGCAAAGTACCCTTACCAGCGTTTTAACCAGACCACCCCCGACCCCGAAAATCCCAGCAAGGCATTACTAAACGCCGACGGCTTAGCAACAGGATGGTTTAGTATCATAAGTAGCGGCAGCTTCAGCGGCAAAAGAAGTTTTGCCGTTCTGCATCCGGCCTTCCTGGACCAGCTCTTTTTGAATCGACACGAAATCGATAACAGGGTTTCAATTATCACCAGCCCCGGCGCAATAGAAATACCAAAGAAAGCCGTTTGGCCGGCCCCTGAAGGCCTAAAAGACTCTAACGGAAAACCTGTACTGTCAAAAGGCGGATACAATCTTACCATCGTGCGGCTTGAAATAACCACAAAAGCAGATGAATTCACACTTTCTCAATTAAGAGTAGTTTGTAAGCAAAAAGATGATAAAAATCCTCTTGTAGGAAAAGGAAAAAATATCTACCCTGCCGGATACTTGAAAACAGCAGGCGAGCTGCAAATAAAAAAATTAACCGACCTTATAAAAATAGATCGCTCCTATTTCAAAGGTAGTACGATAGCAATCGACTTCGCTTTTTATGTCCCGGACGGTTTTGTGCCCGTCTTGGCCGAGTTCAAGCAAAACAGCATTAACCAGCTGCCGCCGCCTGTAACCGCCGACCAGGCCCCCTCTGCTGTTTCTTTCCCTCCGTCGTCCGAACCTGCGGCAGATACTGCAAAAAATACCTCGGAAGATGCTTCAAAAGATACTGCACAAAAAACCGCGGAACCCAACTCCCCAAAGTGATACGATCAAAAACCGTTGGGAAAAACTGCAGACAGATATGCCGACCAAAAAACAAAACCTCAGGAGCAAACAACCAATTCTTCCAAATTCAGCTCCGTCAGGTGCTCAAGATAAGTGTGCAAATCTTCTTCAGAAAACTTGGCAAGAAATTCCGGCTTGGCGCTTTTGTTGATTTCACAAATACGGTCTATCAACTCCCTTTTACTCATATACACCTGCCCTTTAAAACCAAATGAACCCCCTTAGCGCTCACCGCAATATCGACCGCCGGCACGTTTTTTCTTTAGCTCGCCGGCCGCCCTGCCGACCGACGCCCTATAACCTGACCCACTATACAACATCGCTATTTTTCTTTAGGCCACAATATATAGCTCTATCGGACAAACCGTTTTCATCGCCTGTTTCAATGTCCAATAAAATCACCTTCACCGTCGGCTTATCCAAATCTAAAAAAATTTACGAATTCTCTGTTTTTTACATTTTTTATGCTTGGAACTGAGCTTTACCTGCTAAATATCCTGTACTGTAAAAAATCACTTGCTCTTTATACCCTGATTACGGTATCATTATCTGTTTTAACGAAAACCTGGAAAAAATAAGCCTTTTGGAGGTTCAGAAGTGGCAGGTATCGGCGATATTCGCAATGTTGTTCTTTTAGGACACGGCAGCAGCGGCAAAACCTCACTCACCGAGGCTATGCTGCACATTACCGGTGCAACAAGCCGCCTCGGCAGTGTTGATGACAAAACAAGCATCTGCGATTACTACGATGAGGAAAAAGAGCATCAGCATTCTATCTCCTCAGCCATAGTTCACGCCAACCACCGCGGCAAACTGATTAACATTATCGATACGCCGGGCTATCCTGATTTTGTAGGCCCGGCCATCAAAGCTATACCCGCCGCCGAAACAGCCGTCATTGTCATCAGTGCAGCAGCAGG
>JBAPXT010000081.1:0-3126 GCA_049284355.1 Sedimentisphaerales bacterium
ATAACAAACAGCCCTGCTGCCGAGATTATCAGAGGCAGCGATATTTTAAGGCCGCCTACGATGAAAAATATGGGCGTGATTATTGCGTATGCAACAGTGCGTAGGCGGTCTCGAACTGCTTTATTGCCGGATGTCTCGTTAAAATGTCGGGACATTAAAAGCCCAAGCAAAAACGCCGGTAAAACCGCGTGCCCGTCGCCCAATTGCGCGAAATACATAAACGCAATCAAAAGCAGGAACACGTATTTTACCTCCGGCTCAATCACCTTGTTTTTCAACGTCTTGCTGCCAAACACTTTGTGCGAGAACTTGTCGGCAAAATATATCACATTCAGTGAAACAGATATGAAAACCAGCGTGTAGATTGTCGGTTTGATGAACAGGACACTTAACGCTATGGCAGTCCCCATATCTGTAACGAAGGTTGCCGCCATAAGCAGCTTGCCAATCTCAGTTGACGACAATCCCGTCTCAACCAGAACAGAATACACCACAGCAAGAGAAGTCGTTGACAGGGCTACACCCGCTATCATCGATGCCTTGAGCGACCAATCCGCGACATAATAAGTATAAAGAAAAACACCTAAGAACGGACATAAAAAAGAAAAGCCGCCTATGAGCATACTTTCCTTGAATTTCTCTCGCATCAGACGCATATCAATTTCGGTGCCCGCCAGATAGGTCAGGAGAATGCCCCCAAAGCCAGCCAAGTACATCATCCATTCCTCGGCCTTCAAACCGAAATATCCCCCGATTGCGCCAAGAAGTATTTCAATTATCGCCACCGAAAGTCCTAATTTCAAAGACAGCAAGCTCGAAACAAACACCAAACCGCCTACAACCAGCGGAACCAAATCTGCGTTCATAATTTTGTCTCCTTAAAAACAAAAAACCTCTATCAATCTCTCGATAGAGGTCTAAAAAAACAACCTCTACCTGTTGTTGGTAGAGGTTATCATCCCTATTTTAAGGGCGGTTATTTGGTGAACCTCATCACCGCCTTATTCGTAATAATACGGTAACCAGCGTGAATTTTCAACACAATTTCTGAAATTTTTGCCAGTCGCTACGAGGAGGTTAGATTAGCTTGACATTTATGGCTACAATGTCGATAATGGAAATAAGGGGATGGAGTCCCCCATAACCGCTCGTATTAGCTGATGACTCCTGACGAATTCTTGCAGCAATAGTCGTAGCTGCGGAAACGTAAAGCAAGTTATATAGAGAACCAAGGAATGCGGTTATGGGTGAAGATAGCGAGCTGGAAAAAAATCAAACTTACGCTCCGTCAACTCTGAATCTTCGAGAAGTGCTGGAAGATGCCCTTGGTATTTTTGGCTCGCTTGGTGCGGCATTTAATTCGGACTCCCGGAAGCTGCTCGACCTCAGGGAACGCCTCGATGAGGGACGATTCCACCTTGCTGTTCTCGGGCAATTTAAGCGAGGCAAAAGCACCTTTCTTAATGCCTTGCTTGGTGAGCAACTACTGCCGACTTCAGTTTTGCCGCTGACAATGATTCCGTCATTTATCAAATCGGGACAGGTTCGACGTGCGGTGATTTATTACGAGGAAGAAAATAAAAAGCCCGATGAGATGCAGATTAACGAAGTTGAGCAGTTAAACGCATATTTGCAAAAATTCGTAACTGAGGTTGAGAATCCAAAGAATCGTCTCGGCGTATCACAGGTTGAAATTTCCCACCCGGCAGATATTCTCGGTAATGGTGTAGTTTTGATTGATACCCCCGGTATCGGCTCGACATTCAAACATAATACTGAGGCAACTCTCAATTTTCTGCCCCAGTGCGACGCCGCATTATTCCTCGTTTCTGCCGACCCACCCATAACTGAAACGGAAGTGAAATTTCTTAAAGAAGTCAGAACTAAAGTTCCGCGATTGTTCTTTGTCTTAAACAAGATTGATTACCTGTCCCGTGAGGACAAGGATAAGTCCTTAGAATTCTTCAGGAAAGTTTTGGCAGAACAAGTCGGAATTGATGCTGACATACCCGTTTTTTGCGTCTCTGCACAAAAAGGACTTGAGGCAAAAGGGATGAAAAATTTCCAAGGATGGATAGGAAGCGGGATGGAGGCCGCAGAAAGATACCTGGTTGGGTTTCTGGCGAGCAAGAAAATTGACGCGCTTCAGGATGCCGTCGCCCTGAAAAGCCGCGATATTATTACCGACTGCCTGATGAGAGTGAATCTGACGATCAATTCACTCAAAATGCCTCTGGCAGATATGGAAAAGAAAATGGCAATATTTGAATCCAACCTCACTGAGACCCAGCAAGACCGGATTAGTTTCGGCGATATCATAAGAGGAGAAAGAAACCGGATAGTTGAATCGCTTTACGAATACGCACAACCGCTTAAAAAGAAGGCACGTGCATATCTTGAAAACGCCGTGATAGAACACGCTGCCGAAGCAGAAATGCCCCTCGATGAAAACACGGCACAGGAGGCATTGGATGAGGCCATTCCCGGCTTCTGCGAGCACGAGGCAGGTCAGATGAGAACAGTATTTGACCGGCGTGCAACTGATTTTCTAAAAAAGCAGCAGGAAAAAGTAAATTCCCTCGCCGAATCAATTCGTAAGACAGCGGCACAACTTTTCGATATTTCCTATCAGCCGCTTCAGCATCCTGCCGTGATACCATCGATGCGACAGCTTCACTGGATTACTCAAAAATGGGACACGTCTGTTTTATCCATCTCTTCGGATTTACTCGAAAAGTTTTTACCGAAGGACATTCGTGAAAAAAGAACACATAAAAAAATAAAATCGAGGATTAACGACTTGGTAAATTATAATATAGGGAAAATGCGGCTGGAGGTGCAGGAAAATATTGAAAAAGCATTTTCCGCCTTTGCCAGAAACCTCGATTCAGCCGTACAGGAAATAATTTCGTCAATTAAAACGGCCCTCGAAATTGCAATCAAAAAGAAAAAAGAACAGTCAGAAACAATTGCCGATGATGTCCGCAAACTTGAGTCGGCGGCTTCAAAACTGGCTGATATCGAAAGTAGATTTGTCCGGGACGGTGCTTATGCAAAACGATGAAGTAAAAACTGAAAGGATTTTTAGGAGAGCTTTATGAAAAATCAAATTACATCAGTAAAAGC
>JBAPXT010000082.1:0-7188 GCA_049284355.1 Sedimentisphaerales bacterium
GCTCCACCTTGGGCGGCCTGCTCGGCCCATATCTGCCGACCCTTGCGGCATACCAGCTTCAGACCATTTTTGTTGTAAGTGTCCTGTTGAGAATCGCTCCTGCATTTCTCCTCCAGAGCATCAAGATAGAAAAACCGCCTCAAAAATTCACGACGATAGAAAGATTATTTTTCAACCCGAAGTTCAACATAGCCCCCGGAATCACGCGTTCCATTTTCCGCTTCTTCAAGCGTGATATATGACGCGCCAGCCGCCCCCTTCCTGCCCTCCGCTTTCGAGTCACAGGTCACGAGCGACTTTCCTCTTCATTATTCGGTTCGGCTGGTAATTTCAACTAAATGAAATCCAAAATCCGTCTCTATTGGCCCGTGAATTTTTCCGACCTCTTCGCCGAAGACAATCTTATCGAATTCTTCGACCATTTGCCCGGGCGAAAATTCCCCAAGGTTTCCTCCATCTTTTCCGGATGGACACTTCGAGTGTTCCTTCGCTATTTTCGCAAAATCGGCTCCGTCTTCAATTTGTCTTTTAAGGTCCTCGCATTCCTTCCGTGTTTCAACAAGGATGTGACGTGCTCTGGCTCTGGTCATTATTACCTCCAGTCTGCAAGGTTAATATGATAGTAATCGAGCCCGCAATTCTAACAGTGCCCTTTAGTTTCGTCAAGAAACTGCTCTGCCCGCCTTACAGTAGCCCAGCCGGTTCTTCCACGCCTGCTTTCAACGCTTGGCGTATGTCAATGACTGGATGCAGCTTGAATTCGACTGCATCACCGAAGATACTCTGAATCGACAACAGGCTGGCCAAATGATTGTGGTCATCCATCTCGAGCAGTAAAAAGCCCACCAGCGCAGATGGGTCGACAAACTCGTGGATGACGTTGACTCGCTTGCGGAATGCTTCTGAGTACTTTTCCTGCCATTGCTGTCGCAGGCGAATCGCCTCTGCACCTTTGCCAGGATACGCTTTGTAATCCAGCATAAATAACATTGTGAAACTCCTTTCTTATTCTGTTCTACATTGTTTTCTTGCCAACATCTCTCAGGTGGCACCCGCAGTTTGCCGCCTCGGCTGCCGCAACAGCCAAATCAATACTCCTCCTGTTACTATCCCGAGGAGAACCGACGCCAAGACCAAAGGCCGCACTATAAAAGGCCTACCGTTGGGCGGCGGGAAGAAAGAAGAAATTCCAAGTCCAATCATGCTTAGGCCCCAGCCGGCTGCACTCGCTGGCACCCACCACGCCGACCGGCACACCTGCCGTCGCAGTATGCGCTGCTGCAGCACACCAGCCAGTGTTCCACCCACGACAAAGGCCACTACCCACACCAAAGTACCAAGCGGACCTAGGTCATCGGGGTATCCGTAGACATGACACACGACTCCGTGGATGCTTGAGGATATAGTGAATCCTATTATGCTTGCCAGCACCCAAAAACCGGCTCGCCGGACGATGCGCCGTAGCGCAAGCCACTGCATCAAGCCCACCACGGTGGCTATGCAGATAAATACCGCAGCATTATCCAGCCCTAATTTGAGTAAGATGGAGTCGTCGTGGACGCCGATAATCCATCCTGCAACTGCCACTAAGACGAAGCCCAGGGGGAAGCTGATAATCCATCCTGCAGATGTCAGCAGCACCCACCGTAATCCAAAACGCCATCCGATAAAAGTATGTTCAGCATTCATAATCGCTCCTTTCGATAATTTGTTAATATTATTGTATCATCCCGCACTTTTCTTTAAAAAGCCTGTTTTAAGTACCAGCTATTCTTTCACGAATGTTACACCATTCAATACCATCTTGGTTCGCCCGTCCTCAACAAACGGAGCTCGGTCAATGTGATACACTTTTCCGTAAAGGCTCGGTATGACGACTTCGAGGTTGTCTCTGCCGGTGAATTTTACCCACATTCCTTCGATGTTTTCTGGGGCAACCCCGATGTTCAGCGCCTTGCAGTCCTGATTCTCGCGATTTTCAATTTGCTTGATGTTCGCCGTTCCCTCGGCCTTAATCTCAAGCTGAAATCCCGATTCGGACCTCCATACTCCCACGAATGCCTGCTTCTCCTGCGGGATGGGAGTCGGCCCCACGAAGCATCCAATGGCCCAGCCCGCGATGCTGGGCAGGACAAACATCAGGATGATGAAACCTGTTACAGTGGATAGTAAAACAGGAAAGGCGCCTTCCTTGCTCTTTATAACGCCGACAATCCCTGTAACAAAAGCGCCTGCCGCGGCAACGACCGTAATGCCGAGGGCGATGAGCTTTTCCGCATCGCTGTCCCTCAGGCAGAAGTGAAATACTGCCAGCAACAAAAAGAATGTCACAATCAATCCAATCGACCATTTCCCTAAAACAGTTTTTGGAATAAAATTCGCCATCTTTTTCCCCTTTCAATAATTCGTCAATATTACAATCATTTGGCTTTTACTTTTTTAAATCCTCAACTTACTTGAGCCGTTTCGCAAGGCGTTCAACGGCCAACCGGTCGCAGTCTTCAATGCTCTTTGGCATAATTCGCTGGAAATCTTCATGCTGGTTGTTTTGGAAATCGACGAGCACCAAGTCGCCCGATTTTTCGCAGACAACGAAGTGCACCGCGCCAGCCGGCCCACCAGCGGGATTAATAAAATACTCCGCCAGCATCGCGTAGTTGGAATCGGCCGGATTTGCGCGCAGGTAGTCGCGAAACGCCCGCGCCAAATCCCATAGAAGCTTCTGTTCGTTACCGGTCGGCTGACGCTGGAAGGAGACAGGTTTATCCACCTTTATTGTCTTGCAGCCAAGCTGCTGGGCGACCAACGAAGCCAGACGGGCCGCACTCTCGGTATTACGCTTTTCGCCGATACACGTAGAATAAATAGCAATCTGCGCCGTCTTTATATCGGCTTTCAGTTTTGCCGCACGTTGTCCCATAGCCGCCTGTTCCGCGTCGCTGGGTACTCCGGACGCCTGGGCCCACTTGCGTGCGAATTTTCCGTGCGGTTCTCCTTCGACCTTTTGCCAGCCAAGTCGCGAAAATAGCCGTTCCGCCACCAGCGCAGAACACCCCATTGCGTCCGGGTCTTTCGCAACAGTACGCTTGAAATCCTCATCTTTGTCAGTCTGGCGGTCGCTCAGCACTAAATTGCCCGCTGCGTCGGTTACCACAAAACGAATTTCGGTCGGTTCACCATTTGGGTTTCCCAGATACTGTGCGTAGAGAACATACTCGCTTTTCGGCGGGTTCTTCTTCAGAAATTCAGCCAGATGCACCGGCACTTGTTCCCACGTGGCATCGGCAGGCGGAGTAAATTCCACGTCGAGCGCGTCGAGATTGTTCATTCCATACGATTCGGCTACCACGCCGAGCACGTCGGCGACCATACGGCTTGTAATCATAGGGTGTTTAAACCAAATTTGTACCGGCAGCATGGCAAGCGATACATTATTCGGGTCGCATTTCTTTATTTTGGCGAGGTGCTGAGCCTGCGCCGAATTCACATCAGAGGTTGCCTGTGCCGGCAGCAGTGTTGCCCACAGCATAGATGCAGCAGCAATCAAACAAATTGTAATTTTCCCTTTAACCATTTTTTCTCCCTTCAATAATTCGTAAATATTATTGTATCTTCCGACACTTTTCTTTAAAGCCCTTTTCGAATACCAGCAAATCAAATTAAGATTCTTTTTTCAACCTGGCAGATATAAGAAGCACAATGCTTCCCAGCATACCGATAACGAACAATGCAGGGCAGACTAGAACAGCCAGGATGAAAAAAACGGCCTCGTCTCCATCTTTTCCGTGAAAAAACAAACCATAAACCAGATTATGCAGAATGCCACAGATTGGAATACCCACAGCCGAGGCGCCGGTCAATATGAAAAATATTTTTCGTATGAGAGGCTCTTTGAGTTTCACTGTCAGCACTACCAGCACCGCCGCCAGTCCGCAAAAGGTAATGCCGATAATAGCCAAAAGAAGGTGCTTATGCCCCAAAAACCTCCACCGGTTCACCATGCCCACGCCGGCGACCAGTGCGGCAAAAAATACAACCAGCGCCCAGAAAACAGCGTTCCTTATTTGAAGAGCTTTTGTTTTCATAATTTTCTCCTTTACTGTTTAAATATATATTGTTAATATGTTAACTACCTGATTAAAAAATTTATCCGTTATTTCACTGTTTTAAACTGGCTCTTACCTTCTCAAGAATTGTCATCAGTTTCTTCTGCTCTGGTTTGACAACGCTGGACATCACCTGTTGTATCTGTTCGAGGTAAAACGGCTCGACTTTCTCGTGTAGCTTGGTGCCTTTAGTCGTGAGCTTGATGATATTGAATCGGCGGTCGTTGGAACGGGCCGTGCGGGCAACAAGCCCCGCCTTTTCCATCCGGTCAACCAGCGACGTGATATTGGCGCGGTTGACAAGCATCTTATCGCTTAACTGTGCCTGGCTCAGACCGCCTTCAGGACCGACTTGATAAGTAAGCAGCGTCATCACATTAAACTGGACATCAGTCAGGCCGAAGGTTCTGAAGAACACGTCGGCTCGTTTTTTAATCAGGTTGGCCGTATAATAGATATTCAGCAACGCTTCGCGTTCGATTGTGTCGTATCCTTTTTTTAACTTTAATTCTTCTTTGAGCGTCATATTAAATACTGTTCAATTAAATTGTTAATATATAAACTATATACATCATAACTAATTGTCAAGAGAAATTTTTAAATTTTTCAAAATTTTTTTAAGTAGCCCAAAACACCCCAAAATCGCCCTTTTTGCCCTCAAAAACGCCCCTGTCCTTGACTGTTGCTCACCTTAGCTCCTGCTTCTTCTCTTGATGGCCGAGTATCCTGGCTGGCAAAAATAGAATAGATTTAATCATCGCCAGAAACGCCTCGGCGGCAATCCCAACAACGCGAAATGGTATCGACAAAAGCCATATAACCGGCCATAATACCAGCGCCAATAATGCTATCGGCCAGCACAGCACAAGCAAAATCGCCCACAACAGTAATGTGACCAATACCTTAATTGCACATCTCCTTATAATAACCAATCTGCCCTCGCATTATAACCCGCCGGAAAAACAAAAACCAATATATTTGATTCGTTCTGTCTGCGGGCGTTTATGTTTAGCCCCCAACCCGTCTTTTGTGGTTGGGGGGTTATCTTGTATTTCGCACGGCTCCGCCGTGGGTTCTCTTCTGATTATGGATTTTTCCCCCATCCCGCCAACCTCATTCTACTAACGACCAGCGACTAATTTCCATTGACCTTCGCTTATTTTTAAGGTACCTTACTTGACCAAAGAGGAAAACCTTGTTTAAAGCCAGGATTCAATTTTTAATGAGCGCGAAAATACCGATGGTTGCTGGCCGTAAATCAGAAAATCGTAGGCAAAAATGCAGAGGATGATATTATGACAGAATACCAGCAGCAAGGACAAGCAGGGGGCATAACGCCGGAGGTGCTCAAGAGTGCTTTGAAGGCGTTCAAGAAACGGCTCAGACTCACCGCACTCGATGACGATTCGCGCCTTGGACGAGGCTCGCTTTCGGGCGGCCCTACGGGCGTTTTTGCAATCAGGCCGCCAAGCCAGTTTCCGCAGGAGGTCTGGAATGAATTGTGCAGGCAGGGAAAACTCCGCGACACCGGCCACGGCTTGTATGAACTGGTCAAAGTGCCTTAAGCAGTGCCCGCGGTGGCTGGCCTATAAAGGAACAAAATGAAATATCGTGCCTATATTGACATCGAAACAACAGGATTAAGTTGTTATGACTGTGATTTAACGGTAATTGGTATTGCCCTTGAGAAGGCCGGAAAATGCCGGGTTGTTCAGCTTATTGAAGATGACTTATATCAGGAGAAGTTGCTCAAAATCCTCAGAGGCGTAGATGAGATTTATAGTTACAACGGCAGCCGTTTTGACCTGCCCTTTATTGAAAACAAATTCAGGATAGACTTGAAGGGCCGCTTTAGGCACACAGATTTGATGTACGAATGCTGGCGACAAAACTTAAAAGGCGGCCTCAAAGTCGTAGAGCGTCTGTTGGGTATACAAAGGCATCTCAAAGGTGTCGATGGCTCTATGGCTGTCTTGTTGTGGTATGATTATCTCAATAACAACGATAGATTCGCTCTCCGGAAGCTATTGGCCTACAACGAGGAAGACGTCGTCAACTTGCGGGTTCTTAGGCGAAAGCTCGGAATAAAATAGGCAGTGCAGGGGGTTAGCCCCCGGACCTGCCTGCCCTCCGTAGTTCGTCTTGGCGGACAAAGGATGGGTGCCAAACACAAAAGATTGAACAAGCATCGAAAATTCTTTATACTGACCGTATAATTATCGTTGGCCATAATTCGAATCGGATAAGATATGAACAAGCTCTGTATCTTCGTTGGCATGACAGTCTTTGGTTGGATTGGATGGTGGATAGGAGCCGGATTTGGATTCATGACCGGCTTAGTGGTTAGCAGCATCGGCAGCATGGTTGGAGTCTACGTAGGCTGGCGTATCAACCGCGATTACCTAAGCTGAAGCTCCGTTGAATCATCGAAGAACCGGCAACCGTTCAGCACAACGCAAGAGATTGGACCAGTATTGAACAAGCAACGGGAACGGATAGTCGTTAGTCGCTGGTCGTTAGTATTTAGTCTGTGGAATCGCCTGCGGCGGTGAACATTGACCCGTTTTAGACAGTACGCCAGAGGCGTATAGACTGTATAATAATTGTTCGGCTTTTAAGGCGTATCAGATTCTATTTAGGAGGCGTTATGGTACTTAAAGCAAAACTTTCGATGGGTTTAGGGTTTCTGTTCTTAATCATTTTTGCCTTGGCATTTTTCTGCTCCTATTATGTCGATAAACTATCAGACGAAGCCGACAACATCCTGAAAGACAATTATGATTCCCTTGTCTATTCAGGAAATATGATGTCTGCCCTCGATGATATGAGAACTTCCATCAGCAGCAGTATCTTCAATCCAGACAATAAAAAATTAACCGATTATTATTCACAGCTTTTCGAAGCCGGCAGGATTGAATTCGAAAAAAACCTGAAAGCAGAAAAGAACAATATAACAGAAATTCATGAAAAGGAATATGTAGACACACTTAACAGCGATTATAATATTTACCTGAACCTCTGCGAACAAATAAAGAAAGGGGCAGGCAGCGCTTCAATGTATTTTAACGAAGCTCTGCCGTGT
>JBAPXT010000083.1:0-3111 GCA_049284355.1 Sedimentisphaerales bacterium
CCGCCATTACTTCGCAACATGTCCAGCGTTTATTTTTCGTGTCTTTACATTTTTGAATTATTTTCTAACGACCAGCGACTAATGACTAATCTCTTCGCCTTCGGCGGTCTCCCACCCAATGTCCCTTTTTTCGTCAGAAATTTTAAATTTATACTTCAGACAGTTATACAAATATCTCGTAGTACAGTGGGCACAAGCATTTACTAATCTCTTGACTGCCGCTTCCTGCCCCCGCTCCCCCGTCTCAAAAATGACCTTAATACTTTTATTTTCTGTTGATTCTGGCCAGACCTTATCTCCCGTTGCCGTCTCAAAAAGAGCAGCTTGAGTGCCTAAAGACCCGTTATAATAGCCCGATCCAGCCACTTCTCCGACCTGATAATCCTCAATAATTACTAACAAAACGATATCTGCCCCCAGAGCCTTACCCACCGCCGCAGGCGAAAGCGATGAAAAATCGCTCTTTTTAGAGCGAAATTCAGCTAATTTATCATAGGAAAGTATGTACTCAGGTTTAACTTTAACCTTCGTTGTCAGACTTTCGCAAATGGCCTCAGTCAAATAATAACGCAGGTTTGCCTGAGCATCGAGCCAGCCCGGCTGCTCAACAAGCACGAGTATCTTCTGTTTCTTTTGCTTAGTAAGGTCATATTCGGCGGGAATTTTCTTTTCGTATGGGCTTGGTGTGCCCACAATCCCCACCATATTACAGCCGCTATAGAAGAAAAGCCCGGCCAATACAAAAAAAACAGTCAGTTTTTCTATTTTCTGCATCATAATTTTTTCCGTTTTACTTAGCCTTTATTGTTTGCCGCCAGCGCCCGGGCCAATGTTACCGCCCAGCCGGCAGATGTAATAATTATCAGAGCTATAATTATGTATTTTATTTTAACTTTGGTGAAGAAATCATTGAGAAAACTAAAATATGTTCCAGAAACAACTGTAAAAAAAGCCAAAAATGCCGAAACTGCCAGCACGCAGCACAATAATGCGGCGGCCGGCTGAACATAAAACGACTCCAGGAATTTGCCTTGAGCAAAGGCCTTTACCGAAGTGGTTACTCCGCAGGTCGGGCACGGCAGGTTGTATCTTTGCTCGAAACCACAGGGGAAAGGCCACAGAGCAATTTTATAATGTCCTGTTAACGCAAACAAGCCAAAAAAAGCAGTCAGCACTAAGACAACAACTCCGGCTCCGAGGCACTGGCGAGGCGATGCACGACAAAGAATTTTCGGTTTAAGACTAAACCTGTTATTTAGCTGTTGGCCTGCTTGCATAATAACGTTAGAATAGGGCAATGTTATACTTCTGTCAAGATTAAGAAACGATCCGCCTACGGCGGACAAGAAGGCAGAATATGGTATTAAAGCAGAAAGATTTGAGTGATATGCTGGAGATAGCTTCTGCTGCGGCGCGTCTGGCTGGGCAGCACGCAATGGAAGAGCTCAGCTTTATCAAGGTTTCGATAAAGAACGACAGTGAACTGGTAACCCAGGCCGATGCTCAATGCCAGCAGATAATCATAAATCGAATCAGGGAAGCCTATCCGGACCACGGCTTTATTGCCGAGGAGGGCAACCAAGGTAAAATATTCAAGCAGCTCCCGCGTGGGGACGAGCTTTTCTGGTGGGTCATCGACCCGATAGATGGAACCAACAATTTCGCACACAAGATGCTTCTCTTTACCGTCAGTATTGCGGCAATGCACAAAGGCGAGCCGATTGTAGGTGTTGTTTTTGAGCCGGCTACGGGTTCGATGTTCACGGCTGTTAAAGACGGTGAGGCGCAGTTGAACGGCAGGCGAATAACCGCCGGCGAAGAGACAATGAACGTCTTTTCGAGCATAGGGCTGGACAGCAATTTTGATGACGGGGTGTCGAGGTGGACCTGTGAAATTATGCAGAAAACGAGATTTCGTAACTTAGGCACAACAGCCCTGCAGCTTGCTTACGTCGCAAAAGGAGGCCTTACTGCTACTATCGCCCAGCACCAAAAACTCTGGGACATAGCAGCCGGGGCGCTTATTGCCGAGGCCGCAGGGGCTATTGTAAGCGATTGGCAGGGCGGAAAAATCTTCCCTGTCGATTTAGACAGCTACCAGGGTCAGAGATTGCAGGTAATAGCAGCTAATAAGAAAGTCCACACAGAATTGCTACAGCTTATAAATTCTTAGGTGAATAATCGGCACAGCGGATGGTTTTTTAAGGTTTAGCGTCGCTCCGTCGCCATAGCTTCCGACTTCGCATATGCTACGCCGGACAGGTTGGAGCGTCGGCGACTTTTTCTCAAAAACGCTGCGCCGAGGCCGAGAAGACAAATCGTCATTGGCTCCGGAACCGGGTTCTCGTATGGCTCACTCCCAGGATAATAATGTTCCCTCCATGTTTCTTCATGCCGTTCCCAAGGTATTCCCCGCCAACCACCATAAGTGTAGGTCAGCGTTAAATCGTCGAAAATAGCCACGTCCTGATATACGGGATAATTGGCGTCAAAACCTTCAGCATCAGTATCCCACTGGTAAAAGAGTTTGAAACTGAATACATAGACGGTATCGGATGTATTGTTAGTAAGGCGAGGGCCATAGAGATAGGCAATTTTGCCCCCATCAATTACTGCCGTATCCCAACCGACAGGATATGTGCTTGTCCATTCGGGGGGCCGTGTAAATATCACACTCTCTGGAATAACACCCGGAACGCCCGGAATAAAATGTGCGAGGCACGTAAATGATTCGCCGGGCAGTAACGTTCTCTCCCACTCCTCGTTGGCATCTACGATTGTAGCCCGGGCAGACGATATCAGCCCAAGGCAAACCAACAACACCAACACACAAGTTATTGCTGACTTTTTCATCTTTATAAGCCCTCTGGCTTACTCCTTCTCTGCTAAGCAAGTGGCCAAATCACAGAAGCTAAATGGGCATAATTACACTGTTATTATTAGTAACTTACAATCGATGAGTTTTCCCAGCCCCAATTGATAAGAAACTAACATAGCATCTTTCTGTCTTTGTGTCAAGAGAAAAAAACTTAAATTTCGCCTGCTGGCGGACCCTTCGGCTGCGCTCAGGGCGGGCAAGTCGATAAACCCTTCAAACGGAGTGGCGGGTGA
>JBAPXT010000084.1:0-3247 GCA_049284355.1 Sedimentisphaerales bacterium
CCCCAACGGAGATACTCTATCAACTACGAACAATGAACTACGAACAAACAAAATTATGCAAAACGAACCCAATTTCCAAAAAAGTCAAATGTTTATAACCTTAATGAAAACAATGAATTACAACGAAAAACCAACAATGGACACTTGGTCAAAACGAACCCAAACGAACCCAATTTTACCCGCTATGGCGGGTAAAATTGCCCTGAGCGACCTGTGGTGAGCACCGTCGAACCAAGTCGAAGGGCCTGTGGTATTCGATATTGAATGATAACTTTCAAACTATACAATAGCTTTATGGAAAAATACTCACCGGATAAAAAGTGTGTTGTGATGAGCAGGGATGAGGTGCGGGCGTTTGATGCGTGGGCGATAAATGAGCTTGGAATACCCGGGGTGGTTTTGATGGAAAACGCCGGCCGAAGCTGCGCAGATTTAATTAAAGAAAAGTTAAGCGGCGTTACAAAGCCAAAGGTCTGTATATTCTGCGGGACGGGCAACAACGGCGGCGACGGTTACGTAATTGCGAGGCATCTCTTAAATAGCGGTTTCGAAGTTGTCGTGGTCATTGTCGGGGACCGCAATAAAATCAAGGGCGATGCAAAGATAAATTTAGACATTTTAGAGAGACTGGGTCAGGCAATTGAACAGTTAAACCCTGAAGACGGAGACATCCCAGGGCGGGTCAAAACTTTCGCGGCGGGCGCCGATATGCTCGTTGACGGTCTTTTCGGGACTGGATTAAGCGGGCAGCTTAGCAATGAGTATAAAGAGCTGATAGAAGGCATAAATACCCAGAGAAGACCGATTTTGGCGGTGGATATTCCATCTGGGCTGGATTGCGATACGGGTGAGCCGCTCGGAGCGGCTGTCAGGGCCAGCTTCACAGTGACTTTCGCAGCAGTCAAAAAAGGATTCAGCTCTGCAAAGGCAACCGCATACACGGGCGAGATTTTTGTCGCCTCGATTGGAGTAGAACCGATGACCGGCACGTCAAATCAAAATGCACCGGGTCTGGCTGACTGAGTTTTATAGCCTATGAAGTAGAGGAACCTTTCGAGGTTAAATACAGGAATCGAGAAAGTCTGAGCCTTGGTTAATATTTCCTGGTAAGAGTTAAGTTTTCGCAGGGAGGCTTCGTATTTTTCCATCGCCATTGGGTCGACTTCCGTTTGTTCAAAAGTCGGCTTTTTGAGAACTGTGGGCGTTGTTCCAAGGACGAGGAAGTCGGTGTCGATGGAAATTTCATCGGTCACTTTGCCGCCCCATTTTTTGATAAGGGCTTTTATTTTATCGGCAGCTTCATCGTCGGCAGTTCCATCGCCATTGAGGTCGAACTCACCTGCCACCACAAAGACGTTTGTTTTAACGCTGTCCCAGATTAAATTCGCAACGATGTCTTCCACGATGATGGGTTTCTTTGGATTGGAACTTATAATGCGTGCGATTGAGATGTTTTTGTCGACATTGAATACTTCGATTTCAGCCTTTCCCTTGCCGTCTTTGGGGATAGGCACATTTTTATCATAAACCGAGAATGTCAAACCCCGATAGACATGGTTGTCGCTACCGATATTGAGATGGACTGTTTTTGTTGAATCATCAAACAGTATTATTTTTCCATCGGGCTTATAAGCCGCTACTTCACTGTCAGGCGGGGGGACAAGCTCGTGAAGTTTTTCCTGTGTGCGTTTCATTCTCTCTTCGGCGGTTGCCAATTCCGCTTCCGTTTTGAGCAGCTGCTGGTTTAGTTTTTTTCGATTGTCTTTTTCATCATCAAGCTGTGTCATAAGAGTCTTGACCTGCTGCTCTGAAGTTTGCTGCACCAGCACTTTAAGGTCATTGTAGTCATGCTTGATTTCGTTAACCTGCTGCTGATATTTTTCTTTTTCAGCCAGGAGTGTTAGCTCTTTTTCATGAGTTGTCTCCATCGCATCATCGAAACGGTTTTTCAGCCTTTCAAGCTGTTCATGGAGAGCCATTGCTATATCTGTGGTATTGTCCAGATTTGTTCTAAGTTTTTCTATTACCCTTACAAGTCCGATGGTATTGAGGTCATTGATTTCAATGTAAGGTTGTTGCTGAATCATGAATTGCGGTGTTTGCCGGGTTGCAAGTTCCGGTGTTTGCTGAGTCAGGGGTTTAGATGTTTGCTGGTAGCTTTCCAAAACTTCCGTCGGAGTAGGGACAAAGAACAGGCCTGCAACCTGTTTTTTGTCGTCGTAGACGATTTTTATATCAAGGGGACCCTTCTCAAATTCGCAGGTAACAAGCACAATATCGAAGTCTGCCTGTTTTTCAGTTCGGAGCCCAATTTGTTTTTTGAAAGGCCCCATCTGGTCGATAGTTGCTTTCCATGCCTCTTCGAGTTTCTCGGGAGGCAATTGGCTTTTCAATATTTCATTGAAGTCCTCTGCCACTGCCGGGAAATTCTGGTCAGCCAGCAATTCGACAAGCTCATTGGTCGGAGCGTTTGGTTCGAGGTTTTCGTTGGCCGGAGCATTTGGTTCGGGGCTTTCATTGGCTGGTGCATTTGGTTCGAGGTTTTCATTGGTTGGAATGTTTGGTTCTACGTTTTTAATGGCAAGGTGCTGTTTGGCCAATAATGCCAAAGTGTCTTTGACATTTCTATTAGCGGTATCGACTTTGACTTCAGCAGAAGTATCTTCCGGCAGGCCTCCGGTAATTAGAGAAACAGTTTCATCAAGATAATTGACCATTGTGCCAAGTCTGCTCTTTTGCGGCTGTTTTGCACCTACTATCGCGCCTAATTTTTGGAGTTCCGCCATGTTGGCCAGTTCATCCATCTGGCTCTGTAAAGCAACAGCCTTTGTCCTATTTTTTTCAGTCTGGAGGTAGAATACGACTGCAAGGACAGTTGAGACAATAAAAAGGCCGACAAACGTTATCACGGTATAGAGCATAGCACTGTTTTGCTGTCTTTTGCCTATTGGCATAGTTAAGACTCCTTTAGAAATACTGGAAAATTACATATCAGGCCGTCCAAACACTATATTATCGTCTGAAAAGGGCTCTAAATCAACAAAAAAACTCCTGGAAGGTCTGATAATATATTATTTCCCTGATTTTGGAGCCGGAAAGGCCAAAGTCTCAAAGTTTATCCAGGAGGGAGGGTAATTGGCTGATTTCGCGTATTACGTATCGGGCGGCGGAGTGGAGGTCATCTGAAGTTGATGTGTGTATGCGAGCAGGGCGGGTTATCTGGATGGTCAAAAGGCCTAATTTATTG
>JBAPXT010000085.1:0-2373 GCA_049284355.1 Sedimentisphaerales bacterium
AGAAACTGATGATTGCTTCGGCAAACTCTTTGGGCATGGCACGGTCGAGATACATCGGACCGTTTTCGATGGTAGTAAGCTTGCAGTTGGGAATCAATCTCTTGACCTCTTTTGCCAAGTAGTGGAAGGGATAGTGTGTAGCATCAAGCACGAGTGTTGGGCAAGAAATCAACGGCAATATGGGCTTTAAATCATAGGCAGCTCCTGCCCAATGCGCTTCCTCACCCCGCGGACCAGCTTTAACGTACTCGAGCAGTCTTTCCTCAAGTATTTCCAGAGGATAGTCTCCCCACAGGCATGTCCTTCTCCACCACTCCAATAGGTGTGACCCATCCGGTCTGATTTCCACTTTGGTTGTGAAGTTCATAGGCTCGTTCAGAGCAATAGCTTCAGTTTCTTCCCAGAATCCTGTCCCGGCCATGACCAACTTGTCCACACGCTCAGGCCAATTAACTGCAACCACCGCTGCAATCATCGCCCCGTTAAACTGACCGACTAGGTTCGCCTTCCGGATACCCAGAGAGTCAATAAAACTAACCACGCTTCGCGCATGGTCAGATACCTGATACGCATATGGAGCGGGGTCGGAGTCTCCCGTCCCCAGGAAATCCAAGGCAATAGCACAGTATTTCTTAGATAAGAAATGCATTACTCTCGTGTATTCATCTGACGAACTCACCGCCATATGCAGCAGAAGAATCGGCTCCCCCTCTCCTTCCATCCGATAGTGCATTTGCCCTTCCAGGATGTCCGCATAAGCCCTTTTCATATTTCCTCCGTTTTATGAAAGACGAAAAATTAAATAGATATACCAACTTGTGCTCTATATTACCTCTTGTTATATCGAGATTGTCTGCTAAATAACAAATATCAGTATGTATGATTGAACATAAGTACTTATCTACATTGGAGAGAGAATAACATAAGTTTTGGACTTTGTCAAGTGAGAGTCTCTTCCAATATAAGATGAGCCTGAACTAAGCTCTTATTTCTAATACGAGATGAGTCTGTGGAGATACGGAGTCGTTTATGATTGAAACATGCAACTTAATATGGAGGACAGAAAACTACGGACACTGGAGCAAGTCAAGCAATTTGTGGAGAGCTGCCGAAGAATAGAGTTCAACGGGCTAAACCTCAAAGAGAAGTACCGTTGGACGGAGGAGGTGTTAAAGAAATTCAAGTACGCGCGGCTCCAAAAAGCCGGCAAAGGGGTGATACGTCAATACATCGAGAAGGTAACCGGCTATTCTCGTGCTCAGGTCAACCGACTGGTCTGGCGGTACCTGCAATCGGGTAAAATCAAGCCGACGGAATACCGGCGGCACTGCTTTCCGCAGAAGTATAATGCGGCCGAAGTGGCTTTGCTGGCGATGACCGATGAATTACATGGTTGGTTAAGTGGCCCGGCCATCAAGAAGATACTGGAACGGGCCTACCGAGTGTATGGTGACGACCAGTTCCAGAATCTATCGGAAATATCGGTTTCCCAAATCTATAACCTGCGCCGGAGCCGGCACTATCGGGGCAAACGTTTTACGCACACACGTCCGGTGGCGGCCAGAATTGGTGAACGGGCGAGGCCGGAACCGCAGGGACAGCCGGGCTACATTCGCATCGACACCGTCCACCAGGGAGACTATGAAGGCCAAAAAGGGGTTTATCATATCAATGCAGTGGATGAAGTCACCCAATGGGAAATCGTGGCCTCAGTGTCGAGAATCGCCGAGTATGATTTAGCCCCGTTATTGGAAAGCATGCTAAATCAATTTCCCTTTCAGGTCAGAGGATTTCACTCCGATAACGGCAGTGAATATGTTAACCGGGTAGTAGCCAAATTACTCAACCGGCTCCTGATCCGGTTCACCCGGTCCAGACCCCGACACTCCAATGATAATGGTTTAGTGGAGAGCAAGAATGGGGCGGTCGTACGTAAGAACCTGGGATACGTACATATTCCCCAGTCCGGGGCCGACTTACTCAACAGTTATCACAGGGATAACTTAAATCCCTATATTAATTTCCACCGTCCCTGTTTCTTCTCGGTGGTGACTACCGACCAGAAAGGTAAGGTGAAGAAAAAATATCCCTATGAGAAGATCAACACGCCCTACGAGAAACTGAAATCATTACCTCGAGTGGAAACTTACCTGCGTCCTGGTATAACCTTAGACAAACTGGATGCAATTGCAAACCAGATGAGCGATAATAAATTTGCAGAAAGGATGGGTAAAGCACGTTCCAAACTGTTTAAACAAACCAATAGATTCTCTCTTGTGAGTGAACGCAACCAGCTTCCGTCAGTCTCTTTCTTCGATTAGAAAAGACTGTAGAGATAGTTGCGTCTGTTATTATTTTGTAGGACTACTGAAA
>JBAPXT010000086.1:0-1503 GCA_049284355.1 Sedimentisphaerales bacterium
GTTCTTCGCGCGTATTCTCAATGTGTCGTGCCGGGTGACCGCGCGCGTCGCGCCAGGGTGGAGAAAGAGCTTGCGAGACGATTGCGACCAGGACGGCGGTCCCTCTCCTTCGGATACAAAGACCATTCCCACAGGACTTCGGGAATATGCCGAGAACTTTCCGTTTCTCGGAGCACTGCGCGGTTCGCACGATACGGTCGTCGCGGGCGCCTGGGAGGAGATCGTTCTCGACTATATTGTTGGTGCCAGCGGCATCGCAGACGGCGCGCGGTTGAAAATCGACTTCAAGTTCTACACGGACTGGGCGCTTTTCCAGACGAGCGATCCGCAAGCGGCCAACTTCGTCTCGGCAGAATATGCAGCCGGGCCTCTCGTCCCGGGACAGAGCCCCGCCACGGTTCAGGCCCTCAAGATCAGCTTTCGCCCGGAAAACCAGTTCTTTGCAAAGAATAGCGAACGAGCCGTTTGAAATACGGGATTGGACAGCGCAGGTTCGGCGCGCCCCACGACTCGCAGTGTGCAATGCTTCGCGATGGCTTCGTCACGTCGCAAAGCGGACGAGTGAGCTAGTGTCTCACCCAGTCCTTTGGTGGGCAATTTCGACCCTTCCAATTCGATTGATAGAAGCGCTTAGCAGAATTTTTTATTGGACGGGTCAAGCGATTTTGATCCATTGCCGTTTTGCAGCTGGTCCCGTGGCGGACCCAATTGAGCTTGATCCGACAATGACCTTCGATGCACGACACTGTGGCGCCAACCTCTCTCCGCTCACCGAAGCTCATGGGCGTCATTGTTGTTCTCTCGCGCGGCTTTGCTTGGGCCGACGCGCGCTCGCGTAGGCAGACAAAGCGATCAGTAGAAAGCCCGCTGAACGTCTGACCAGCGCCGCCAAGCGGAATACTCGAGTGCGAGCGGCTTTCGAGCGTCGCGCAAAATGAACAATTTGCGAAAACGTCGCTTCGCCGACAATGCTCAGGAGAAAGGCATGCGTGGTCATGTCAGACGTTCTCGTCCCATCGAATACTTCACGACGCTAAGCCAGTGGGACGCAGTATTGGATTTTACGCCGGCAAAAAAATACCGGAGGCGGTCGTGGATGCCTTTCGTCAACAATACGTCTACTCGGGCGTTGCTTCGCGGACGCGTTCCGGAAAATTCGACGTCGATGTTCTTCAAACCGGCGAATTCATAGTCCAGCCGGGTCTAATTTTTCGCCGCAGCCTTTTGAAGAAATATTGGTGGCAATCGCTCTTTCAAACAAAGGCGGCTTGAACCTCTCACATTGTGAGGAGAGGCAAGCCGATAAATCAAACGACCACCCCCAACTCAACCGGACGTCAGACCTTAGACAAATACCGCCGTCGTGACGGCCCCGAAATGACAACAGGTCCCAGCCAGCACGAACGCGTGCCAGATTGCGTTTTGATACTTGAGGTTTTGCCAAAGATGAAAAATCACGCCTACGGAGTATAGCCCGCCCCCGACGGCGAGAAGGACGAGCAC
>JBAPXT010000087.1:0-13844 GCA_049284355.1 Sedimentisphaerales bacterium
GAAAAAGATTGCTCGTATATGGTTCGGTGTAGTACTCATGCTAACTATAATTGGTGCAGGTACACCCGTATTTGCCGTTCCGATCTATGTAGTTGATGATTACGAGTCCTTCTGGGGTGGTTACTCAAGCAAAATAGTCGTTATGGATTCAGAAGCACCACATGATGAGATAATTTTGAACGCCGGCACCGGCAAGAGAATGACCGACATTGCTATAACACCAATCAGCCATCAGCTCTATACAATAACGGGCGATGGATGCCCTGCCCTTTATCACTTTGATGCTGATGACGGTCATCTATTAAATAGTTGGAATCTCGGAATAGGGGGAACAGGATTCAAAAACGCCCTCGTGGCTCAAAGTGAAACGTCGTTGCTTCTAATGTCTAATAACAAAACGAATATCTGGAGAATAAATCTGGACAGCGCGGGTAACTATGCGTCCACAGATGTCATTGGGAATGTTGGTTTATATTCTTCCGGCGATCTGGCGATTTCGCCGGACGGCATACTTTACTTCTCTTCCGTGGACCAGGAAGACAGCAGCACCGCCAAAAACAGACTTTATACGATAGACCTTACAGAAGACAATCCGGTGGCCACTGAAATTGGTGTAATACATGAAGTAGGCCGCAACCCACAGAAGCATTGGTTAACAGAAATATACGGATTGGCTTTTGACGAAAATGGCGTTCTCTATGGCGGTAGAGGCGCTGTTGGCGTTGCAGAGGATGTTTATACGATTAACTTGCTTGATGCCAGCGCCACTTTCGCATGGACCATGCATTGTGCACCCCCAACCGGCATTAATGGCTTTGCCAGCGCTCCTGAGTTTACCACCAAAGTCCCTGAGCCGGCAACGATTGCGTTGCTCGGTCTCGGCGCTTTGAGTCTGATTCGCAGAAAACGGAGTGTATAGTTTGTCAATGGATAAAAAAGAATAATTGTTTGTTGCGGGCGGTCCGCAGTGAAAATAGAAACGTTAACTGATACAACAAAAAGGAGAATTAAAATGAAAAGGTTAATAACAATTTGTATGGTATTGGGAATGCTGTTAATAGCAAGTGCCGACGTCAACGCTGTAATTGATACAAGGCTTCTACTTCATCTCAATGGCGAAGATGGAGCCACTACAACAGTTGACTCTTCTGCCCAAAATCACGCACCAATAAGCTTTTTTGGAAATGCGCAATTAGACACCGCTTACAAATATGATGGCAGCGCATCTTTGCTGTTGGATGGTACTGGCGATTACTTAACCACACCTGACAGCGCTGATTGGGATATATGCGGAAGCAGTACGGATAATTGGACTATTGATTTCAGGGTGAAAATGACCGACCACTCAGGAAGTGAGTATTTTATCGCTCAGGGTGAAAATTCTACTAATCGATGGGGTCTCTTACACACCCATGGTTCAGGTATTCGATTTTTAATGATGTCCAACGGAACTCTGGCAATAAACGCACCGGCACAACATGTGGGGGAGATAAAAGATACCGACTGGCATTGGATAGCATTGAGTAAAGTTGGTTCTTTATACGGAGTCTATTTGGATGGAAAGCAGGTAGCTTATACTAATGACACCAGCACGGACATCTTTGCCGCTCCTCTTGATATAGGACAGGATGGATATTCGTCGAATTACTTGGCTAGCCATATGGATGACCTTAGAATCGCTCACAGCAATATTTTTGACGCCTCTCCCAATGCGACCTTAACAAACACCATCACCTATGTTGCCTGTGTTCCTGAACCGGCGACAATTGTGTTGCTTGGCCTCGGCGCATTAAGTCTGCTTCACAGGAAACGGAGTAGGTAAGTTTGTACCAATAGTATTGATGAAAAGAAACAATTATTGACTGTGGGCGGTCTACAACGGAAACGTTAACTGATACAGAAAAAAGGAAAAATAAAATGAAAAGGTTGCTAACGATTTGGGCAGCAGGATTTATCCTTATTGCTATCACGGGCTTGGCCGCAGCAGACAATGCCCTGCCGTCTCCGCGGGCGGGAGAAGATAGAACAGTATATGCGACCTGTGGTAACTGGGAAAGTTATCCGTCAGAACTTGTTGACGTCCCATACGCCAACGCATGTGATGTTCTCCCTCCCCTGCAGATTTTTGAGGGAAGAGAAAACATTATCGAGCTGAATGGTGATTATGAGCTGACATTCGATATGCCGAATTTCGTAGTAGGTGATTATAAGGAGGTCTGTATTCAAGTCACCTGCTACCCGCAGGGTATGACCAACCCGGTCTTCATAGACTGTGAAGAGTGGAAAGACGACTTGGGTTACAAAGGCCTGAAATTTTCAAGTCTGGCCAAATCCAGAATGGGAAGAAATTTCGCTGAACTTTTTCATTGGCAGTGGTGAGAACTTTCTATGCACCTCTAAGGATTAAAAGAAAATAATCGGTCTTTTTTGGCATTTTGCTTATAGTGAACTTTACAGGCAGTCATTGGCTGCCTGTTTTTTGCCGGGTCAATGCATAAGTTGCTCAAACACGTTTACGCTTTTGGTGCTTGTGTGATTTGTCTTGTCAGCTCACCCAGCAGAGCGTCCATTTTAGGGTCGCTGCTTCGTGTCTGGTCAATTTTGCTGCAGGCATGCATCACAGTTGTATGGTCCCGGCCGCCCAAATGGCCGCCAATCTCTTCAAGGCTGTGTTTCGTAAGGTTTCTCGCTAAGTACATACAAATCTGGCGCGGCTCAGTGATGCTCTGGCTGCGTTTTTTGCTCTGCAAATCAGCAAGCCGAACGTTAAAATGGTTTGTTACCACTTCGATAATATCGGTAATGCTTATATGTCTGGCCGCTGCTTCAATCTGCCCTTCCAAAGCCCTCCGAGCTAATTCAATGGTGATTTGCTCACCGGTGGTGGTCGCTACAGCGTAAATGGTTGTCAATGCTCCTTCCAGTTCCCTGATATTTGCGTGTACCTTGCGGGCGATATATTCAGCTATTTCATCGCAAATGCTTAATCCCCGAAGGTGGGCTTTTTTCTGAACTATTGCAACTCTTGTCTCATAGCTCGGCGGGTCAATCCTTGTAACCAGACCCCAGTTGAATCTGCTGGTAAGCCGCTCTTCCAGCGAAGGTATCTTCCCGGGTGGACTGTCGGCACTGAGTATGATTTGTTTGCCGTTGCTGTAAAGGGTATTAAAAGTGTGGAAAAATTCTTCCTGGCTCTGCTCCCGCTCACGCAAAAACTGAACATCATCTATCACTAACATATCAACGGTGCGGAATTGACTCTGAAAGCCGGCCAAATCCCCTTCTCCTATCGCCTTGACGAACCTGTTGACAAAATCCTCACAACTTACGAATTGAATTACCTTCTTATCAGATTTCCGCTTGGCTTCGCAGCAGACAGCGTGCAAAAGGTGGGTTTTACCCAAACCGGCGTTGCCGTAAAGAAAAAGCGGATTATAGGTATCACCTGGTGATTGACTTACCGCAACACAGCTTGCGTGGGCAAGGCGGTTGCACGGCCCTACTACAAAATTATCGAAGGTATAATCAGGGTGCAGGTTAGGCCCCCCCTCCCGGCGGCGAGACCGCCGCAAAAAGCTTCTGTGCTCTTCAACGTTGAAATCTACCGTAACAAGATGACCGGTTATCTGCTGGGCTGCACGGGTAAAACTGTTTTTGCAATTATCGCGTAAAAACTGCAGCGTGGCCTCATCTGGACAATTAATCTCTAAGGAACCGCCGTTCAGATGAGAAACCGTTAACTTATCGAACCACGTGCGGGTATTGACGGGGTCAATCGCTTTTGCTCGTTCAAGTATATCAGAGAAAATGTTTTCAACTTCCCTCGTTGCCAAATCTTACTCCACTCCTTTCTGAATAGCTACTCTATGTAAACAGCAATTGCCCGCCTGAAACATCCCTGTTAAAAATTTTTATAAGGCCGAAACAAATCACTTCCTGTGATTAAGTGAGGCCTTACATACCTCGTAAAAGTGATAATGGGAATCTAACCTTACTCCTTCAATTTGTCAAAGAAAAATACTCATCTTGTAACAAAAAAATAAAAAATGCTGACTGCTCTTGAAATTTTCCCGAATATCTGCGAAACTCTTCCCTTTAGGTATCTTTTATTTATTAAAGAAGCAGTTATGTCAATCTTTGCTAAAACCGCTAAATTCTTCAAAGACCGGCTGAGCAAAACGCGGGACAAAATCAGCTCTTCATTTTCGTCGGTGCTCAAATTAGGCAGAAATATCGATGAATCCCTGCTCGATGAGCTTGAAAAAACCCTCATCAGCGACGATATCGGCGTCGAAACAACCGACAAGCTCATATCAGACCTGCGAACGGCTTATAGCAGCAGGCAAATCGCAACGACCGACGATATTGTCCCCTTTCTCAAAGAGCATATCAAAAGCTACTGGCCTCATCAGGATAGGCAACTGCGTATGGCTGCAAGCGGACCGACGGTGATTTTAGTGGCCGGCGTCAATGGCTCAGGCAAAACCACAAGCATCGCCAAACTTGCATATATCTTGAGCCAGAACAATAAAAAGGTTATCGTCGCTGCCTGCGACACGTTCCGTGCCGCTGCGGTCGAGCAATTATCAATCTGGGCGGAGCGCATCGGCGCTCAAATCGTCAAACACAAGATGGGTTCAGACCCCGCCGCCGTTGCTTTCGATGCCTGCGAAGCCGCACTGGCAAGAAACGTGGATTTTCTCATTCTCGATACCGCAGGCCGGCTGCATACTCAAAAGGACCTGATGAGAGAGCTGACAAAAATCCGAGATGTTACCGCCCGTAAAATCCCCAATGCCCCAAATGAAGTCTTGCTTGTTCTCGATGCCACAACAGGCCAAAACGCTATCGCTCAGGCAAAGATGTTCACCCAGGCGATTGACGTTACAGGTATATTCCTGGCTAAACTCGACGGGACTGCTCGTGGCGGAATCGTCATCGCAATCAAGGACCAGCTCGACATCCCCGTCAAATTCGTCGGCCTCGGCGAAAAACCCACCGACATCGCCGAATTCGACCCGGATACCTTCACCGAAGCGTTGTTCGCATAATTTGTACGGGCAGACCTGCTATGTGCGGAATTTTCTTGACCTTAAGGAAAATAATACGTATATTCATATATATGCAAATCACATATAAATGAGTTAAATATAAAGGACGCGAATATGTTTGAAGGCAGCGGACTTGCGAAAAAATACAAAATAAAGAAGTGCGAATGCCCCAGCGGGAAAATGACACGCTTTGTTGAGCCGTGCTTGTTATTTTTCTTGTCGCAAAAGGATTCCTACGGATACGAGTTAATGGCGAAATTAGACAATTTCGGGTTTCCCAAGGCCAATCCCGACCCGGCGATGGTGTACAGGACGCTTCGCTATTTGGAAAAAGAGGGATTTGTAGTATCAAAGTGGGACACCAAAGGAACTGGGCCAGCGAAAAGAAATTATGGTTTGACACAGAAAGGCATTGGCCTGCTTCATCTTTGGGCAGGGAGTATAGAAATGCGAAAACAGGTTTTAGAGAAATTCATAAAACAGTATAGACAGCGTTTCAAGAACCACAAGAGTATATTCTAAGCTTCAAATTATGTAAGTTTGATAGGAAAAGCAATGTTTACAAAACGATTATTAAGTGTTGGCTGGAAGATAGCACTGGTTTTGTTAATAGCATTGGTCATTGTTTACCGTCTTTATTTTGCGCCGGTGCCGGTTGATTCATATGCCGTCAAGATTGGCACGATTACCACCGAAGTTATGGGCACAGGTACGCTTGAGGCTCGAGTGCGTGCAACAATCAGCTCTAAAATTTCCGGGCGCATTGCGCATATTTTTGTTGACCAAGGCGATAAGGTAGTCAATGGACAAAAATTTTTAACACTGGATGATGAGGACTTGCGTCAACAAGTGGAAATGGCAAAAGAAGAATTGTCGGTTGCACAGGCCGGCGTGGAAATGGCTGTTTCTCAAATAAAAAGTGCGGAAGCCACGGAAAAACAGACAAAAACATCCTTTGACAGGCAATCGAAGTTAGTGTCCTCCGGTGCTGTAAGCACGGACGCTTTTGAGAAAGCGCAGCAGCAATTGGAAATTGCCCAGGCAGGACTTAGTCAGGCACAATCCGCAAAAATCGAGGCCGAAAAGCTCGTCGCCAAAGCCGAAGCTTCTCTACAATTTGCCCAGGCACAATTAGCATATACCGTAGTTTGTGCACCTTTCGATGGGTTAATTGTCAAGCGGAACCGCGACCCAGGCGATGTAGTTGTCCCCGGCAGCATGGTTTTGGAGATGATTTCGCTGGACGAGCTTTGGATATCCGCATGGCTCGATGAAACCCTGTTAAGCAGGTTAAAAGTCGGACAACCGGCGAAGATAGTTTTTCGCTCTGCTCCTGAAGTTGAGCTACCGGGCAAAGTTGCCCGGATATCCCCTCAAGCCGATAGCGAAACAAGAGAGGTGCTTGTTGATGTTGCAATCGACCAGATGCCTACGATATGGGCCATAGGCCAGAGAGCCGAGGTCTATATTGAGACCGACCACAAGGAAAATGTGGTAGTAATTCCGCAACGTGCTGTTGTCTGGCGACAGGAGCAGCCCGGTGTTTTCGTGATAGAAAACGGAAGAACACACTGGCAAAAGATTGACCTCGGATTACAAGGAAAAGATAAAGCAGAAGCGGCCAAAGGATTAAAGCCGGGGCAGGTTGTTTTAATTCCGGGTTCCAGCCTGCCAAGAGACGGGCGAGCGGTAAAGGTAATAACAAAATGAATCTGGCAACAAAAGATATTCGGCATAACTTAGGCCGGTTTTCTCTGACGGCGTTAGGCATAGGATTGCTATTGATGGTGGTCATGGGAATGGGCGGCATCTACAGGGGGTTGGTTCAAGAGGCCACTTTGATTGTCGATCGTATCGGGGCGGACTTGTGGGTCGTTCAAAAAAACACTCGCGGACCGTTTGCGGAACTTTCTCGCATTCCTCGCGATTTGGCAGACCGTGCATTGGTTGTTCCCGGCGTTGAAACTTCATACGGATTTGTCTCTTATACGATACAGCGTAGTTATGGAGGAAAACCTCTGCGCCTAACTATTCAGGGACTGGACTGGCCTGCAGATCGCGGAATCTGGCTGCCGATAGCAGCGGGGAGAACCTTGGGACAAGCTCATTATGAGATGGTGGCCGATAAATCATCAGGATTGCAGGCGGGAGATAAACTCGCGTTAGGAAAAGATGTTTATACTGTAGCAGGTTTGACAAAAGGCCTGACCTCACCGTCGGGCGATTCAATGGTATTTATGACACTAACCGATGCACAAGCCGTACAGTTTGACATGTCGCCCGAATCGATTCGTATTGAGAGAACGGCTCGCGTGAATCGTTTATTCTATATCGACCTCGGCCAAACCCAGCCTCAAATGAGCGAAAAGGCCGGCGGTCTCAGTTCAGGAATACCAGCGTTAGGCACCTTCATGATAAGCGCTGTTTTAGTCAAGATTAAACACGGCTACAATATTGATGCAGTTGCTAAACAAATCGAAGCCTGGCCGGATGTCTCAGTGTATACGGAGAATGGACAGAAAGAGTTGCTTTTGCGAGGCTTTGTAGCACGTTCCCGCAAGCAGTTGGGGTTATTCAGGGTGTTGTTGCTAATTGTCTCAGCCGTAATTATGGCGTTGATTCTTTATACACTAACCATTGACAAACTGCACGATATTGCTATGCTGAAGCTTATAGGTGCAAGGAATTCAGTAATACTGGGGCTGATAATACAACAGGCTCTTTTGTTAGGAAGCATCGGCTTTTGTATCGCGTATCTTTTAGGGCAATGGATATTCCCTTACTTTCCTCGACGAGTTGTTCTGGTGCGCAGCGACTTGTATATTCTGGCTTTAATTGTGCTCGTTATTTCAATCCTCGCCAGTATATTGGGGATTTGGCGAGCTATACGTGCCGACCCCGGTGAGGTGTTGTCATGAACCAACCGCACGATAACTTAGCTTTGCAGGCTGTGGGATTGACAAAGATATACGGTAGCGGACATACAGAAGTTGTCGCGGTACAGGATGTTACAGTTGAGGTCAGCAGAGGCGAGATTGTGGCGTTGATTGGACCAAGCGGCGCCGGTAAAACAACACTGCTGACATTGCTGGGGCTTATTCGACCGCCCAATACGGGACAAATTGTCATTAGTGGAACACTTGTTTTTGACAACCATCAGGCTAAAGTGAATGTCCGCCGTTTTCGCCGTCAGAAACTTGGATTTGTCTTTCAAAAGGCCAATCTTATCCCGTTTCTTACCGCTGACGAAAATGTCCGTCTTGCGATGGAGATTGATGACCAGCCGGCGAGAGTCTCATGTCATCGCACGATGGAACTCCTCGAATATCTTGGCGTAGCGGAAAGGGCAGAATACCTGCCGAGCATGCTCTCCGGCGGTGAACAGCAGAGGGTGGCAGTTGCGCGGGCTCTGGCCAACCGTCCAAGTTTGATTCTTGCCGATGAGCCGACAGCGGCTCTTGACAGTGTTCGCGGCCGACAGGTTATGGAACTGTTCCGTAAAGTTGCGCACGAGCAAAACGCCGGTGTCATTGTCGTTACCCATGATCACAGAGCGTTAGATGCCTTCGACAGAACAATAGAAATGGAAGATGGAAAATTGGCGAATTAAAGAATTGGCGGTGTTGTAAAATCAATCAAAAGCGCAGGCCGGAGCGCAGCGGAGGTCCCGAGCCCTGCTGAGGGATCTAATTCCATCTTCCGCGCTTCGCGCGCACAAAAGCGATGGTAGCTGAGAGGTAAAAACAGCAAAACCTCAAAAATTTTAATTTCCTTCCTTACCTCGAGTTACGGAAATCAAGGACCTAAAACCGAGCACTTTTTTCGACCAATTTGCGCAAGTTCACCCAATTATGAGAGGACGATAGTCTGTTCTCGAAACGATATGAAGAAAAGCAAAGATTTATTTAGCCAGCTTCACAAGAAGGCCATTTTTTTGGCCTTGTGGACGAAGACAGTTGGTTTCCGCAGATGCTCGCATCGAGAAAAACCACTGCCGAGTACACAAAGCTGGCTAAAATCTCTGCGTCCTCTGCGCTCTCTGTGGCTGAAAATTCCTTCGTGCTTTGATGTCTTAGTGGCAAATTTTGAAATGTAAGCTCTTTTAGAGGAATTACTAATGAGCGGCTTCCAATAACAAATTAATACTGTTTATAATTTATTTCTCTGCGTTCTCTGTGCCCTCTGTGGCCATACAGAGATTTTTTGCGCTGACCGGAAATTTCAATCAAAAAAACATTAATTATGCCAAACAAAGCCAATTTAGGACAAAGTCAAATTTCTTATAACCTCAATGAAAATAATGAATTACAACAAAAAATGCAGATTGGACACTTGGTCAAAACAAACCCAAACAAAGCCAATTCTTGTCCCGCCTGTCCGCCATAGCTTTCCTGTCCGGCGAAGCTTTAGCGAAGACGGAAGCGACGGCGGAAGCGTAGTCGAGGGATCTATTCAAAAACAACTATCCGCTTTTTACCCGTCTCAGTTCCCTGCCCCACGTAATCAGGCCGTTAACTGCCAAAGCCAGAAAGAATATATAAAGGAGCATAACAAATTTTACGTCCCTCGCGTAATACAAGCCGATGCAAATGACATTGACGCAAATCCACAAACACCAGCTTTCGATTTTTCGCTGTGCCGAAAATGCCGCTGCGACAAACCCCATCACCGTGGCGGTAGCGTCGATATAGGGATAAACAGCCGATTGTGGAAACAGGTGAGGCAGATAAATATGAATCCTGCTCATCACAAATCCCAGAAGCGTCCCCCCTGCCGCTATTATCAGGATAGCTGTAAGCCGGGCCTTGCCTGTGGCGTAAGATATATCTATTTCTTTTTCGTCCCCGGCTTTTTTCCAGCTATGCCAGCCGTAGAAACAGTTGCCGATGTAATAGAACTGCTCGAAAAAATCGGAATAGAGACGGACCTGATAGAACAAGACGGCAAAAAGTGCGAAAGTAATTATTCCCAAAGGCCACGCCCAGATAATCCTTCGGGTAATAAGCAAAACGTAGACAGCAATCAAAAGGGTGGCCGAGAACTCGATATAGCTTACGGGAGAGCCGAGAACAGTAAAAAACACATTATGGACGTTAAGGACGTTCATAAAAAGAAAAAAGAAGGTCATGAGCCTTTTCCTGGTCAGTCATTAAGAAAAAAAATCAAAACGGCTCCTTACCTTCTCTTCTCGGCACATAGAGGCCGCGTTCTGCGCTGCCTAACTCCCAAAAAGGGTCATCACAGGCCTATTTATACAAAAACCACCGTTGGAACCCCATCCAGCGGTGGTTCCACTAAACCCTTGTAAAGAATTATTTATTGGGCTTCGGAGGGGTGGGTCTTGGTTTTGCCGCCGGCGTCTCTTTCGGGGTCTCTTTCTTCTTCTCTATCGGCCGGAATTCGTGAACCGTAACCCATTTTTGTTTATCCTTCTCGGTAATCACACACCGTGCCTCAACTTCTTTGCCGTTGAGACTGCCAAGTTCTTTCCCTTTCTTGTCGAGAGTAACATGATAGACGGCCTTAGTGGCGGTGGTAATCTCTATAGAAGTGACAACATCGTTAGCGTCTTTGGTAACACTAACAGTTCCTTCCACCCTTACGGTAGCTGCCATGTGAGGAGCAGTTTCGGGTTTCTTCGGTTTTACAGGGGCCTCCGCACCGGCAGCGAAAACATTCGCAGCCATAAATGCAGCCGCCACGCCCAGAACTATCACGAATTTTTTTACCATAGTCAATTCTCCTTAAAAATATATGCTCCCCTTGAGAAAAAGACTACGCATCTTTCCCTCTGGGAGTATCCTTGTTTTCCAATGAACTCAACTCTCGATATTAACTCGTACATTATAAGATTGTAAAAATTTATATAATTACGTACAAAACTACCGTCTTGTTCGTCCCGTCACAATATCTGAAGCGCAGTTTATCCAGCGATATTCAAAGTGTCAATAACTAAGTAAAAGAGAATAGAAAAAGTCAGGAGTTCCGCTGGGCTGCTAAACTCTCGGATAACCTCCGAGATAAGCGATCTTCGGCACTCCTCCTGTCAACGGCATCGCATATTCGACAAAGGCCTCCGTTACACCGTTGCCTTCGGTGTTGATAAACTCATCGGGCATTGGCTTTGTTTTTTCCGCAACATTGCTCAGTTCGGTGCGGAAGTAATTAACTGCGTATTTTTTCCCGCCGCCGATTCTCTCTATTGCGACCGAGCCGCTGTTCTCTTTCATTGCAAATTTCACAGCAATTCTGCCGCACTGCCATGCCTCTTTGGCATCGACCGATGACTGCAGTCCGGCAAAACTTCTCTGCAGATACCCGAACGTGTCGGCTCGCACCCGTTTTATGCCTAACTTGCCTCTGACCTGCGCCGCTAAATAATCCGCCAGTGCCCCCGTTCCGGAAAGCTGTATATTGCCGTGCGAATCCCTTTCCTGCTGCTGAATAATTCTTTCCGTCCACGTAACACCGTCGGCATCACAGATTCCCTCGCTTACCGCAACGACACATCGCCCGAGTTTTTTGTACACGCTCTCGATATCACTGAGGAATTTGTCCATTGAAACGCCTCTTTCAGGAAAATAAAGCAGATGTGGCCCGTCATCGTCTCTCCGCTTGCCCAAAACCGTGGCAGCGGTCAAAAAGCCGGCGTGCCTGCCCATAATCACATCGATTTTTATGCCCGGCAATGAGCGATTGTCCAAGTCATCTCCTATCAGCGCACACGCCTCGAATTTCGCTGCCGTCCCATACCCCGGACAATGGTCGGTTACCAGCAAATCGTTGTCTATGGTTTTGGGTATGTGGAACGCCCGCAGTTCATAGCCGCTCTTGGTCGCTATTGTATTGATAATATGCGCAGTATTTGCCGAGTCGTTGCCGCCGATGTAGAAAAAGTATCTGATATCGCGCTTCTCGAAAACCTCAAGAATTTTAGCGCAATATTCTTCGTCCGGCTTGTCCCTGCTGGAACCAAGCGCCGATGACGGCGAAGCGGCGAGGTCTTTTATCAGGGCCGGCGATAATTTCTTCAAATTTATAAATTCATCTTTGACCATTCCCGCTACTGCGTGGACCGCACCGTAGAGATTTTTGATTTCCGGATGTTTTTTTGCTTCTTCGATTACGCCGACCAAAGACGCATTTATTACCCCTGTCGGCCCGCCCGATTGCCCAACTACTGCATTCGCCTTTGCCATTTTTACATCTTCTCCATAAAAACCCTTTATACTGCTCTCTGACTGCCAAAAAGGCCTAATTATACAGATACAAAATCAACAGACAAGTGCAAATGAGAAAACCGCGAAATATACCATCAGCTAAACTTTAACCGCACACCCCGGCCTTAGGAAGTACAGCCATTTACCGCTTGTTTCGGCTTTTAATATTGCCTCCGCCGCCCTGCCGTAAACCTCCAATTGCTCACGATAAAGTTCCGCTCGCTCGGAAGTTTGTTTAGCAGTTACATCATCAGTCTTGAAATCAACAACCAGGAGGCCTTTTGGCGTTTTGATGAGTAAATCAATTATCCCCTGAACAATGATGGTCTCATCAGCACTTACCTCCGGCTGCAGCTGCGACGCTCCAACAGCAAAAGTAAATGGCCACTCACGGTAAACAGTATTTTTATCGTCAAGAGCTGCTTTGCCTAACTCGCCTTCAAAAAATGCGATTATCGAATCGCTGTTAATATGCTCGGCCACCAGTTTCGTTATTGCTCCGTCAGTTAGAAGTTTTTCTTTTGTTTCCTCGATTGCTTCTTTTGTCACGGGTTTGCCTAAATCAAACTGCGAAATCACAAGGTGCGTAGCCGTCCCAATCATCCGCCCATCGATAACCTCCGCCGATTCCGCTGACAAAACCGCTTTTGGTCTTCGCTCAAGTACCCTCGAATAATCAATTTTTACGTATTCGTCCTCTCGATGTGTCAGTTGTGTTACCGATTGTTTGGCGGGCAAAAGATGCGTATCGCCAAAACGGTATCGCCACGCCAAAGATTTCTTTACTTGCGATAGCAGCTTTGCCTCTCTTGGTTTTGCCTGTGCGTTTCTTACAGCTACTTCAGTTCGATGACTCTTCCTATCCTTTAGTTTGCGGATATACCTGCAAAGCCCTTCAAGTTCTCTCTGTCCGTAAAGTTTTACGCTGAACAAATCATCATTCCCCCCTGCCGCCAATCCTGTTTCAAAGACCTCGTGCAAACTCTTCTGGTCGGAAAGTCCGTAGAGAACCCACTCCAGTGGACTTTGACATCGCCGAAGCTGCCAATCACTAATCGGCTCATCGCCGAAGAAAGAACCATCACAAATAATTTCCTGACAGTGCTTTTTCTTTTCCGAAGCGCTTAAAATAAGCCGTTCTCTCGCACGTGTCATTGCAACATAAAGGATACGCATCTCCTCCGCCAAGGCCGTGGCTAATTTCTTCTCTGCGATAATCTGGTGGGCAAGCGAGCTTAGCTTGGTATTCGACTTACGGTCGATAATCTGCAGCCCTAACGTATCATTGACATCGGCAAGAAAATCTTCCTGAATGTCCCTCTTATTGAACTGACTATCCAGCTCAGCTAAGAAAACAACTGGAAATTCGAGCCCTTTGCTCTTATGAACGCTTATAATCCGCACGGCATTTTCGACCGAGCTGTCCGGCTCAGCTGGTGCCCAGTCCTGCCCTATCTCCTGAAGCTCCTCGACAAATTCAACAAAACGCCCTAACGACGGCCTCCCGGCACTGCTGGCAAAACCTTCAAACTGAATCGCTCGCTCGTGGAGTTTAAGAAGATTGGCTCTGCGT
>JBAPXT010000088.1:0-1849 GCA_049284355.1 Sedimentisphaerales bacterium
TTCTCCCGCAACTACCGATGCCATTCTGGAAACCACCGCCATGGCGCTTGTGGGTGTAGTTATATGTTTCCTGATATGGTCAAAAAACAAAGAAAAGAAAAGAGCAGATAATGTGGTGGCTGAACTGGAAAAGACACGCCGTATACTACAGAACAATATAGAAGGTCTTACCATCAGCGAAAAACGTCTTGGGATGCTTAACGCAATTTCGGCAACATTGTACGGTTCGCTCGAACTGAAAGGTGTGTTTGATAAGGCGGTGCATCTGGTCAGCGAGTTGATGTCATCGGAACTCACTTTGCTGTTTGTTTCGGACGAGACTACAGGAGAACTGGATTTAGTGGCGTACGAGGGCGTTTCCGAGGAATTCGTCTCCGAAATGAAGCGTTTAAAAATAGGTGAAGGCATCTATGGAGAAGTCGCCAAGACCGGTAGAACTATGCTCGTCGAGAATTCTAAAAGCAGTGTCCAAAAGCGAGATGATGCCTTCCAGAAAATGAGAATCCAGGTCCAAATGGTGGTTCCCATGGTTTTTCAGGAACGGATTAGTGGTGTAATTTGCATCGGTTCTCGCCGTCCCCGGCAATATACCGGTTATGATACGGATCTGATGACCTCTGTCGGCAGAGAAATTGCTGTAGCTATTGAGAATGCCCGCCTATATGGAATTCAACGGCAGATAACGAAGCAATTGAGCCTGTCAGAAGGAAAATACCGGCGTTTATTTGAGTTGGCCAGTGATGCTATTTTTGTAACCGACTTAAACGGCAAATTAATCGAGGCAAATCGAGCTTCCGCAGAATTGATGGGCGATACTCTGGAAGAGATAATCGGAACCGATATCAGGCAATTTCTCTCGCCGGAAGAATTGGCCAACGCACGCAATGTGCGTAAAAGCCTTTTATTAAGCCAACCTTTCCCGCAACCTTACGAGCAAAAACTGATTAGAAACGATAAAACCGAAGTAATCCTGATGATATCATCAAATCTTGTCAAACATGGTGATGATCCTCCGGTTTTCGAACATGTGGCGCGTGATGTTACTAAAGAACGGCGTATGCAGGATAACCTGAGACACTACATCCAACAGATTACCCGTATCCAGGAGGAGGAGAGAAATCGGATTGCACGTGACTTACACGATGATACTGCCCAGGCTTTATACGCGTTAACAAGGCAGGTAGACAATTTTGTTCGCGGCTCTTCCAATCTTCCAACAGATACATCTTCCTTCTTGAAAAGTCTGGTCGAACAAATTAAAACCGTGTCACAGGGAGTGCGCCGATTCAGTCAGGACTTACGCCCACCGCTGTTAGATGACCTCGGTCTTCTGGCAACAATACGTTGGCTCACCGGTAATATGGAAGAGCGCACCCACATACCTGTGAAACTGACGGTGTCCGGTACAGAACGGCGGCTGGCACCGCATGTGGAACTGGCAATCTTCCGTATTATTCAGGAAGCATTAAGAAATATTCAAAAACATGCCGCTGCGACACAGGTAGACGTGAATGTAGAATATGCCAACGAAAAAATCAATATTTCTATTGTGGATAACGGTAAGGGCTTTAAACCTGTTGGTGATTGGGGTGAATTATCAAGAGAAGGACGACTGGGTTTAATGGGCATGAAAGAACGAGCACATTTGTTGGGTGGTAACATTACTATCAAGTCAGAAACCAATCATGGTACTAACGTCTTGATTGAATTACCTGTCTAACGAAAAAGTATGCTCTTCAGATTCATAATATAACAATCCGATTTATCATTTCTTGAGGAGGTTCATATTGAACCTTTTCCTTTATGTGAGGTATATCAGAAACAATAATAGGCAATTATGTCTCTAATG
>JBAPXT010000089.1:0-2899 GCA_049284355.1 Sedimentisphaerales bacterium
CATCAAACGCGCAGGTTCGTCCAATTATGAGAGAACGATAGTCTGTTCTCGAAACGGAAACTCTTTAGAGGAATTACCAATAATAAATAATCATTTATCAATAATCAATAACAAGGGGGAGGTATTATTTCTAAACGCCCTGTCTCGCCGAAGCTTGCTTGTCTCGCCATAGCCCTTTGGCGACGGCGGAAGCGAAGGCGGATATGAAAAAGAGCAGAAGTTTATTTGGTCGGCTTAATAACGAAGTCCGAAGGAATCCGTGTCAATCATATCAGTTAGAGATATTCAATGCTTTTTAGTCAGCTTCACAAATGGGGCATTGCAAAATGACCCGGTGGACGAAGGCGGCTGGTTTCCGCAGATGCTCGCATCGAGAAAAACCACCGCCGAGTACACAAAGCTGACTAAAATTCCTCTGCGTAACCTGCGCAATCAGCATCTCAAAATCTGTGTCAACCCATGAAATCTGTGGTTAATTTCCCTTCGCGCCTCAGTGCCTTTGTGGCTGAAAATCAATCAAAAATAACAAATTATGCGAAACAAACCCAAACAAACCCAATCTTGTCCGCCGAAGCATCAGCGAAGGCAGACGCGCCGTTGACCCTTTTCAGACCATTATATGAAAATTTTACCTCCATTTTTCACAATTTTTCTTTACCTGTTTTGCCCATACTGCCTATTTTAACACCTTTATTTTTTCTATAATTTTCGATAAATCTCCGATATATATCAGATGGAAACTATTACATTCAATCAGCCGCAAACCAAGCAATGCCCCTTTTGCGCCGAGACCATCCAGGCCGCCGCAATCAAATGCCGCTACTGCAACGAATTTCTTAACACTAATAGAGCCAAGGCCTTACAAGCCGACCCTACTTCGAATTCTCAGCCTGCCGATGACAAAAAACCAGCCGACAGCATCCTCTTCGTAGGCAAACCCTCCCTCTGGGCAATGACCTCTGCGGTAATCAAAGGGCTTATTTTCCTCGGTTTGGCAGGTTTCCTGATTGTTTATCCCATCGAAGACCTCTCAATCCTTCAACAATCCGAACTCTTTGCCTCACCTGTGGTTACGTCACCCCCCGGTGATACAGCAACAGAACCGGCATCGGACTCTGAAATCGCTGAAGACTCAGCCGAAGAACCATCAAGACCTGTACTTAGCGAACCTCCGCTTTTACTGGTCCACAGGTATCGAATTATTGCCGGCCTTGGCCTTGCGACACTCGTTATGCTTATGCTTCTGATAAAGATGGCCCGGCTAAAAACCACCTGTTATGAGGTTTCCACCGACCGAATCGAGTGGAACAGGGGACTTCTCGACAGGAAAGTGGATAACTTGGATATGTTTCGAGTGATTGATATGAAACTTCGCAGAAACCTGCTCGACTGCATTGTTGGCATAGGCACGGTGGTATTAATGACGACTGACAAAACAGACCCCGAGTTCGCTTTTGAAAAGATACGAAATCCCCGTAAACTCTACGATATCATCAAGAAAGCCAGCCTCGATGCCGACCGCCGAAACAACGCCATACACCTCGAATAGTTACGTTATCGCGGGGGCTGCAGGTCATTCTGTTCATATTGAAATACCTCTTCTAATGGCAAGCCGAAGGCCTTAGCTATTTTAAACGCCAGAGTAAGCGATGGTGAATATTTGTCTGCTTCAATAGCAAGGATGGTCTGACGAGTTACGCCTACTTTGTCGGCCAACTCCTGCTGCGTCATCTCGCCATTTTCAAACCGAAGCTTGCGAATCTGATTTTTGATTTCACTGTCCGCCATCTTTGCCTCCCCAGCCGTATTGAACCAGTATCGCTATCGAATGCACAAGGAAAGTAGTCAAACCCGCTGCTATAAAAATACTCGGCAGCCACATCACGGGGATTGTTGCCGCAGGCCCCAGTATGAAGAACGGCAGCATACACGCAAGGCCCGTTACTAAATAAGCCGACGCGAAGGCAGCCATGGTTGCTCGGGTATTGATTAGTCGGTCTCGCTCGTCGCACGTTATCTTACCTTTGTCTTTTTTGAAAATCAGAGGCGCCAGTCCGCCAAACCCGCCTATACCTATAAATCCAAAGCCGACCCTGGCTATCGACCACGGCAAACCCATTACTAAAGACATGACCGCTACTGCAATCGCAGCAAGAATGACCCCTGCCGATATCCAAATCATCATCCACCACGCTACTTTCTGCACTCTATTCATAATTTTTCTCCTTTACCTCTCCAGCCGTACTGGACAAGCAACGCAACCGACTGAAGTATTACGACTACAAATGCTCCGCCAAAAATCATTACCGGCAGACCCAGTGTCTTGAAAATCTCCGGCTCAAACAGAAAAGCAAATGCTGAACCTGTTATACTGAACCACAAAAATGATGCTGCCAAACCTATTAGAATCGCTGTTAGATGAATCAACTTGTCTCTTTCGTCGTATGCCACTGCGCCGGGGCTTTTTTTGAAAATGAAAGGCGACACCCACGCCGCTATCGCAGCCACAAATATAAATAGTAAACCGCGTGCCGACCTGGACCAGCTTAAATGAAAGTGCACATGCAGGCTGACTACAGCAATGACCATTAAGAGGATAGAGATACCATCCGCCACCAAATTAAAAACCGCTATTTTTTGCCACCTATTCATATCTGATTCTCCTAACTTATGTAACATATATCGAACATAATGTAAGCTATACAATACTCTATGTCAAGCAAATTTTACATATTTTTGTAAATTTTTTTGCCCTATACTGCCCGAAAAACAGCCCGGCGGCCCGAAATTGGCTTTGTTTGGGTTTGTTTTTGGTAGTTCATTGTTCGTAGTTGATAGAGATTCTCCTATGGGGTTTCCGCCTTCGCTTCCGCCGTCGCCAAAGGGCTATGGCGAGACA
>JBAPXT010000090.1:0-7204 GCA_049284355.1 Sedimentisphaerales bacterium
CAAAAGAACACCACACCGAAAAAATAAACGCCTTCTTGCCCTGACCACCGACGAAATCGCCATCATAGAGAGCAAATAGTTTGGAAAACCGAAGATGAAGGAAATCGACGAAGTAAGCGGCCGGCCAATAAAATAAAGGAATAACTCCATATCAATTTTTTAGTGAGGTGCGTATGTTTATATTATTAAAGATTGGCGTAACTGCCGTGGCAGCCATTGCGATTGCTGCTTTAATTTTGATTGTTTTGGTTGCAGGAGCAATAAAGAGGAGGTATCCTGAGAAGAAGCGCAAGCCCTTGAAAAGAATATAAAATTTTGTCGAGTGCCTGCGGCGGGTAAACCCTCCAAACAGAGTGGCGGGCAAGCCCTCCAAACGAAGTGGCGGGTAAACCCTCAAAAACCGGCCTCGAAAAAAATTTATATTGTAATACGAACATAATTTTGTAACATTTCGTCTTTTATCTGGTAAGTTTTAATTCGTTTCTGCCATCCCACCTGCGGCGGGCAAGCCCGCCAAACGGAATGGCGGACAAGCTTTTTGAAAGGGTTATGAAAATGCCGGCTAAAGTAGACAAGGAAAAATGCACAGGTTGTGAATCCTGTGTGCCAGAATGCCCGAGTGAGGCGATAAAGATGGATAGCGATAAGGCAGTCGTAAGTATCGACGCCTGCGTTGATTGCGGCGTTTGTGTTGACGCCTGCCCCGTCGAAGCCATCAATATGGAATAAAAAAATGGTCGGCCCCATCGTCTAGGCAGGTCCAGGACATCGGGTTTTCAACCCGGCAACAGGGGTTCGAATCCCCTTGGGGCTATTCGGTTTTTCGTCTTAAATACTATAGAATCCTCTTATTCTTTGTCGCTTTACAAAGGAGTACTTCAAAATGAGAACCCGCATATCGATTGAATTCATCGTTTTGGCTGCGATTGTCCTTACGCAGGCAACTGTGTTCGCGACGGCAGCGAATGAAACCCAGCCTGCGGCCAACACCAATCCGGCTGCGGCACGCTCCGCCGTGACGAGCGGCTACAAGAACTTCAATGTCGCGCTCTTCGTTGAGCTGGCGGACATGCGCCACATGGCGTCCGATCCTCAATGGATGGAGGAAAGCTGGAACGTCATCAGCCGTTCCATCAAGGTGGACAAGGTGTGGCTGGAGACCTACCGGGATGGCCAGACAACGGCGGAAGCCGATGTGCGGAAGGTCAAGGAGTTCTTCACGAGCAAGGGCATCAAGACGTCCGGCGGCCTGATGTGCACCAGTCCTGGCCGGCCCGGCGACCGCCTCACCGGCTTCTGCTACTCGAACCCTGAGGACCGCGAGCGGTTCCGCAAGATTGTGGCCTACACGGCCAGCCTCTTCGACGAAATCATTTTCGACGATCTGTGGATATTCAATTGCCGCTGCGAGCTTTGCCAGAAGGCCAAGGGCGACATGAGCTGGACCGATTACCGCCTGAAGGTCATGAAGGAGGTTGGCGAGAACCTCGTTGTCAAGAACGCCAAGAGCGTCAACCCCAAGGTCAATCTGATATTCAAGCCGCCGAACTGGTACGAGCAATACCAGTTCGCGGGATACAACCTCGAGGCGCAGCCCAAGGCGTTCGACATGATATACGCGGGCACGGAAACGCGCGACGGGGAAAACAGCAACATGCACCTTCAGCCGTATCAGAGCTACGGCATCATGCGCTACTTCGAGCACATCAAGCCGGGTAAATTTGGCGGCGGATGGTTTGACCCCGGTGATCGGCAGAGGTTCAACCGGTACACCGAGCAGATCGAAGATACGTTGTTCGCCAAACCGAAGGAGGTTACCCACTGGTGCTACGGCAACCTGCTGGAGACGCTGCGCCAAGCGGACGGGACGTCGAAGATCACGAGCATCCTGGCGGCGGCAGCGGGCGACACCTTCGAGAAGGTTGACGCGTTCCTCGGCAAGCTGGGCGAGCCTTACGGCGTCGCCACATACAAACCCTACAACTGCTCCGGCGAAATGTACCTGCACCATTACTTCGGGATGATCGGCGTGCCGATGGATATCTATCCGGAATTTCCGGACAAGGCCGGGACGATTCTCCTGACGGAAGCGGCGAAGTCCGACCCGAACATCGTCAGCAAGATCTGGAAGCAGTTGAACGACGACAAGACGGTCATCGTCACCTCTGGCCTGTACAAGGCGCTGCAAGGCAAGGGTATCGAGAAGGTCGTCGAGGCAGAATACACCGGACGGACGGTTCCCGTGAACAAATTCACGTATCGGGAAGTCATGGATTCCGAGCCCTCGGGCATTTACTTCTCTGATAGCGAAATCCCGATTCCGGAGCTGGCCTACGGCCTGGTGGACGCGGAAGAAATCGCCCAGGGCGTTTACAAGGACAACAACCGTTACTCCCTGCTGCTGCAGGTGCGGGGACTGAAGAAGGGCCGGTTCTACATCCTCACCATTCCGGAGAGCTTCGACGATCTGTACCACCTGCCGCAGCCGATACTCTCCCAGATCCGTCGGGATATGATGGGCGATATTCCGGTGTATCTGGACAGCCCGGCCAAAATCTGCCTGTTCGTGTACAACAACAACACCTTCATCGCCAAGTCTTATCTGCCCTACGCCGCTCGCTATAACATCGTCATCAAGAAAGCGGGAGCGAAACTCTTTGACCTCAGAACCGATCGTGAGGTGCGCGGTTACGTGAACGGCGATACCACGGTCTTCGAAGTCTTGCACCAGCCGCGAACGTACAATGTGTACCGGTTCGAGTAACCGCTACAGAGGTTCTTTCACAAAAAGAATGAAAAATGCTGATTGAGTAAGGCTTTTGATATGAGCATTACAACCTTTTGAAGTGAGTATATATTTGGAAGAAAACAAAATGAGAATCGTATCAAAAAACCTACTCATTGTTGCAGCAGTAACTTTTCTGGCCGCCGGTTCGCTCACCCGTGCCGCCCAAGTCATGGACTTTGGCTGGCGCTTCGCCTTCGGTCACGCGACCGGCACATTCTCTTACTTCGCCATATGAAATCGAAACCGTACTTGTTGTCGGGAGCGTGTCTTTTCCTTGCAATTACCCTGCGGGTTTCCGCACAGGCCCAGTATCCATTCCAGGACCCCAACCTGCCAATTGAGGAACGGGTCAACAACGTCATCTCGCTGATGACACGGGAGGAAAAGGTCGCATTTCTCAGTTCCAGGCCGGGTGTTCCGCGGTTAGGCATCCGGTGGATGGGCCATGTAGAGGGACTTCACGGCCTGGCCCGGGGCGGTCCCAGCAACTGGGGACAGCGAGACCCCGTTACCACCACGATATTTCCCCAGGCCATCGGCATGGCCGAGACGTGGGACACGGACATCATACAGCAGGCTGGTGCAGTGGAAGGGTATGAGGTCCGTTACATGTTCCAAAGTGAGAAATACCATCGCGGCGGACTGATCGTGCGAGCGCCCAATGCGGACCTGGGCCGCGACCCGCGATGGGGCCGGACCGAGGAATGCTACGGTGAAGACCCATTCTTCAACGGAACTATGGCCGCGGCTTTCATCAAGGGATTGCAGGGAGACCACCCTAAATATTGGCTCACCGCCTCGCTGCTGAAACACTTCCTGGCCAACAGCAACGAGGACGACCGAAGCAAGACGTCCTCGGATTTCGACGAACGGCTCTTCCGCGAATACTACTCGGTGCCCTTCCGCATGGGCTTTGAAGAAGGCGGGGCACGCTGCTTTATGACGGCCTACAACCTGTACAACAATATCCCATGCACCGTGCATCCGGTTGTCAATGACGTGGCTATCAAGGAATGGGGTGTGGACGGCATCATCTGTACCGACGGCGGTGCCTTCTCCAACCTCGTCAGGCCGCAGTATTACTACCCGGACGCCAACCAGGCCGCCGCCGGTGCGGTCAAGGCCAGCATCAATCAATTTCTGGACAGGGCCTTTTCCGATGCCGTCACTGCCGCTCTGGAGGAAAATCGCCTGACCGAGGCGGACATTGACAAGGTTATCAGAGGCACGCTGCGGGTCTTCATCCGTCTGGGACTGCTGGACTCTGCCGCAAGCGACCCCTACGCTGGCATCGGTGCACCCGGCGAGCCGGAGCCTTGGACCACAGATGGGCACAAGGCCCTCGCACTACGGGTCACGCAGGAGTCCATCGTGCTGCTCAAGAACTCCAGAAACCTGTTGCCTCTGGACAAGACGAAGCTGAAGTCCGTCGCCGTCGTCGGCCCGCGTGCTGATGAGGTCCTGCTCGACTGGTACAGCGGCACGCCGCCTTACGCCATAACGCCTTTGAAGGGCATCAAGGACAAGGTCGGCCCTGAGATCATGGTTACCTGCGATACGAACAACGACAACGGCGAGGCCGTGAAGCTCGCGAGTTCGGCGGACGTGGCCATCGTCTGCGTGGGCAACAATCCAATCGGTGTTCCGGGCGGCGAATGGGCAAAGGTCTCCGTACCCAGCGAAGGCAAGGAGGCGGTAGACCGCAAATCCATCACGCTGGAAGACGAGGAATTAATCAGGCAGATATACGCCGCTAATCGCAAGACCATTGTGGTGCTGATATCCAGTTTTCCGTATGCCATCAACTGGACACAGGAGCACGCACCTGCCATTCTGCACATGACACACAGCAGCCAAGAGCACGGCCATGCACTGGCCGATGTGCTGTTCGGTAACTACAACCCAGCGGGCCGTCTGGTACAGACCTGGCCGAAGTCGCTTGATCAATTGCCCCCTATGATGGATTATGATATCCGCCACGGCCGGACATACATGTACTCCAAGGGCAAACCGCTCTACCCGTTCGGCTACGGCCTGAGCTACACAACGTACAGGTATTCAAACCTAAGGACCAGCGCCAGCACCCTGCCAAGAGACGGCTCGATCACCGTTAGTGTGGACGTGGCAAACACAGGCAAACTGGCCGGTGACGAGGTCGTTCAACTCTACGTCAGGCACCTCAAGTCCAGGGTAGAACGTCCGATTCAGGAACTGAGGGGATTCCGGCGAGTCAGCCTCCGGCCCGGCGAACGCAAGACTGTCGAGATATCCTTGCAGGCGAGATCACTGGCTTACTGGGACGTGGACCGGCACGCCTTCGTGGTGGAGACAGGGAAAATCGAGTTCCGGGTGGGCGGTTCGTCCGCAGACATCCGCCTGAAACGAACCATCGATGTGGAGTAGAGAACCTATGTCGTTGAGATTATTGGCTGCCACGTTTGCCCTGGTGACTATCCCTCGCAGAACAAATTAGACCGCCATTCCAGAGACCTCGGTCTCAAAAACCATTGTATTATTGACAAGGCCTTGAATATAAGCGTCGTATTTTCGCCCCGGGCGGAATTTTGTGATTTTGCCCAAAAGCAACAGCCGTTGCCCCGGCTGGACAGTTGCACGGAATTTGGCGGAATCAATACTCGCAAAGCCGATGAAAATCCGCTCCTCCATTATCTCGTTGACGAAGAAACTAAGCAGTTGGGCCGCCGACTCTATCATTATCACACCGGGCATCAGAGGCCGGCCCGGAATGTGGCCACGAACCCAGAATTCGTTATCCGTTACATCCTTATAACCCAAAACCAGCATTTTTTCTTTGTCGTACCAAAGGATGCCATCAAGCTGCTGCATCTCAAAGCGTTGGGGATTTATGTTGCCAATCGCTTCTTTGTCAAAGATAGGCTTTGCCGTAAGGTCTATTTGAGTCAAATCGAACAATAATGCAGGTGGCATAACTGACCCCGATGCAGAAACGCTCTGCGCATTCGGAACGCTCATATCCGCTTGCTCTCGGCAAAATAACCATTTGACCACAGCCGAACAGATTTATGCACTGTGTTCAGCAAGTGGCGAGCAGAGTCGAACCGCTTTTGCAGATATTTAAGATGCTTTTGCTAAGCCGACCTAATTTCAAGAATGCGGCTACGAACAGCCTGAGAAGCCTGTTTAACTTTCTGCATTTGCTTGCGAACGCGGGTCCCTGCTGCCTTATTTCCGCCTTCGGCTTTGCTGATGTCAGCTTCGATTTCTGCGACCAGTGCTTTGAGGTTTTCATACTCTTGCATCAAAGTGAACCTCCACTTTATTAAGTTAAATATTGCTATTTTTAGCTTAAAAACGCTAAAAACTTAACTGCCTATTGTTGGTTTGTCAAAGAAAATCGCATTTTTTTGCAAAAAAACAAATATTTTTTTTGCCTGTCAAGACGCCAGTTTTTGGGTCAATTCTGCGATTCTCTGCCCTCGCCGCTGGCATTGTCGCTTAACCCTGTCGTCGGGCTTATTGATAGATACCGGCCCATAGTGGTCGCCTTGCGGGTCGCCGTGGACAATCATTCCAGCGATGAGCATTGCCTCTATTATGCCCATAATCGTGGTTTCATTACCGCCGCCGATATTTGCAGCACTGCTAAAGGCCGCCCCGACTTTGCCGTCGAGCTTACCGTGAAAGCCGACCATCTCGTCGAACAACTGCTTGATGGGGCCAGCCATATGGCCGTAATACGTCGGCGAGCCGACGACAATGGCGTCATACTTGAGCAGGTCGTCGGCCTTGACCTTTTCGACGGATTTGCAGTCGGTTGGCAAACCCGCCTTATTCATCGCCGCCGCTATTATCTCCGCCATTTCTTTTGTATTACCGCTTCTCGAATAATAAATAACTATCCCCTTTGCCATTTTTCTAACTCCTTCAATCTAACTTCCCCTCATTTCTTTTTCGTTTTTCTTCAATGCTTCTATTTCAACATTGAAGCCTTCGGGAACTTCGAACTCAAATATCTTTTTGTCTATTTTCCTATTAACGGCTGGCTTTAGAAATTTTATTTCATAAATATCCTCTTCGGTAGAAACGGCAACTATTTTTGCCGGCAGATACAATTCTTTATCAACCCAAAAATCGATGGAAGTATAATCATCTTTATAAATCGAAGCCGCCTTAACCTTCAAATGTAACTGGATAAAATCCTTCGCTTCCCCCCCCTGCTTCTCGACTAACCCTATTTCAAACTCTTTTTTAAGGTCCTCCACCCTGCTGAAGCCTATTATGGGAAAATTTTCGCTGACCAATTCAAAGGCATCCACCGGCTCATTCGGCTCAGCTTTTTGATAACGCTTAACTTCTTTGATTTGGTAGTCAATGTGTGTAAGCCAGACACCATCGAAGATATATTGCTCGATATATTTCTGCTCTTCCTCGTCC
>JBAPXT010000091.1:0-1911 GCA_049284355.1 Sedimentisphaerales bacterium
CACTTCGTCTCATACCCCCCCTCTGCGTCCCTCCCCTGGATCCGGGTTTTCGTCCGGCGGCGCTTGCCAACCGGGATTTTCGCAAGGAACTCGGGCCGGCCGGCGAGCCCCTGGTGATCGGCCTGGAGCGGGAAAACCGCGAGCTCTCCCGCTTCGAAACCCGCATTTTCCCTTAGAGCCACCCCCGGGCCGCGGCTAACCTCCCGTACATCGAACGCATCCTGAAATTTCTGCTGTGGCAGCGCGGCGGCTTCCGCGTTTTTATCGGCGGGTCGGCCCGAATCGCCGGAGCGTTGGGACGGATCTATTCACCGGCGGGGGAACGGAAATTCGATTTTCATTTCTTCAGCGAGCAGGTCTACGAACAGCCCCTGCAAATCATCGCGTGCGCTGCAGCGGACGTGCCCCCGGCCCGCGAAACAGGGAAACCGCTGGGACGTCATTTGGAGGGCTGCCGAATCGGGTTTGACCTGGGGGCTTCCGACCGCAAGGTGAGCGCGGTGATCGACGGCGAGGTGGTGTACAGCGAGGAAGTGATCTGGGAACCCCGCAAACATTCCGATCCGGACTACCATTACCGGGAGATTACCCAGGCGCTCCGCAGCGCGGCGTCGAAAATGCCGCGGGTGGACGCGATCGGCGGGAGCTCGGCCGGCATAATCATCGACAACCGGCCGATGGTGGCTTCCCTCTTCCGGAGCGTCCCGGCCGGGGAGTATCCGAAAATCCGCAACCTGTTTCTGCGTCTCCGCGACGAATGGAAAGTGCCGCTGGAGGTGATCAATGACGGCGACGTGACCGCCCTGGCGGGATCGATGTCGTTGAATGCAACCGGGATCCTCGGGATCGCCCTCGGCTCGAGCGAAGCGACGGGATATGTGGATCCCGGCGGGCGGATTCTGGGCTGGGTGAATGAAATGGCCTTTACCCCAGTGGATTACCAGCCGGACGCGCCCGTAGATGAATGGTCGGGGGACAAGGGCTGCGGCTCGCAATATTTTTCCCAGCAATGCGTATTCCGCCTGGCGCCCGCGGCGGGGATCGGGATTCCCCAGAACGTAACCGACGCCGAAAAACTAAAGTTTGTGCAGGAGAAATTGGAGGCGGGCCACGAAGGCGCAGCCCGGATCTGGCGGACGATGGGAACGTACCTCGGATACGGCATCGCTCACTACGCCGATTTTTACGACATCCGGCATGTGCTCATCCTCGGGCGGTGCACCTCGGGCGAGGGGGGGACTCTGCTTCTCCGCGGAGCGACCGAAGTGCTGCACAAGGAATTTCCGGAATTGGCTGAACGGATCGCGATCCAATTGCCGGATGAAAAAAGCCGGCGCGTGGGGCAGTCGGTGGCGGCCGCCAGCCTCCCCGCCACGCCGCTTTCCAGGAGCTGACCATGAAATTCCAATCCCCGACGGCGGAAATTTTTATTCCGGATGGAACCGGCGAACCGGAGGCGATGGCGCGCACCACGCACCTCGCGGTCTCAGCGCATCAGGACGATCTGGAAATCATGGCCGTCGGGCCGATTCTGCAGTGTTATCGGCGGACGGACGAGTGGTTCACCGGGGTTGTGGTGACCGACGGGCGCGGCTCCCCGCGCGCCGGCCTGTATGAGAAATTCACCGACGAAGAAATGCACACCGTGCGGATACGGGAACAGAAACAGGCGGCGCAACTCGGGGAATATTCCGCGCAGGCGCTGCTGGATTACCCAAGTCGGATCGTAAAAAATAAAGCGGAAGCCGGGCCGACGGAGGACCTCCTCAGGCTCCTGACGGCGGCCAAACCGAAATTCGTTTTCACGCACAACCTGGCCGATAAGCACGATACACACGTCGCGGTAGCCTTGCGATTGATCGCGGCGCTCCGGCGGATGCTCGCCTCCGACCGGCCCGCGCACCTCTACGG
>JBAPXT010000092.1:0-15458 GCA_049284355.1 Sedimentisphaerales bacterium
CCTACATGGCCGTAACAGCATCACTGTGCATTATACTGGCCTTTGGATATTTCTGGTATTTTCCGTTTTATATTTCCAATACAATATCTTACTTATCAAACAGGATGACGGAATTGCTTAAGAAAACCGGCATCACGAGCGACATAAAAACAGATGATGAGACATATATCATTTTGCAGTCAATAAAGCAGCTCGAAAAGAAACTGGGCGTTAAGGGGACGGAAAAAGATACTCTGTAGAATAAGGCGTTCCGGTGAATTCTGAGCAACCTGTGCCCAAAAAATCTATGTTAACTTAGGCAACCTGCGCCTAAAAATCCGCCCCCGGTGGCTTGTCTCGGCAAACCAGCTTTGTCGGATTCCTCCAGCTAACGACCAGCGACTATCGACTAACGACTAATTCATTACCTATTTTACCTAAAAGGATAATCCTGATTTTTCTTTAACATCGGCCCCGCGCAGATAGGTCGGCTGCAGTGTTAATGGGTCAGCGAATTGCCCTGCTAAGGCTTTTTCCCATCCGAGGTTATAAACTTTTTCCGCTCGTGCCTTCCAGTATCGTTCGTCTAAGAAGCGAATGCCATCGGCCTTGAATTTATCTTTATGATATACCAGACCTTCGCCCAACAGCCACACCGGCCGAGAGTTACCGCCGCAATTCTCGACGAACTCCCCAGCCGTCATCAGGCAATCGGGCGTCGATTTTTCCCATCGGCCTTCCTTGTTTTGGTATACCGCGACGAAAAATTGACTGCGTTTAGCGTCGAGGATTGTAGCGATTCTGGTTAAACCTTTAACTTTTTCTTCCTTCTTGTCCGGCGTAGCGCAAGCGAAGTCGGATATATAGTCAGTTGCATTGGCGGCAATCACGTCCAGCGTATCGACTGCGATAATTTTTGCAGCGTTTGCCAGGTTCATTGTTTTCGCTAAAGTTACTGCTATACGCAGGCCGGTGAAGCTGCCGGGGCCTGCCGAAATATAGATATGCTCGATTTCTTTGGGCTTTCGACCGAAACGCTCCAGCAGGTCGTGAACAGCAGGGAAAATCTCTGCACTATGTCTCATCGGGCCGGAAAACTGTGTTTCGCTGAGAATTTGTTCTCCGAGTGCTATTGCAACCGAGCCTATCCTGCCGGATGTTTCAATGGCTAATATTAGGGGTTTTGGTCTCATATACTTTATGTTTGTTTTGGACAGCCGTTTCTCCAAGGGCCTCGTTACGGCAAAAGGACCACTTTTATTTGATTATTTTACCTATTTTAACAGGCCATTTTCCCATTTTATTAAAATTAAAGTTTGATATTATCGGGCAATCGGCTATAGTCAAATTTTTCTCTTGCAAATAAGCGTATTTTTTTGTAAAATGCCTATTATAAGTCAAACTTAAATAGGTGGTTGTAGTTGCAAGTATTGTGTTAAGTTAATTTGTGAAAAGCGCCTGCCAAGGAGGGTGTTTTTGGTTAGAGGAGGTTAATCTTGAACAAGGTAAGATTTCTGATTAAATCTTCAGGTCGAAAGCCTTTATTGGTCATTTTGTTATCTCTTTTGTTTCTGACAACACTGGCAACAGCTCTGTCGGAGGTGACACCATCTCAGCCAAACGAGGCTGACAAAGAAAAGGTAGTCCGCCAGGTAGCTCAAAGGTGGATTGAGGTTGGTGCCGAACAATACAAAAGAGGTTATTTCAAAGCCGCGAAACAATCGTTCCTTCGGGCGCAGGACTACCAGGAATATTTAACTGATGCTGAGAAGGAGAAGCTAACAGCGCTTTTGGAAAAGACACATGCGGGGATACTCGAAAGAGAATATATCTTGGAGGCAATTCGGACGGCTGATGAGTTGGTTAAGCAAGGCGAACAAATCAAGGCCAAAGCGCAACTTGAAGGGATTAAAGACAGTGAATTTTTAACCAAAGCAGAGAAGGAACTAATCACGAAAGGGCTTGAAAAATTAGACAAACAGGTAGATGAGCAGAAGAAAGAAACCACCGAGCTTTATAACCTTAGTGTGGAGTTTTATAAAGCAGGTCAGCTTGAAAAAGCCCGGGAAGGTTTTGTTAAAGTTGCAGCAAAAAGTGACTTAGTGACAGCACCACCGGGAGAGACGGCAGAAGATTATCTGATGAAAATAGATGATGTTTTGGCGCAGAAAACCGAGCCTTCAGCGCCAACTGAAGCAAAAGCTGAAGATACACTGGGGGCTACTATCGAATCTATTTCAAAGGAATTACTTGGTGTTGGGGTAGAACCTAATGAGGTTGCCGAGCAGCAGGTAGTTCAGGAACCAAACAAGCAGCAGGTAGTTCAGGAACCAAACGAGCAGCGGGTAGTTCAGGAATCAAATGGGCTTGAGGTTGCTGCTGCCCCTGAAGGAAAAGTGCCTGAGGCGGTAACAGCTGAAGGCGCCTATATCGAAGTGATTAATCGCAAAAGAGATATCCGGCGAAGCCACGCAAGAGCAGTTATTAGCGATGCTGTTGCTAAAGTACAAAATTACATAAGTCAGGACGAGTTCGATAAGGCAAAAGAAGAGGTAGAGCAAGCTGAACGGGTTGTGAATGAATACCAAATGGACCTCGGAGACGAGCTTTTTGGACAACACAGCAGTGAGTTGAAACAACTGGCCGAGAAAATAGCCCAGGAGCAAGACACGAGGGCTCAGCAGTTGCAGGAACAGAAGCGATTAGAGGCGATAGAAGCACAACGCCAGTATAGAGAACAAATGGAGGTTGACAGGAGCAAGAGAGTAGCCGAGCTGATGGACAATGCGGTTGCTTATCAGAGCCAGCAGCGTTATGTAGAAGCTCTTGGTCAATTGGAAAGCCTGCTTGCCATCGACCCGTTGAACAACCAGGCACTGATACTGAAGCAGACGCTGGAAGATATGATTAGCTTCCGCAGACAATTGGAGACGCAGAGAGAATCGAATAAGGAACGTGTTAATACTTTGGTTGGGGCTGATGAGGCCATGGTACCATATGCCGAAGAGCTTACGCATCCCAAGGATTGGCGGGAAATTGTCGCCAGTCCGTTCCGCAAACCAGACGAGCCGATAGGGCGGAGCCCGGCTGATGCGGCTGTCTATAAACAACTGGATGAAATCGTGGACCTTTCACAACTGACGCCGGAGATGCCTTTTAGCGAAGCGATAGAGATATTAAAGAATGCTGTGGCCCCCCCATTGAAGATAGTCGTCAATTGGCGGGATTTATATGACAACGCTGATATTGACCGGACTACGGCGATAAATATGGACCCGATATCGGCAGTTCCACTCAGAAAGGCGTTGGAGCTTTTGTTAGAGGCGGTTTCGGGCGGATTTGCAAATATCAATTACGTTGTCGCGGGTGGAGTAATTACGATAGCAACAGCAGAATCACTTCCGAGCGAAATGGAGACACTGGTTTATGACATTACCGACTTGATTGGCCGACCGGCTGATTTCTATGCACAAACTGGTGGGACTGTCACCGCTGCCACAGAGGGCGAAGCAGGTACCGAACAGCTGGGGGGTGGTCAGCAAGAGCAAATAACCAGGGATCAGCTCAACCAGGAGGCGATTACGCGGGCCGATAATCTGGTACTGCTTATCCAGCAGACCGTTGCGCCGACGAGTTGGGTTGGTGAAGGGGGAGAGGGTTCCATAACAGTTTATGAACACAAAAAGCTTGTTATCCATCAAACCCGTGAAATTCATAATGCAGTTGGAAAAATGCTTGAAGAATTGCGTAAGTCGCTTGGACATCAGGTTTCTATCGAGGCCAGGTTCTTGCTGGTGGGCGAGAATTTTCTTGAAGATATCGGCCTGGATATGGATTTTAAAGCTAACGTCGGAGGCAGAGTGGGTTTGATTGATGTCAAACAGGCTTCTTCAGATTTTACTTTGCCCTCTGATACGGGGATTGCCGGCAGTTGGGCGCCGACTGTTAACCCGTCTGGTGGTGGATCTGGAATTAATGCGATGCAAGCCACGGGAGGTTATGGCAATTTAATTCTTAATGACATCGAGGTCAGCATAATTCTCAGAGCAACTCAGGCTCACAAAGACGCAAAGTCTTTGACTGCTCCGAAAGTTACTGTTTTAAGCGGAGAGATGGCTTCGTTCCAGATTCTAAGATATAGGCGGTATCCGGCCAATGTTCAGATTACTATGCAAACGCTTGGCCAAAATCCTCCTATTCCAATATGGAATGTAAATTACGAACAACGTAGTATAGTTTCTGGTCCGCTTCTCAATGTCACGCCAATTATTACGCCGGACAAGAAGAATGTGTTACTCAATATTGAAACTGTAATGCGGGAGTTCCTTGGTATGCAGACCTATCCTATTCAGTTGCCTGCATCGGCAACGGCTGCCGGTTTTACTAGCGGGACTTACAAAGTACCCTTGCCTGATACGGAAACATCGCTAGTTAAGACGCGTGTGAGCGTGCCTGATAAAGCGACATTGTTGTTAGGCGGTCAAAAATTAACTGCTGACGTCGAAACGGAAGCAGGAGTTCCGGTATTGAGCAAGATACCTTTTCTTGGGCGATTGTTTAGTAACCGTAGCAAAATCAAGGACAGTCAGATTTTGTTGATATTGGTTAAACCGACCATTATTCTGCGGGACGAAGCTGAAAATAAGGCAATTGCTGCAATGGAAAGCAATATTTAAACTTGTGGTAGCTATATGGTTTTTTTTGCAATTATTCCAGCTTTTTTTGCAGGATTCGATTTGTAGCGTTTTTAGCCCGTTGAGAGGCATTCATAATTTTATGTATTTTTAAAATTTTGGAAAAAAAGTGTAACAAATTAGAAAATTAGGTGCACTTTTATAGTATAATATTGGTATTGCTTGATGGATATAAGCGATTCACTGTGTAGTGATGTGGGAATTCCGCCAGGGCAATGGTTCTGGGGGATGTTTTTAGTGTGTGTTGTCTTGCTTGTAACCGCGTCGGTCTCGCACGCAAGGAATAATATGGAAACAGAGGAATGAAGCGGCAAATTCTGATTAGCTCATTAATTCTGTTATTCGTAGCGGCTTTCGCAATGGCCGATGATTTGTCTTATAAGGCCGGGGCATTGATTGTGCGTTTTGCAGACCCGGCTGCCAGTACACAAACGAAAAATAACATTTTGAATTCAGCTTTCGGCTGTTCTGGCTCCCCTGTAGTTAAGGAATATAGTATTGTCCCGGGGCTGACGCTAGTAAAACTTCCCGCCGGTATGACAGTTGAGCAGGGACGTGTTTCTTTGGCCCAATCTTCGGCTATTCTTTATGCCGAGCCGGACTATAAACGCGAATTGTATGGGGTTCCCAACGATACTAGATTCGGCGAGTTATGGGGGATGAACAACACCGGACAATCAGGCGGTACGCCGGATGCCGACATCGATGCTCCTGAAGCGTGGAATATCTCCACCGGTAGTAGCAGCGTCGTGGTTGCGGTTACCGACACGGGCGTCGATTATACCCACCCAGACTTGACGGCCAATATGTGGGTCAACCCGGGTGAAATCCCCGGTAATGGCATCGACGACGACGGCGACGGATTCATCGACGACGTTTACGGCTGCGACACAGGCAGTAATGATGGCAATCCGATGGATAATTCGGCAGAAGCCGGTCACGGTACTCATGTCTCGGGTACTATCGGTGCGGTCGGCAACAACGCCAGAGGAGTTGCTGGCGTATGCTGGAACGTCAAGATTATGGCCGTCAAAATCGCCGATGCTAATGGTGTTCTCTATGACAGTGCAATCATCGGGGGTATTCAGTATGCCATTAACAAAAATGCCAAGGTAATAAATGCCTCATGGGGCGGCTACGGCTACTCACAGGCTGAGTATGATGTCATTTCGGCTGCGAGGGGCGCCGGCATTCTCTTTGTCGCCGCCGCAGGCAATAATGGTGGCAACAACGATTCGATGCCGCTTTATCCCGCCAGTTTCAATCTGGATAACATTATAGCGGTGATGGCAACTACAAACACCGATGGCCGGGCGTTCTATTCAAGCTATGGTCTTACATCAGTCGACCTCGGTGCGCCGGGCGGAGCTGGGTACGGCGGCTCAGGGGATATCCTTAGCACGCTTCCGGGCGGGGGGTATGGATTTATGGCGGGCACATCTATGGCCACGCCTCACGTTGCGGGTGCTTGTGCGCTGCTTTTGTCCATCGACCCCAGTTTGACCTACACAGACGTCAAGCAAACGCTGTTGGATAAGAGCGACCCGCTTCCATCTTTAACGGGCCTTTGTGTCTCCGGCGGGCGATTGAATTTATATAAAGCAGCATATGAGATATCGCATGATACTGTTCCACCATCACCCGACCCGGCTGAATGGGAGATAGGGCCTAATGCGACGGGTTTGCATACAATTGCTATGACAGCCAAAGCAGCAACAGACCGCTCCGGTGTTGAATACTTTTTTGGATGTGTTACCGATGCTAATTTCAACAGCGGCTGGCAGAGCAGTACGCTGTATGCACGAGGCGGTTTTAATTCAAACACTACATATACCTTCAGAGTAAAGTATCGTGATAAATCCGATAATCATAATGAAACCGGATGGTCAGACCCCAGTTCTGCAACAACAGGCAGTGGTTCAGATACACTTCCGCCGTTTCCCAATCCGAGCCGATGGAAAATAAAGCCCAGGGCGCTCATGCACCAGACGCCCCCTGGGATTAGTATGGAAGCTATGGAATCTTCCGATGAACATAGCCCGTTAAGGTATTTCTTCAGGTGTACATATACTGACGACCCTAATGACCCTGCGAGCAATTTCGACAGTGGTTGGATTAGTTCTAATATGTATACAATATCATCAAGGCTTGATGTAAACAGCACCTATACCTTCACAGTCAAAGCCAGAGATGCGCTGCTTAATGAGACCGTCGAATCGGACCAGGCCTCTGTAACGGTGGGTGCCAAAGGCACAAATATACTTACTGTACCGGTGCCTTACGCCACGATTCAAGATGCCATCAACGCTGCAAGTAATGGCGATACTGTTGAAGTCAGACCAGGCATATATACTGGCGGTACATTTCCTAGCCCACACCGCAACCGTGACCTAAACTTTACTGGAAAAGCCATTACGGTAAGGAGTAACGAGCCCTGCTCCCCATCCGTGGTTGCTGCTACCATTATTGACTGCCAGGGTAATGCCAACAATCCCCACCGTGCTTTCGACTTCAATAGTGTTGAGCTCTCAACCAGCATTGTAGCCGGCTTTACAATCAGAAACGGCTGGATGCAAGGTCTCCAGGGGTTTAACGGTACGCCACCGGGCGGCCCTGGAACTTCCGGCAGCGGTGCCACCGGAGGTGCTATAGTTTGTGTCGCCAGTAGCCCGACTATTCGCAATTGTGTCATCACCAACTGTGTCGCTGCGGGTGGCAATGGTGGTATGGGGGCAAATGGTGATAGCACCATTTCCAACGGCGGTAACGGCGGTAATGCCGGTTGGGCAAAAGGCGGCGGGATTTATTGTGACCCTACCAGTAATCCAATTATCAATAACTGCGAGATGAGCGGCTGTGTCGCCATGGGTGGTCTCGCCGGCCCCGGTGGAAATGGTGATGCTGCTTCAGGTGGCAACGGTGGTAACGGCGGCGACGGTGGTTCGGCTTTCGGTGGCGCAATCTACTGTAGCGCTGGCACTAATGTAATTATAACTAACTGCAGAATTATTAACAATAACGGCGTAATTGCCTGGGTCGGTGCTCCTGCTGGTCAGGCCGGCGCGGGTGGTTTGCCCGGCACTGCCGGCGCAAACGGTCAAGCAGAGGGCGGCGGCGTGTATTACGGCCCCGGCAGCATAGCTAATATGAGTAGTACACGTGTCAGTAATAACGACGCACTCATTATTGGCTGGGACTATGTTAACCCGACCGTTTTATGGACTGTATACGGCAGTCAGGGCGGCGGCATTGATTGCAATGTGGCCAGCTCAATTACGCTGACCAACTGCTATATAAGCAATAATGAGGCTACGGACGGTGATGGCGGCGGTATCCGGTACGACCACGGCGGCACGATGACACTCCATGGTTGCACTGTGAGCAATAACATTTCTGATAATAATGGATATGGCGGTGGAATCTATGCCGGTAATACCACATTCCCTCTGGGCAGCATAGGCAGCACCACCGTAATAATTGACGGCAACTCTACCATCAGCGGTAATACAGCCGCATATAACGGCGGCGGGTTGTTACTGGTCGAAACTATCTTCGACATTAATAATTCGACAATCAGTGGCAACAATGCTTTTGAGGGTGCCGGAGTATCGGCTTATGACTGTAACGCAAATGTTAATAATTGTACGATAAGGGACAATTCAGTAACAGAATTGGGCGGAGGGTTTTCTTTCACTAACGGTCTGGCAACAATCAATAACTCTTGTTTGACCGGCAATAGTGCTACCGGTTCTCGTGGTACCGGCGGATCTCTATTTTTTGAAGGGTGGTCAGATAACCCGCATAAGATTACTAACTGCCTTATAACCGGCAACACCGCATATTCGGACGGCGGGGGCCTGTCGAACAATATCGGCGCATGGGTTAAAATTACCAACTGCACTTTTGCGGGCAACCAGGTCACCGGCAGCGGTGGTGTTGGCGGCGGCATAAGCTGTGCAGAATATTCGGCTTATGTTGAGATATTCAACAGTATTCTGTGGGGTAATCAGGCAACAGCCGGCGGTTCTCAAATTGCGGTGGGCAACCCCGATGGTTCGCCGCCGGGAGACGGTTCTTATGCGGATGTCTATGTCAGTTATAGCGATGTCCAGGGCGGCGAAAAAGGCGTCTGGCTGGAAGATGTAAATCAAACATATACTGCTTTTTGGTGGCGGCTAAATGGTAATATTGACGAAGACCCCTTGTTCGCCAAAGCCAGCGTCTCTGAGGATACTTACTTTCTGAGTCAAATTACAGCCGGGCAGTTGGTGCAAAGTCCGTGTGTTAATGCTGGAAACGGTAGCGCCGGTGCGCTTGAGGCAATTATAGGTATGCCGCTGACTACTCGAACCGACTACGAGACTGATTACGGCCCTGTTGATATGGGTTATCACTACCAGGCAGGGTTTGATATACCACAATACCGGCTTACTATTGAGGTGATAGACCAGGGCTATGGCACTTTCGGGACAGTTTTACCGGAGCCGAACACATATACTTTCAACCAGGGCGAGGTAGTAGAGCTTCACGCAGCGCCAGATGCGGGTTGGCAGGTTTATCAGTGGACCGGGACCAATTATGTCCCTGTGTATCCCGCAGACCACAACTACAACACGGTAACAATGGATTCTGACAAAACAGTGACTGTTGAGTTTGAGCCTCGGGGTGCGTATAAGTTAGTTACTCATGTCATTGGTAACGGCACAATAGAGCCGGCAGGTCTTACTACGTGGTCACATGGCACCGTGGTACCTCTGACCGCGACACCGGCTAATCCTTCTGAAGTTGTTATATGGAGAGGTACGGACGATGATTTCTCAGACTCGCGTAATAATACGGTAACTATGAATGCAAACAAGGAGGTCTTTGCTGAGTTTTATGCACCGAAAACGCTCTATGTTCCCGGTCAATACCCGACGATTCAGGCTGCCATCGATGATTCGCACGATAGAGATATAATTGAAATTAGTGCGGCGCCCCAGCCTTATTACACTTCTTTGGGTTTTGTAATCGATGGTAAGGCTATTACCATAACCGGTACCAATCCTGACGACCCCTGCTGCGTTGCTAATACGATTATCCAGACGGATTACAACACCCCTGCTACTGGGATAGGCCCTATTTTCTTTTTTAATAACGTGGGCCGTAATACAGTTCTGAACGGTCTTACAATTAAAGGATATAATGCTTACGGTGGTCCTGGTGGTGATGGTTTAGTGTGTGGTGTCTCCGGAGGCAACGGTCCACCGATTTCCGGCGGTGGGATATCCTGCGGATACATCGGTTCTTATGGCTACTACGGAAATGCGTCGCCGACTATTAAGAACTGCATAATCACCGATTGCAGAATTCTCGGCGGCAACGGCGGCAATGGTTTTGCCGGCTGCACGAATAATCCAAACGGTGGCGATGGTGGCTGGCCGGGAAGGGCCTACGGCGCCGCGATGGGTTGCTTCTACGGCAGCAGTCCACTTGTTGTAAATTGCACTTTTCGAAACAACATCGCGACCGGAGGCAATGGCGGCAATGGCGGCAAAGGTAATGATTCACCCCCCGGTCCACAGGGGGCGGGCGGACGAGGTGGCGGCTGGTATTACGGGGAAAACAGTCGCTGGTACAATATCCCCTGGCCTTATGGTCCGTATGACCTGTACACTGAATACACCGGCCGCGGCGGGGCGGTATATGTCGGCCCAGGCTGTTCTCCAGCATTTATAGATTGTACTTTTACCAATAATCGCAGCCGTGGTGGTACCAATGGAATTAGCGGTACAGACGGTGCTCCGAATAGTTCTATGTACGAGCCGAGCGTACACTGGAATATAGATAACTTCGGCGGTGCGGCTTACGTCGCTGGAAACAGCACAGTGCAATTTGTAGGATGTGCGTTCAATGGCAACTTGGCCGATACCAACAACCTGCCGCATAGCAGTGACTTGTTTGTCAGTTACGGCGGTGCGGTAGCTTTTGAAAATGGGGCGAATATTATCTTCGAGGAATGTGCTTTCAACGGCAATTTGGCAACCATCGGAGGAGGTATGTACTGGAACTGGTCTGACCCGCGTATTGATAACTGCAGCTTCGTGGGTAATTCAGCATTCCACGGCGGCGGTGCACTTTTCGTCGGAGGGACGGTCAATATTACCAGAAGTGATTTCAGCAGGAATGAAGCTACAGCTACGGCTGGCCAGGGCGGCGGGATATGTAGCCTTGGCGCCAATATGGGGATTGTTGACTGTAATATATCCAATAATGCCACAAATGGCTCCGGCGGCGGAATCTATATCTCGAACAAAGACGTTAACGGTGGGGATATAACCGGTGAGAACACGGTACTTGTCAAGAATTGCCTGATAACCGGTAATTCTGCCAGCAGAGACGGCGGAGGAATTTCGGCCAATTGGTACTCGGAGCCTAACATCGTCAATTGTACGATTGCAGATAACATAGTTACTGGAACTGGCTTTGAAACCGGATATGGCGGCGGACTGTATTGCTCCTATAGCAGTTACGCTAATGTCATTAACAGCATCATCTGGGGCAATTTGGGTAACATCGGTGCTCAGGGTTCACAGCTTGCCGTCGGCACCGCCTTTGTGTACAACCCAATGCCGTCAACAGTTAATATTACATACAGTGACATTCAGGATGCCACAGACCCGAATGCATTTGGGGCCAGAATTGATGCGCTTGACCTTGTCTTCTGCATAGATTCAACCGGCAGTATGTTTGATGATATCGATGCTGTTAAAGTGGCGGCGTATGAAATAACCGGTGCCATATCAACTGCAATTCCGAATTCCAGGATTGCCGTGGTTGACTATAAAGATTTTAATTCGACTCCGTACGGCGGTTCAGGTGATTATCCATATAGAACGGTTTTGGGCTTCTCAACTAATACCAGTGCAGTGATAGCTGCGATTAATTCGTTAACTGCCTCTGGTGGTGGCGATACGCCTGAAGCGGTCTATACGGCTCTGATGCATTGTATCGACAACAACTCACTGGCAAGGAGACTGGGCGGCGACTTGCATGGAGCCAGCCCTGCGTCGTTGGGACCGGGGGCGTGGCGGTCCGGTAACGTGATGAGAGTAATTATTCTTATGGGTGATGCTGAACCCCATGACCCTGAACCTTTCACAAATTATACGCTTAGAGATATTGTTGCAGCAGCAGATGGGGCCGAACCGAAACGCATTGTCTCGTTGGTGATTGGCAGCGATGCTAATACGGCCGTCTCTTTCGGGAACTTGGCTAAGGAAACCGGAGGGACTGTGCTGCGGGCGGCTGGTGCCGGAGAAGTGGTTAATGCGCTTATGGATGCGATTGAGTTGATTTCGCGAATCCCGGATCCTGTATTAGTTGACCCTAATTGCACACTTAACTGGGACTCCAATAGTTACCGCTGGGACCCCAACAGCAACAACATCGATAAGGACCCGTGCTTCGTCAGCGGTTACTATCTAAGTCAAATTGCTGCTGGACAAGCAGTCAACAGCGACTGCGTTGATGGCGGTAGTAATACCGCAGAAAATCTCGGAATGAACACTTACACAACCCGCACCGACGGAATGTTTGATGAAGGCATTGTCGATATGGGCTACCACTATCTGTATGCCTCTTGGGCAGAAGCATGTAGACATTGCGAGTTGTTCCATGACGGCATCATCAACTTTAAGGACTTTGCAATATTTGCTTTAAACTGGCCCAGTGAGGGTTGTTCCGCGGCCAATGATTGGTGCAACCACGCAGACGTTACATTTGATTCACATGTCAACTTCGAAGATGTACTGCTCTTTGCTCAATGCTGGCTCTTTGAAGATACTTATCCTCCGCTTCCTAATCCGAGCCAGTGGGCTGTAGAGCCTTATTCGAGTCCGGGGAAAACATGGATTGGCATGATTGCAAGGACCACCGTTGATGAGTGGGGCGGGACTGTCGAGTATTACTTTGATTGCACCTACGGTGGTGGCCATAACAGTGGCTGGCGGAATGACCCGAATTATAAAGACACCGGTCTTGTCATTAATACTAAATACGGCTATAGGGTAAAGGCCCGCGATGCCGGCGGTAACGAGACCGGTTGGTCGCCCGTTCGCTATGCAGTAGTTGGTGAGACGCCCCCGCCGCCTGAAGACCATAATGCGCCGACACCTAATCCTATGACCTGGGCGACCGTACCTCATGCGATTTCGGCGACTTCGATAGCAATGAAGGCTACTACCGCTACCGATGACACCGCTGGCGTAGAGTATTATTTTGAGGACGCCAACAATCCCGCAAGGAACAGCGGCTGGCGGAGCAATCCGTCGTGGACAGATACTACGTGTCAACCTCAGACGACCTATACATACCGGGTTAGAGCCCGCGATACATCTCTCTGGCATAATACAACCGGTTGGTCAGTGCTCCGTTCTGCAACTACCCCTGTAGCGCCGCCGCCAGTGGACCACAATCCGCCGGCACCTGTGGCGTGGGAAGTAAGACCTTTCGAGACCGGCAGCGGATTGGATGCTTTTGCCAATATGACAGCCGCACAAGCCACAGACCCGGAAGGTTCTGCAGTCCAGTATTACTTCGAATGCGTCGGTATTCCCTCTATCAATAGTGGCTGGATGACTGAACGGGAATGGAACAACGTCTCCATAGGCAGAGCAGGGCAGTTCCTCTATTTCCATTTCAGAGTGCGTGATAGTGCCTCGCCGACCCCCAACGTGAGCAGTTGGTCGATTTCTCTGCCGTGTTATCAATAACAATACAAACAGATATCCGGCCCTGGATTTTGCCCGACCTTTTTTAAATCCACAACCATAATTATTTGGCCTTGAGCGTCTGGTAGCCGTAGTGTGCGAGCAGATGGTCAAGTATCACTATGGCCGTGTAGTTCTCGGCGACAGGCCATATCCGGGCCACAATCGTTGGGTCACGTCTTGTGATAGCCGCCAGTTCTTTGTTCTCGAGGGTATACTTGTCGATTGTCTTTTGTGGTTTGTCAATTGTAGGTGTCGGCTTGACCGTAAGCCTGACAGTTATTGGCTGACCGGTGGAAAGCCCGCCTGTAATGCCGCCGGCATTATTTGATTCGAAAATGACCTTGCCGTTTTTCGCTCGCATCTGGTCGTTGGATTGACTGCCGGTCATATCTTTGACCGCAAAACCTGCCCCGACCTCCACTCCTTTGACGGCGCCGATGCCGAGCATTCTGCCTAATTCGGCATCGAGTTTATAAAAGACCGGCTCGCCGAGGCCCGTGGGCATACCGGTTACAACGACTTCAACTACACCCCCGCAGGAGTCGCCTGTTTTAGTTATCTTGTTAGAGGCATCGACCATCTCCCCGGCGGCGTCGATATCAGGACAGTTTAGCACCGGGTGCACGCCGTATTTGTCCCTAATCGCAGCAGGCTTCATCTTGGGGGCTTTATTGCGGATAGCGTCGATTTCCTGCTCGATTTGGGCAAATACAGCCGCCTTTTCGAGGAACCGCATATCCATATTGACCCGGCCTTTGGCATAGATTTCCTGGTAGAATGGGTCGAGGTCTTGCCGCATTTTTTTGTACTGGTTGGTGTATTTAAAGGCCTGGTCGCAGGTGACATCGGGGCACCGGATGCTGGCGAGTTCTTTGACGTAGGCACAGACTTCGATACCGCATTTTTTTAGAGTTTTTTTGGCGACGTATCCGGCGGCAACGATGGTGGATGTATAGCGTCCGCTGAATAGACCAGCCCCGATAGCATCGTCATCAGGGCCGTACTTTACAAATGAAGCGTAGGATGCATGGCCCGGACGTGGCGTGCGGTTTGTGTCCTGATATTGCTCGACGTGGACAAAATGCCGGTCTAAGTTGGGAATCAGAATTGTCAGCGGGGTTCCATTGGTGTGGTTTTTGTTTTTGGCTCCTGCAATAGTATCGGCTGCGTTTAGCCCGCTGTAAATAATTGGCAGGTCCGGCTCTTTTCGCGGACTGGATAATTCGTCGGTGCCGGGTTTTCTAAGAAGCAAATCACCGTAAATTTCCTGCTCGGTCAGTAACATTCCCGGCGGATGGCCCTGCACGACAGCCGTCAGGCCTTCCTGATAAGACCCGCCGGCGACCGTTACCTGAAACATCCGCCCTATGTGACAGCCAATCATCTTTATTTCTCCAAATAGCCGTTAGTATTTGGTGAATATACATCTATTTTGAAAAAACTTCAAACCATTCCCAAAAATCCGGAAATGATTTTGCCACGCATTTTTCGTCGTCGATTTTCTGTTCGCCGGTCGCCAGGCCTGCAACGGCAAAACTCATCGCAATCCTGTGGTCGTTGTGGGGGTCTATCTGGGTGCCGTGTATTTTCCCGCTCCCCTTTATAATAAGCGAGCTTTCATCGCACGCTGCTTCAACGCCCATTTTAACCAGCTCTGAAGCTATTACCGCTAATCTGTCACATTCCTTATGCCTCAAGTGGCCTATATTTGTAAGGCGGCTTTCACCCTTCGCAAATGCCGCTGCTATAGCTAATGGCGGAACCAAGTCCGGCAGGTTGCTCATATCCTGCTCAATCGCGGAAAGCTTTCCTCCCCGGACACAAATTCCATCGTTTGTTTCAGATACTTTGCATCCCATCTTTTCCATTAGTGTCAGGAAGGCTTTATCTCCCTGTTTTGTATCAGGCCGTAGTCCTTTTACAGTAACTTTTGATTTACAGACAGCGCCTGCTAAGAAAAAAAACGATGCGCTGCTGTAGTCGCCTTCTATTGTTAGCTCCCTCGCTAAATATCTTCCGCTTGGAATTTCTA
>JBAPXT010000093.1:0-18586 GCA_049284355.1 Sedimentisphaerales bacterium
TCATAGGGTAAGTTCGTAACCCCACCGCACAATCCTTTTTTATTTTCGGGAAATTATCCCGCCCATTGTGCAAAAAGCCTTATCTTTTGTCAATTCCTAAAGTCTTATAATTGAAAATTGAAAATTCTTCGCCTAAACTGCGCCTTATAATGGAAAATTTCGTTTTCACTGTTAAAAACGCGATTTTTAAATTTCTTATAGAACCACTGTTACGGTATTACTCGGTGGGCTTTGCCCTGCCTTATTTATCGCAATGACTCGATACTCCATATCCGTAAGACGAGGCTGGTCGATGAGTTCGGCTTTGGTCTTTAAGGAGGTTGCTATATCAGACCACTGGCCTGAGTCTTTAACAGAACGCATCAATCAAAAGCGCAGTTACTTGCACACCAAAAACGGCAAAATCGAAAATTTTTCTATCCCTTTAGCTCTAAGTACTTAGCCAAAACCGTACCCCCGAAAACCCCATAATTTTCGCATCAAACGCGCATTTTTGTCCTTACTAAGGGAGGGAGGTATTACGTTATGAAAAATCAAAACATAGTTTTTACTTTTTCCTTTTACCTTTTTACTTTGCCTGCCCTGTGGGATACGCCGTTTGCTATCCCATCGGGGTATTCTTTGTGCCTTGGCGTCTTTGTGGCGGAAATTCAACTTGCCGCGGCGAAGCCTTTCGGCGAAGACGGGTCAATCAAAATGAATTAAATTATGCAAAACGAACCCAATTTCCAAAAAAGTCAAATGTTTATAACCCTAATTTCAACAACGAATTACAACGAAAAATGGACAATGGACTCTTGGTCAAAACAAACCCAAACAAAGCCAGTAGGGGCAAACCTGAGTGTTCGCCCACCCATTTGAAGCGGGCTGGTTTTGCTATTGCCGCACCCGCTTAATCCACGTATAATGCTTCTACGATATAGATAAAAATGGCAAAACATCAAACACAGAATAAATCTTTGCCGCAGCTATCGCTGGAGCATTTGAAGCGGCTGACCGATGATACGGGGCTTTTACAGCACGCCAGATATACGATACCATATCGCGAAGACGGCTACTGCACGGACGACAACGCAAGGGCCGTAATTGTAGTAACCAGGTATTATGCCCAGCACCCTGAGCCACAAGCTCTTGGGCTGCTTAATACATATCTGGCCTTTGTCCTGCATTCCCAAAATAGTGACGGCTCGGTCAAAAATCTTATGAACTTTGACAGGACCTGGCGAAAGAACGAGCCTGGCAACGATGCTCTGGGCAGGGTATTGTGGGCGTTAGGGATGGTTACAGCAAAACCGCCCTCGCCGGCCTATCTGCCGATAGCTAAAGAATATTTTGAAAACTCTGCAATACACATGGAGAAGCAGTCGCCAAGAGGTATGGCATATTCGATACTCGGCGCATCTGGTTATCTCAAGCAGTTCCCCGAAGCCGATGACATCAAAAGGCAGATGGAAATAGCTGCAGACAGTCTCATAGCTCAATACGAGAAAAATAGTTTCCCCGACTGGCAATGGTTTGATGGTGCCTTGACTTACGACAATGCTGTTTTGCCATGTGCCCTGTTTGCTGCAGGGTTTACCCTTGGGAATAAATACCTCGAAGTTGCAGAAAAAACGTGTGAATTCCTCCTGACAAATACTTTCAACGGTAACTATTTCAGCTTTATCGGCTGTCTGGGATGGTATAAACGTGGAGGAACAAGGGCTAAATTTGACCAGCAGCCGATAGAGGCTGCAAGTATAGTTTTAATGCTAAGGGCCGCTTATGAGGCAACAGGAAACAATAGATACTTAATACTCCAAAGAAAAGCCTTTGAGTGGTTTCTCGGTGAAAACGATTTGCACATTCCGCTCTATGATTCTAAAACTAAAGGGTGCAGTGACGGCCTTATGTCGGACGGCACCAATCCCAACCAGGGTGCAGAAAGCACACTTAGCTTCCTGTTGAGTTTGCTGACCATAGTCGAAAGTTCTGTCAAAACCAAATCCAAAAAGGGAAGGTAGAAAAACCTGCGTTTTGAAAATGCCATAAAAATGGTTCGACTTTGCTCGCCGTCCCTCGCGCAGTCGAAGGATAAAATCCAACAGAACTAAATAGACAAATTATGTTAGTATCTTTCCTCGCCGCTTTCCGCCTTTTTCCCTCCCAGGATTTCACCACCCTTCTGGCCGGTCCACTTAATATCACCGCCTATACCCGCGATAGTTTGGCAACTCATCAAAGAAAAGCTCAAGATAACTAAAATAACATATAATATTATTTTCTTTACCATCTTCTTAAACTCCACTTTATTGCTGATAAATTCAGCTCAATAAAAATATTCAAAGATACCTGCAAAAAACCACAAATATCCTGATAATATTATACATACTATTGGCGACCTTTGCCAAATACGATTTATCGCATTTGGCAAACTCCTATAATACTATCGGACAATCCTATCGGACAAATATAATTAAATCCACAACAATTTATGCTAAAATAACTCAAATGAAAATCGGCAGTTTTAACGTCAATTCCCTACGTGCTCGTTTGCCTATAGTGCTTCGGTGGCTCGCTGAGCATCAGCCGAACGTTCTGTGTATCCAGGAAACCAAGGTTCAGGATGTCGATTTTCCAACAGATGCGTTTGAGACCACAGGCTACAAACACATCTTCAAAGGACAAAAAAGTTATAATGGAGTAGCGATTTTCAGCAAGACCGAAATTAAAAACGTAAAATTCGGCTTCGATTATGAGCCTAAAGACGAAGCCCGTTTGATTGTGGCTGAAATCGCTGGCATTGTCGTCGTCAATACTTACGTTCCGCAGGGTGATTCGCCTGAATCTGAGAAGTTCCAGTACAAGCTAAAGTGGTTTGAGCGACTGTTGAAATTTTTCAAGAAAAATTTCAACCCCACTGACCCAATCGTATGGGTAGGCGATTTCAATGTGGCCCCACAACCAATTGACGTATACGACCCAAAAAATTTACTGGGGCACGTTTGCTTTTGTCCGGAAGTTACGCAGGCTCTGAATAAGGCCATCCGGTGGGGATTTGTCGATGTATTCAGGATGCACTGCAGCGAGGCCGGCCAATATACATTCTGGGATTACAGGCTGCCGAATTCGTTTAAGCGCAATCTCGGCTGGCGATTAGACCACATTATGGCTACAAAACCGCTGGCAGAAAAGTGCACCGCCTGCTATATAGATAAGGAACCAAGGGCAGCGGAAAAATCAAGCGACCACACACCTATTGTCGCAGAATTCGACTGGTAAGAATTGAATTAGCCCTAAAACTTGTCACATTTTTAGCAGCAACATGCAGCCCGGTTACTTCAAGAATCAGTTACTCTCTATGCTCTTGATTGCCTCGTCGGCTGCTTTACGAACATCCTCACTGGGGTCTTCCACCCTTGCTTTTTCAAGGACAGCGCGGGCATTTGTGTTCTTTACTTCGCCGAACGAATGTGCGGCTTCTGCCCGTAATTCTGGGTCAGGGTCTGAAAGCAAAATATTCTGGAGGGCATTTCTAACGTTATCATCGAAAGAAAATCCGGCCAATTCAGCTATCGCTTCCCTGCGCTGCTCTTTATCCGGCGTCTGGAGCTGTTTGAGAAACTCGCTTTTCTTGTATTGCAGGCTCATGTTTAGTTGCAGCGTGCTTTCATCAAATTGCTGTGGCTGCACAACCTGTGGTGAGCTTGTCGAATACACCACCGTTTGTTTTTCAATTACTACCGGAGTTCTTTCAATTATGGTCGGCTGAGTAACAACATAATAATCCGGCCCATCGTCGTACCAGTATCCGCCGCCAATAATAACGGTTCCCCTGTATGGGTAAGAGCACCGCCAAGACGGTCCGAAGTAATATGGACGATGGTAAAACCCGTAACCCGGGCGGAAGCCACGATGAAAACCCGGACGATCACCAATACCAACGCCTATATATACATCGGGGCGTGCTAAAGCAGAACTCGACAATCCTATCAGCAAACCTATCGCTGCTATTAACATGTATCTTAACGTTTTCATTTTTACCCTTCCTTAACTCTTGTCCGCCTATGGCGGATATATCTACCTTAATTTTCTACTGAAAAATCAGCCTTTATGTTCAGCCGTTCTGTTTACTAATTTAGACGCCTTTGACCAGCTTTTTATTGCAAATCACACTGAAAAAATTATACCATAAAATTGCCGTTAATGTTCGGGGTTAACAAAATAAGCGATTACCCGTTTTTAGCACAGCAAAAAGACCTCCATATGTCTGCAAGCCACGTTTTTGAAGGCCGACCACACGCCCATCGGCGCGAAATTCAACCAGCAGCTGAAATAAAATGGCATAAAGCGTCTACCGGACGGGATGCTCAGTCGTCACTTTTGCGACGAAACAGGTCACGCCAAAGGGGAAACTCTGTATAGGGGTAATTGTCCGTAATAATAGATGCATTTTTTGTGATGCTGTACATATCGTTCCCATCCCGCAACATAAACAGACTCAGCAGTTCTGCGCTTGTTACGCAGGCGTTGTCATATTCACTCAAATCCTCTATAAGCCGCGGGTTTGTAAAGGCCTGCTCTATCTTTGACCTGTCAACATTGGTCTGGGCAAGAGTGCCGAGCAAATAAAAACCCCAGTTGTGCGGACCTTTCCAGACGGTCATATTCGAGAAAACAGAATAGAAGGTTTTGCATATATATAGATTATTCTGCCGATCTCGCCCCGGGAACCACAGACACATAACACCGCCCGGCGTCAGATGTTTCTTGCACAGCGTAAAAAATTCGCGAGTATAAAGATTTACCGTGCCGGCACTGTAAATAGGAGGCGAAGGGTCGACAATAATTACGTCATACTTGTTTGGACTCAACAGCAGGAAATTACGACCGTCGTTGGCAAGAAAACGGATATTCGGACGGCTTATAACTTTTTGCGCATCGCTGTGATAATAGCCGAAACATTTATATACCTCCGGTACCAGCTCAACACAGGTAATATTCAAATCGTCATAAATAGAGGCAGACCTTGCGGTAGTACCCATCCCAAAACATATCACGAGCATTTCTTTCGGTTTGTCAGCCAGAATAATTGGAAGGTGAGCCATCAGCTTTGTCTCGGTGCACAAAACAGTCTGCCCATAGCCGTTAATCCAGAGAGATTTGACGCCGTTTTTGACAAAACTCGTTACAGTTCCATCCACGGTCTCCCGGTTGTGGTAAATCTCGTAGCGGCTCGCGTCTTGTGCAATTCTGCGCTCGATGACGGTCAGAAAAGGGTCTCTATCCTTAAGTCCGAGTGCAAGCAATACCGTGACCGGAACTATCAGCAGAACCTTCAGTTTGTAACCGCTTGATTTGTGTGGTTCGAGCCACAGAAGAATCAATCCAAGCACCATATTCACCAAACCCAGCATAATCACGGTTTTGCTTGAGCCAAGCAGGCTGATGAACAGAAAACCCGCAAAAAGAGAGCCGGCAACATTGCCTACAGCATTGAACGTGTACAGGATGCCCACAGAAGTACCGGTGACATCCGTGCTTTTGGCGTAGCATAATAAGGCAATTGGAAATATAGCACCGAAAAGAAAGGTGAGCGGCAGCACCAGCACCACCGGCGAAAGCACCCTAGTTAAAACAGAGCTATCCAGTGGACCGAAAAGATAAAGGTTGAAAATCGACAGAGCACCAACAGCTAACTCCAGTATTCCAAAAATGAAAAGAGGGGTTTTGAGACGGTCCACAAACCTGTTCATAATCATACTGCCCAGTGCTACTCCGACCAGGAATATCGCCAACATACCGGAAAACGCATATATTGAGGTTTTTAGAAACAGGATTAACTGCCGCGTCCATATCACCTCGTAGGCCAGGGCCGTAAAGCCGCTTATCAAAAACACGATGAGGACCGTCCTTCGCACCGTATCAGGGTACATCGAAATCCGGCTGTTCACAGCCTTGACAGCCACGTCGCGTGTGACGTCCGCTTTTTCGGCAAATCGTAACCCGTTGCGGTAAAGAACGAACGCTATGAAACCAACCACTATGTTTATTGCCGCCCCTGTGAATATAGTATTCCACTCGCCGATTGCACCGATGGTGATAAAGCCGCTTAGGACTACACCTAAGACGGCGCCCAACGTATTCAGCCCGTACAGCAAGCTGAAATTTTTGCCGAACATCCCGCCTCGCCTGACCAGGAAGCTTGTCAGAACAGGAAGTGTGCCGCCCATCAGCATCGTGGGGGCCAGCAGCGAGAGAAAGGACACAACCACTCTCGACATCGAAATTGCAGCGGCACTGTGATTGCTGACTTCAGAAACGTACCTGTAAACAGCAACCGAGCCGCTTAAGACGATGGGCGTGACCACGGCAACAATTGCAAGCCACAGTTGCAGCAGGGCAAAAATTCTCAACTGGTCGTTGCGCCTGTCAACAAGCCGGCCGAATATGAAGCTGCCCAGAGCCAGACCGGCCATAAAGGCGGCCAATGTTACGGCTGTGGCGTAAGCAGTTACACCGATGATTCTCGAAAGGATTCTTAGCCAGACCACCTCATAGATAAGGCCACTGATACCAGACGCAAAAAACAACAAGAAAACAGCATTTTGGGGTACCGCCTTCTCGTCCGCTCTCGTTTCCGTCATCTTTTAATCCCACTTACAATTCGGAGTAACTCGGGCCGGTTTTTGAGTCGATGATGCGCAATAAAAACTGGGGAACAAGGATTCGGACCTTGACTAACTGATCCAGAGTCAGTTGTGCTACCATTACACTATTCCCCAACTTAATCTCCAATTATAAAATGTAAGTTGCGAATTGTCAATCGATTTGACAGCCACCCATATAATCGCTAATCTATCTATATGACTCGGCTTTTCCAAATTATGGTTTTCGGCTGCACGGCCGCACTGCTTACAAGCTGTAAAACCCCTGAAAAAGAAAAGCCTATATGGCAGCAGGTCAAGATAAGCGATTTAGCCCCTTCTGCTGATGCAAACCATCCTGCCAGCCGACTGTTAAAGACAATAAACCTCGACATCCATATTTTTGAAATGCCGGCTGAAAATATCGACGCATTAAATTATGCCCGGCAGATGTTATATACAAAGCCGCTGCAATTTAATAATTTCGATGCCTTCCGCGACAACTCATTTTCAGCCAGCTTCGGCCAAATGCAAATGTGGAATAAAATCGCCGATATTTTCCGCATTGCCAGCGGTAAGAAAATAGAAACAGTTTCACTGCTGCTGCCCGACGGCGAAACCAACGACTTTACTATTACAAGATTAGATAAGGAACAGACCATCTTCTACACCTCAAGTGCCGGTACACTGGAAGGTGCGACCATCGGCCCGGGCAAGCTTGCCCTGCGAATAAAAGTTGAAAAAATCCCCGGCTCAAGAGGTGTATGCAGGGTCGACGTCCTGCCGGTATTTCCATCACCAATAACAAGTCCTATCCCGCAATTGGCCGAACACGCAAAATCAAACGAGTTCCTTTTTACATCCGCCGGCTTTAGTCTTAAGATGGGGCCAGGTGACTTTGTCCTGCTCGGCCCGGAAAAATACATCGGCCACCAAATATCATTAGGCAGTTTATTCTTCAGCAGGCCCAAACCAAAGCCAACTGTCAGAATGTTTTTGCTTGTTTGTACCAGGATAATTGACTGAGCCGCCGTATGCCAAATCCAACGGTGACATTAACCCGATGCAGCGATTACAGCCAGGCCAAAATCGCCCAGGCGATTGCAACGCAATTCGAACTTCTCGGCGGATTGGAAAAATTTGTAACACGAGGCGATACCGTCCTGCTTAAGCCGAATTTCATCGCTCCAAGGTCCCGCCATTGTGCCACCCAGACCGACCCGGCAGTGCTGCTCGAAGTCGCCAGGCTCTTAAAAGATTTCGGTGCAAGACCCTTCATCGGCGACTCCCCGGCATGGAGCAATGTGTTCACCTGCGTAAAGGCGTTAAAACTGGAAGAGGCCCTGAAAAAGCTATCTGTGCCGGTGAAACAGCTCAACAAACCAAGAAAATGCAGGATAGACGACACCGTTGTCGGTATAAGTTCAGTCGCACTCGACGCTGATGTTATTATAAATATGCCGAAGTTCAAAACGCATCAGCAGTTGGTAACGACGTTTGCAGTTAAGAATATGTTCGGCTGCTGTTCCGGCAAGCGAAAAGCCCTCTGGCACTTTGCGAAAGGCAAAAACACCGACGAGTTTTGCAAGTTGCTCATTGAAATATACAAATTCCTGAATCCTGCCCTGACCATTATCGATGCCGTCACAGTAATGGACGGCCCCGGCCCAATCCGCGGCAGAGCACGGCCGCTGGGATGGCTTATCAGCGGGACAGAACCAATCGCCTGTGAAACCATCTGCTGTAAATTAGTCAACATCAATCCCCAAAACATCCCAATTATCAAAACGGCGAGACAAATGGGTTTCGGCTGCTCAGATGCGGACAAAATAACAATCACCGGCGATTCGTTACCGCAAAAGCCATACACGGATTTCGAACTACCTCATCTCGTTCCAATCAGGTTTTCTCTGCCGCACGTTTGTAAAAGCATCTGCAAACAGATATTGCTGCTGGCCAAATCCGCGGTAAAAACAAAACTATAGAGAACGCACGATTTTTTGCACTGCCAAAGTATGCATAAGCCCTTCGAGATTGACAGAATTGGTTCGTTTGGCTAATATCCATTTTATGCAATCAACAAGTAAATCCGTAAATATTCTTGGCATTGAGACCAGTTGTGATGAGACTGCCGCGGCTGTTGTTGCCGATGGCCGGATTGTCAAATCCTCCATAATAGCCTCACAAAACAAACTACACGAAAAATATGGCGGTGTCGTCCCCGAAATTGCCTCCCGCGCCCACATCGAAAAAATATATCCGGTTATAGCCGAGGCAATCCAGCAAGCCAACGTCGGCAAAGACGATATTGACGCAATAGCTGTCGCTAATCAGCCCGGTTTGACCGTCGCCCTCGTCGTCGGCGTTACCGCCGCTAAAACTCTTGCTTTTGTCTGGGAAAAACCTCTGATAGCAATTAATCATTTGCACGCCCACCTGCAATCAGCGATGCTGACCGAGGAAAACTTGCAACTGCCGGCTGTCGCCCTGATTGTCTCAGGCGGACACACCTGTCTTTATGACTGCCAATCACCTCTGGAACTGAAACTTTTGGGTTCCACCGTCGATGATGCAGCCGGCGAGGCCTTTGATAAAGTCGCAACCATTCTAAAGCTGCCTTATCCGGGCGGCCCAGCTATCGAGAGGTTGGCCAAAAACGGCAATCCCAAGGCAATCAAATTTCCAATATCGATGCTCGAAAAAGATTCGCTGGATTTTTCCTTCAGCGGCATCAAAACCGCTGTGCTGTATTACTGCCATGGTCAGGATATGAAAGGCGAAAACAAGGTCGATTCGATGACAAGTGTTCAAATCGCCGACATTGCAGCATCGTTCCAGGCAGCGGTGGTTGATGTGCTTGTCAAGAAAACTCGGCGGGCTATCGAAAAAATCGGTGCGAAAACAGTCCTGCTCGGCGGCGGGGTCGCAGCCAATACGGAACTGCGAACCCGTTTGCAACGGATGTGCGACTCATACAAGCCGGCAAAAAAACTACTGGTCGCACCGAAACAATATTGCACCGACAATGCAGTTATGGTAGCTTCATTGGCCTATTATAAATTCAAAGCCGGACTTTTTGCCGATTTAACTCTTGAGCCAAAGGCATATAGCGAATAGTAAATCAAACCACAACGGGCGACTTTCTAAAAGGCAGGTAACTTATTCAGACTGAACAATTAAAAAAACTGTTAAAGCAGGTCAAAAAAGGCAAAATGAGCATCGACGAAGCAGTAGAAAAACTCAGGCATTTGCCTTTCGAGGACTTGGGCTTTGCCCATGTGGACCATCACCGTCAGCTCCGCTGCGGCTTCCCGGAAGTTATCTACTGCCCCGGTAAAACCACTGAACAAATAGTCAAAATCTTTTCGAACCTCGCTGAAAAAGGCAATAATATCCTCGCTACCCGCGCAGAGGAAATTGTTTATAAGGCATTGGTCAAAACAAAAAAATTCCGGAATATCAGGTATGAGAAAGCAGCTAAAGCAATTGTGCTGGAGCAGAAAAAAATTAAAACTTCCAAATCCGTTATCCCGATAGTTACGGCCGGCACCGCCGATTTGCCTGTCGCAGCCGAAGCAAAGGTTACCGCTGAGATTATGGGCCAGCGAACAGAACTGATTTGTGATGTCGGCGTAGCAGGCCTGCATAGATTGCTCGGACATGTAAAGCAGTTCCAGAACGCCAACGTCATCATCGTTATAGCAGGAATGGAAGGAGCTTTGGCCAGCGTTGTAGGAGGTCTCGTAAGCTGTCCCGTAATTGCCGTCCCCACCAGCATCGGCACAGGCGCCAGTTTCGGCGGCATCGCTGCCCTTCTGACTATGCTCAATAGCTGTGCTTCCGGCGTCACTGTGGTCAACATCGACAATGGCTTTTCCGCAGGCGTAGCCGCAACACTTATAAATAAAAAAATCGAAGATAGTTTGTAACGCTGGTTTAACTCGCCAAACCGCTTAAACAAACACTGATACAGAGCACAGAACCTGTATTTTACTGAACTCCCTTTGAAACATGGCGGTTTGGTCAAGTTGAAACCGATGTTATACGATTTTTACCGATTTTAATTTCGTGATCGTGGTTCAACAGAAATTAAAATTCTCAATTCTGTATCTCCTTCTGTAGCAATAGAATTAAACAAATTATACCATCCATCGTTTCTGCCGCCCCAGCCAAAGTTTAAATGAATTTTAAATTCTTTGTCATCAAAACGATATCCATCTAAAACTACAGAGTGACCAATGCGTGTTCAAAAGTATTCTACCTTCATTGATTCTTGAAGAAGGAGGGAAAAAAGGTATATTTGAATATAAAAAATACACAATTATGCTGAGTAGAATAATTGTAATAATAATCTTGACAACTTTCATCTATTCTTCCTTTTAGTATTCTTTGTACCGTATAATAATAATTAGACGGATCCGCATAAGATGAAGATGCGGAGCTTCGATTTTCTGCCCGTATAACACGCTTGCGGAACAAACTTGATTATCGTAGGCGTTCCTGTCTGCCTGTCAAATCTTTTATTGACCATATCCTGCATTGTTTGTAATATACCGCATGAAACGAGGTTATATGCAGATAATAGAAAACATCCCGAAATTAAAACCAAGAAAACCTGATGCCCACAAAGGCGATTTCGGCAGGGTCTGTATCATAGGCGGCTGTATCGGTATGAGCGGCGCCGCCGCCCTCGCCGGCCGGGCCGCACTCCGCGCAGGCGCTGGACTTGTCAGAGTAGCAATCCCTGAAAGTATCCTGCCGATAGTGGCTTCAATAGAACCATCCTACACCACTATACCGCTGGCCGAAGATAGCGCAGGCCGAATATCCGCAAAGGCAATCAATACCATACTCGAAGCCGTCAGCGAAAATGATTGTCTTGCCTTCGGCCCAGGCATCGGCGTCAGCGGTGCACTTCGCTCAATACTCGAAACCCTCCTCGAACAGGAACAGTTGCGACTGCTTATAGATGCCGATGGCCTGAACAACCTAAGTGGGATAAAAGACTGGCCCGACAAACTAAAAGCAAACCTGATTCTCACGCCCCATCCGGGAGAAATGAAAAGATTATGGGTAGGATTATTCAGAGAACAACTGCCTTCCGACCGCCAGGACCAAGCAGGCAAATTATCGCAGCGAACCAAAACCACCGTAGTCTTAAAAGGAGCAGGAACAATCGTTACCGATGGCCGAAAAGCATATATCAATAAAACCGGTAATCCCGGAATGGCAACAGCCGGCTCAGGTGATTGTCTTACAGGCGTTATAACAGCCATTATGGGCCAGGGCATGAGCAATTTCGACGCAGCAGTCCTCGGCGTTTACATTCACGGCTCAGCCGGCGATATCGCAGCAGAAAAAATGGGCCAGATAAGCTTAATTGCTACCGATATAATCGAATCATTACCAAAAGCTTTCCTGGAAAACAAGTGATTGTCTTCGCTGTAAATTTAAAAGGCGCTATCCCGTTAGCTCGATGAACACCAGTACTATTGTTTCATTCTTTTTGAAGCGAAAATGGATTCTTGTTGCTCTGTTTATCGTCACGCCGACAGGTTTCCTGTTTAAGTGGTACTCCGGCCTTGCCCACCGTTGGTTTAATGATTACGTTGCTGGTGTAATGTATGAAATCTTTTGGTGTATGGTTATATTTTTCTTCTGCCCCCGCAAAAAAGCAGCTACAAAAATTGCCATAGGTGTTTTTCTTGCAACCAGCTTTTTAGAAACGCTGCAGCTTTGGCATCCGTGGTTTTTGCAACAGGTCCGCTCCACTTTTCTTGGAGCCGCTCTATTAGGCACTACATTTGTCTGGTGGGACTTCCCGCATTATGTACTGGGCTGCGTTATCGGCTGGCTATTGATGAGAGCAATCTCAAAAAGACTCTGACCTGATTTACCCTGTGACTTTCAATTCTCCCTACTGACTTCTCGATTGCGCCCTCTGCAGACCACCTTCCCAGTGCTGCTAATCGTCCCATATTATCGCAGTTATCAAACACCAAAAAATAATTCCGAAAAAAATTTTCCAATCCATCAAATTTTGTTCGGTTTTTGTTAGGGTATTTCCCACCATATTACCGATAGAAACATTTACCATAGCGGTAAAATGTATTTGGCTTTGTGTCTTGGGTCTTCAAAATGGATAGCCATCCAAACAAAAAAATTGAGCCTGTATGCAGATTCGGACCGGGCGGTGATTTTGTCTCCGTTTGGCCGCCGCAGGCCTCGCAGGCCCCCCAGCCCTCAGAAAATCGCCTCGCTAAATTGCTCCGCTCGCTAAACAAAATAACAACCACATTGCCCAGCCTAGACTTCAACACCATTTCAAAGGAGAATTCAGAATATGTCGTTGAAAGCAGAACCGGCAAACCAGCTTACTCCACGCCAACTACAGTTATTAAAAGCGATTCGCGTTTTTCAGGCCAGCCGATGTTATTCTCCGACGATTGCAGAATTAGCCTCGGAACTGGGCATAAGCCGAAGCACCACATTCGAGCATATCACAGAACTGCGAAAAAAAAGCCTGTTATCAGTTTTGCCGGCCACGGCTCGCTCTTTGAATCTAACTTCAAAAGCGCAAAAACTGCTTAACTGCCTCAACGACGACAACTCGAACTCCTGCAGCCAGTCGCCGGCAGGCATACCGCTCGCAGGCAAAGTTGCCGCCGGAGCGCCCATAGAGGCCATTGAAGATATTAAGTCTCTGTCCCTGAGCTCCCATTTTGGAAACAGCGACGATATATTCGCCCTTGAGGTGAAAGGCGATAGTATGACCGGCGATGGGATAGTAGATGGTGACTTCGTAATCTGCCGCAAATGCAGCGCCGCCGATGACGGCCAACTGGTTATTGCAATTGTGGACAATGAAAATGCGACGTTGAAAAGATTCTACAAGGAAAAATCTGCCGTCCGCCTTCAGCCGGCCAATGACAATTATGAACCAATTTACTCAGACAACTGCCGAATCGAGGCCGTTGTGGTAGGTCTTGTAAGAAAATTTTAATACGGTTCCACGGCGAATAACAAAATCAATACTCTGATGGAAGGTAATATAAAATAAAGTTCCAGGCAATTCTATTTGACCTTGATGGCACGTTGCTCGACACGCTTGCTGACCTTGCGAACTCGATGAACGCTGTTCTGACGCGGTTCGGCCTTCCGACTCATCCGACCGACTCCTATCGCTACTTCGTAGGCGAGGGCCTGGATTGCCTCGTCAGGCACGTCCTGCCGAAAGACCATCTCGATGACGAAACTGTAAGTAAATCCCTCGCTACTATGCAGGACGAATATAGCAAACACTGGGCCGACAATACAAAACCCTACCCAGGCATCCCTGAATTGCTCTGTGCATTGCAGAAACGTAAAATACCCACAGCCATCCTGTCCAACAAACCAGATGAGTTTACACGAATTATGGTCGAAAAATTGCTCCCCGATTGGTCATTTCGTATCGTCCGTGGTGCTAAACCGTCGATGCCTAAAAAACCTGACCCAGCTGCCGCACTTGATATCGCCCGTGAACTTCACATACCCCCCTGCCGATTTTTATATCTTGGCGACTCAAACATCGATATGCAAACTGCCAATTCTGCCGGTATGTATGCAGCAGGTGCTCTTTGGGGTTTTCGTACTGCCGAAGAACTGCTCGCAAACGGTGCAAAAACTCTCATAGAAAATCCACAAGATGTACTGAAGCTTTTCGATGACAACCAGCAGGCCTGTTCCTGTCCGTCAAATCACCGCTAAGAGGCGTGTGCGCGGCCGGCATGGCTTTTATGCTTTTTTAAGGATTTCAGCCACTTCATCCAGGCACTTTTGTAAGTCTCGCTGGAGACCAAAAAGCCGTCATTATGACTGCCGAAAATCTCGACAAACTCTTTCGGCTCATTCGCGGCCTCGTACAGCTCCAAACCAAATTCGAACGGTATAGTCTCGTCGTTTCGGCTGTGAATTATCATTACCGGACAATGAACTTTTTTAACATAATCGATTGTTCTGTAGCTAAATCTCGCAAACCACCGTACAGGCATATAGGGGTAAAATTTCCTGCCAATGTCAACGTATGATGTAAAAGCGCTTTCAATAATCAAAGCCCCCACCCTGACCTTTCTTGCCAGTCGCGCCGCGATGCTTCCGCCCAAAGACCTGCCAAAGACAATAATATCATCCGGTGATACTTTTTTTTCTTCAGTCAGCCATTTATATGCAGCCTTGACATCCAGATATGTTCCATCCTCGCCGGGTTTGCCCTCGCTATTGCCGTAGCCGCGATAGTCAAAAACAAGACAATTCAATCCCAGATTATAAAGGATATTTATAGTGTCCAGAGCGTGCATCATATTGCCGCCGTTGCCGTGGCAGAACAAGACCGTCAGTTCCGAGCTATTAGCAGGGATATACCAACCGCTCAACATCAGTCCGTCGTCGCTTTTGAAAATCACCTTCTCAAAATCCAGCCCCAATTCGCCCGGCGTATAAAGAACTTCCCGCACAGGGCTGTATAAAAACACCGGCTGCATAAAATAGAGCACCAGCCCCAAACCCGAATAGGCAATAAACAATACTACAACAATAGATATCAGCATCGATTCCATAACAATAATCCACAATCAGCAATATAAACCGGGCGTATTTTAATTTGCCCGTTAATCTAAAACAAGCTACAATTTTGATATGATTAAAAGAAGAAAAACAAAAACTATCAAGGTCAGGCAGGTTTTAATCGGCTCCTCAGCTCCGATTGCTATTCAATCGATGACAAAGGTACCCACCGTCGATATTGTTCGCTGTGTAAAGCAGATAAACCAACTTGTCGAGGCCGGCTGCCAGTTAGTCAGAATCGCCGTCCCCACACGCCCCGACACCGCCGCTTTCGCAAAAATTGTCCAAAAAGTATCTGTCCCCCTAATCGCCGACATCCACTTCAGCGCAGAGCGTGCCATTGAAGCAATAGAAGCTGGAGCCGCCAAAATAAGACTGAACCCCGGCAATATAAAAAACCGGGAAAGTATCCACCGAATAATAGACGCCGCCAAAATGCACAATATCGCCATCCGCATCGGCGTCAACGAAGCAAGCATCAGAGACCTGAAAACCCGGGATGTCCCGCCTCAAAAACGTATCGCTCTGATGTTGAAGGAAATGAAAAGGTATGTCCGGCTGTTCGAAAATCGCAGCTTCACACAATTGGTTCTCAGTGCAAAAAGCAGTGATTGCCTGCGAACCATCGAAATCAACCGCCTCATCACCGAAACCTTCGACTATCCAATCCACCTCGGCTTAACCCACGCAGGTCTCCCGGAAGATGCCCAAATACCTTCAGCTATTGCTCTGGGGACACTACTAACAGAAGGTATTGGTGACACGATTAGAGTAAGTGCTGCCGGCAATCCGGTCGTGGAAACAGAAATTGCAAAACAGATTCTAATCACACTCGGCCTTTACAAACGGCGGGCGCCGGAACTGATAGTCTGCCCGACGTGCGCCCGCGCTGAAATTGATGTAGTCAAGCTGGCCCGTCGGGTAAAAAAAATGTTGGCCGGCATTGATAAACCACTCCGTATCGCCGTGATGGGCTGTATCGTCAACGGGCCCGGCGAAGCTGCCGACGCCGACTTGGCTGTCTGCGCCGCAAAGAATAAGGCATACATCTACAAAAAAGGTAAAAAAATTACAGTAGTACCGGAAAACAAAATCATCCCGGCCCTGCTAAAGGAACTGCAAAATCTGTAATGCAAGTGCACGAACAACTATTAGATACACCCCCGGAACCATTAAAAGCAATGCTCAGGCAATTTTGCATTGTTGTCGTCTTCAGCATCGCCTTTGCATACATTGAAGCCGCTGTGGTTGTCTATCTGCGAACAATCTTTCACTCTTCCGGCTTCACTTTTCCCCTGACCGAATTTGGCATCGGCCCGCTGTGGAAACAACTTCTACTAATTGAAACCAGCAGAGAAACCGCTACACTCGTTTTAATCTTCACCGGCTCATGGCTGTTTGGCCGAAATCTTCAGCAGCGATTCGCATTCTTTCTGACCATCTTCGCAGTCTGGGACATCTTCTACTACATCTGGCTAAAAGTCCTCATCGACTGGCCTGCATCCATTATTGATTGGGACGTTCTATTTCTAATACCAACCGTCTGGGCCGGTCCTGTCGTAGCCCCAATCCTTATCTCGCTTACACTGCTCGTATTTGCCGTAATAATACTTTACCGCTCCTGTCGTGCAAGAGTCCTCAGACTAACCCCCATCGATTGGTTTGCCTTTATCGCCGCTACTCTCGTTGTGGTCGCCTCTTTTTGCATTGCCGGCCTGCACGTCGCCGAACCCGATTTCCAATCCCATTTCCACTGGCTGTTATTCGCCGCAGGTCTCTTATCCACCATCGCACTATTTGCGAAATGCTTACTGAAGTCTAAATAACCTCCGCGAATCCAATATCAGCGATTAAGCAAAAAAACGAAAAACCGCTTTTGAACTGCACATTTGTGATTTGTGTACTTTTGTGCTTTTAGTTCTTGTTGTCTTCTGATGCGTTTGCTGCAGCTGGCTTTCTATATGATGCCCGCTCTCTGTCGTTCCCTTTCTGCGAAAAACTTTCGAACCTGCCGAAAACCATCTTGCCGGCCGAGGTCTGCAGCGAACTGGTTATGCTAATGACCACGTCCCGCCCAATCTTGCTGCGAGCGTTTTCAACAACAACCATTGTCCCGTCGTCCAGATAACCGATACCTTGCTCCGCCTCTTCACCTGGCTTTAGGATTCTGACTTCCATAGTCTCACCAGGCAAAGCAATCGTCTTCAGCGAGCTGGCCAAATCGTTTATATTCATTACATCCACCTCGCGCACTTGTGCAACCTTGGTGAGGTTATAGTCGGTCGTTGCCAATCGCCCATTGCAGTGCTTAGTAAAAACTATCAATTTCTGGTCCACGCCTTTGACCTCCTCCACCCCTGGAAGGACGCTGTCATCTATCTCAAAGTCAATAGCAGTATCTGTCTGCATCTTCTTAAGTATATCAAGTCCCCGTCTGCCGCGGTTACGTTTGAGCTTGTCGGCAGAATCCGATATCAATTGCAGCTCGTTGAGAACAAAACGCGGAACAACCAGTGGAGCGTCAAACAATTTACTGTGATACAAATCTGCTATCCGCCCGTCAATAATTGCCGACGTGTCCAAAACCAGCGGCCGAGTACCCTTGGTCTGCTTGGCAAATTCAACATAAGGAACCACAAAACGCACATCGTCCTTTGTCCGCATCACAATACTGATTGTAAGATAACATATACAAATTCCCATTATCCACTTGACCGCTTGCTCTGCTGTCTCACTTAGGCCTAAATGATAAATACTGTTGACCATATCCAGCACAGGTGCCAACGCCCAGCTGATGAATATCCCCACCAAAAGCCCGAAAAACATACCCGCCAGTGCAGCCAAAGACTTCTTAGGCGTAAGAATATCGACTAAGAAGGCAACTATCGCCAGCCCCATACCGCTCCAGAGAATCGCATAGAAATTTGCTCTGCCGACCTCCCCGGAAATCTCATTGGAACTCAGATTGGCAAGTAAAACTGCGGCAACAACAATGATAAAGATGGCTCTGAAAATCCAAAGTAACATAGCTATAAACCTCCCAAAAATATGATATATGATATCGACTTACTCTATAATTTCCGAAATTATACTCTACAACCAGGCCGTTATCAATAATTATATTACCACACCGCAACTTATATAAATATCGACTTATTTGAACCCCACCCATTAGCTTACAACGGTTTATTCGCCTGTAAAAACTGAGCATCCTCTTATAAGTCCGGCACAATACCAACAATTCAACGATTTGACACCAAATGCCGCTCTGAAACCAAACAATCCGGCATCGCAGCAATTATAGAAAAGATTCCTGAAAGACGCTGGTTGCTGAAAATATAGGCCTTTTAATATTG
>JBAPXT010000094.1:0-3687 GCA_049284355.1 Sedimentisphaerales bacterium
CCTTTGTCCCGTTATTCATCTGGTTCGGGGCTGTTTCGCTTGCAATATCAGTCACAGAAAAACTTCTGCCTGACCTGCTGGACTGGCAAAAGGCTTTTTTAGACAACCTTATCCTCTGTATTGGAGCGATAATAGCAATGGCGGTAATTATCTTTCTGGCCAGAGCCAGTTTCGCCCGACGATTAAAAGGATTCGGCTTGGACCCCAGAACAATTCACAAAGATTTTCCCGCAGCTCTGCTGAATTTACTCTCTGTTTGGCCGCTTATAACAGCAGCGATAATCCTGACGATGCTTCTTGGCAAACTTATCATAGGGCCTGATTTTGAAATACAACAACACGAAGAACTCGAGCTGATAAGAGCATATTCGCAACTGCCGGTCAGAGTGCTGATTATTGTTACTGCTGTAGCGATAGTTCCTGCATTTGAAGAAATGCTCTTCCGGGGGCTGTTTCAAACAATGCTGCGCTCTATCTTGCTAAAGCCATGGTCGTCAATTGCAATAAGCTCCGTTCTGTTCGCACTGGCACATACAAACGTCGAACACTGGCCGGCACTATTTGTGCTTTCGCTGTGCATGGGTTATTCTTATGAAAAAAGCGGCTCACTGCTACGACCCATCTTTATCCACTCCCTTTTTAACGCAATCAGCATCATAGGAGCTTTATATAATATATAACATTCGGCGGATAGATTCCCATCACACCCCCGTAGATATGATTGAATTGTGGGGACTTTTTCAGAACCTCAACTGACCAGGTGCAGCGACCTGTTATATATCTTCATAGTATCAGAAGCAAAAGTATAACCAGGCCGAAAACCGTTACGACTATTCCTGAAATTCTATTCAGCCAAGTCAACATATCATTGCTAATCTTCCCATGAAAGATACCGGCAGTTCCACAGAGCATAAACCACCAAACAGCAGAGCCGATAAACACACCTGCAACCGACAAACCTACAGAAAAATAATGTGCACCTGAACTTACTAAACGCAAGCCGGCAAATACCGCTGCAAAAACGAGAATTGTAATGGGGTTTGTAAACGCAAGAAAAAGGGTTGACCCATAATTACTAATATGACGGGGGGCATTGGCCGAAGAGGCTTGTCCTGCCGACTTTGAAAGAAAAGTCTTAACTCCAAGGTAGCAAAGAAAAAGGCCTCCAAAGAGCCGAAGCCAAAATTGTTCTTCAAACAAAAATTTCGAGACAAAAGTAAGACCCAAAGCAGCAATCAAACCGAAAATGGCATCGGCGGTGGCGGCTCCAAGCCCTGAAACCAGGCCGTGAGCTTTCCCCTCACTCAAAGTTCGCTGTATACACAGCAACCCGACTGGTCCGACAGGTGCGGCAATCAAAAATCCAACAACCAGGCCTTTGAAAAAAAAACTAACGTCCATAAATATTTCCTGTTAAGCATCGAACGTCATAAAGCTCTGCATATTACCCTGGGCCTAATGGACAGAAACTCACCTGTCAGCAAAATGCAAGTCGGCCGCGGTATTACTTAATGCGTAGCATATCAGCCATTGAATAAAGTCCCGGCTTTTTTCCAACAAGCCACCGAGCTGCCTGCAATGCTCCCATCGCGAAAGTGTCTCTGCTGTGTGCGGTATGGTTCAGGGTTACCGTTTCGCCGAGCGTGCTGAAGATTACCGAATGAATACCAACGATGTCACCTGCGCGGACGGCATGTATGCCGATAGTGCCTTTGTGCCTAAGGGCTTTATTCCCGCTTCTGCCGTGAATAAGACAATCAGGGAATTTTTTGCCGGTTGCCTTGCAGATATTCTCGGCCAACGTCAGAGCCGAGCCACTCGGAGCGTCTTTTTTGAGGCGATGGTGTTGCTCGATTATCTCTGTATCATAATCCTCGCCGAGCATAGATGCAATTTTGCCGGCCAGCGAGAACAAAACATTCATCCCTACACTCATATTGGTTCCATATATAACGGGGATTTTTGCCGAAGCAGTCTTTATCCTTTCACGCTGCTGCTCAGTCAGGCCGGTAGTGCCCAAAACCAATGCAACGCCGCCTTTGAGACAGTAACCGATAGTTTTATCAGCCGCCGCGGGCTGCGAGAAGTCGATTGCCACATCGGCACCGGCTGGGTATATGCTATCCAGCTTAATATTTATCGGCCCCGCTGACGCCACAAGGCCAGCATCTTTACCAATATCAGGATGGCCTTTTGTCTCAACCGCTGCAATAATATCAAACCATCCAGCGTCTATACCTAATGAAATTATGCGTCTGCCCATCTGACCGGCAGCGCCGACTATTACCAGTTTAGGACGCATTTTCAGGCTCCTTTACAAGTATTTTGGCTTAGACTGAACCAGCGTAACAAACTGGACGTATATTTGCAAGACCAAAGGATTATAGTTGACTACTTCGCTATGCCGATTATAAAATGGCGAGCAGAACAGAAAAATATATTTCTTAGATTTGATGGAGGTATAAAATGGCAAAAAATCTTGCGACAATTCTAATAGTAGTCGGAGCAAGTCTGGGGCTGGCGATTGTTTGCGGCTGTGAGAACGATGCACAAACGGGCGCTCTTATCGGCGCAGGGGCCGGCGCCGGCATCGGCCAAGCAATAGGCCATAATACAGAATCAACACTGATTGGTGCAGGAGTAGGCGGCGGAGCCGGTTATATGATAGGCAACGAGTCGGACAAGAGAAAAACAAAAGCTGAAATGGAAAGTCTCCGCCAGCAAAATATGCAAATGCAACAGCAAAATGCGCAAGTGCAACAGGAAATGAGCACCGTTACAGTCAATATTGTAAACAGCAACGGTTCTATTACACCTGTAACGCTGAGAAGGCAAGGCGCTGTTTATATCGGCCCGAGAGGTGAAACGTATCCGACGATGCCGACTCAGGAACAGCTAAAACAGGCTGGATACGGCTTTTAGGTACTGTGGTTAAATGGTAATTAGTAACTGGCGATTGGCAATTATTTACTATTTAAACCAATTACCATTTAACTAATTCCATTAGGTGGGGTTATAGGCAGCGCCCGTGTAGCCGGGCTGTTTCTGGGGTCGATTAGGCCATTTCAATACGCCAAACAAAAACTCGCTGGCATGTCGCAGCATCACAGCCGGCATAGACGGACACATCTCAAACGAACCGATTATGTCGTTGTCGTATTTGCTTAAAGCATTCAACAGGTAGTTCCAATTCTCATGGGCTATACCGCCACGCACGCCGGGCGGCTCATGGTTGTCTATTTGGCCGTAATTATCAGTCAGGTGCAAATGGGCCACCCTCTCACTCAATTCATCCACATACTGCTTGAAGGTAAATTCATGGTCCAGATTGGCGTAGCCGGTATCGAGGCAATACCAAACGGACCCGAATTTTTCACCGACCTGCTTGAGTGTCGATAACCGGCCGGTTTCAAGGCACAATTTCACCTCGTTGAGTTTGGCTAGTTCGACCACCTCTTCGGCAAAAGCACAGCCATCGGCATCCGGCCCATCTGGAATACCTAAATTCTTCAAATCGGTCACAATATTTGCCTTAAGCAGCTTGGCACATTCGATTTGCTCGTTCCATTTTTCTAATGTGGGTTCATCGGTGCGAGAACGCATCGAGACCAGCATACCCTCAGTAGCAGCAGCAAGTCTGGGCCAATTACGCCTCTCGTATCGGCAGTCACTTTCACCTTTTATATG
>JBAPXT010000095.1:0-2180 GCA_049284355.1 Sedimentisphaerales bacterium
CGGGGATGCAATGATGCGGCGTAATTTACCATTCTCGACCTGACAAAGCAACAAAAAAACATCACAAAGAGGTTGCCCCTGAGAAATTGTCCTGCGGTCTTGTGTGCGAAATTTAAAGGCCGTCCGCAGCGATGTAATAAGCTGCGGGCGGCCGTCAGTTCCGCTTCAACTATAGTTTGATTCAGTTTTTTCTGCCGGCAAGGCGAACCATAAGTCCACCAAGCATAAACAGGCCGATTGTTGCCGGTTCTGGGATGATTAGGATGTCCTGAATCGGATAGTCCGGCGCTGAACCAAGGTTCAAAACACGCACGGGACCGATGTCGGTCCAGCTGGAGGCCATTGCCATATCGTAATAGGCCTGTGCCTCTGTTCCCCAATACGGAGATATCGAGGCCCAGTCCGCGGCATCCTGTGTGTCTTCATCTTCAAGCTTCCAGATGGCATACTGGAAATCCGTCGCCTTGGCGCCTGTGTCGATAACAATGTTTCCGATGTAATACTGGTAATACAGCCACGCTGTTTTTGGGCCGAGCGGGTCCTGGGAAGTTGTGCTGCCCTTAATTGCAGCCGTGCTGACATCAGCATTATAAGAAATGTCTAAATCGAGAGGTTCTGACATCTCCACACAGAAAGTGCCAATCCTGACTCCGTTTGGCATTCCGGGCACGCCGGAGAGCGTCGCATACAACTCTCCATCCTGATAATCACCACGAGATTCAAACAGCCCCTGGCTGATTATCACAGTGCCGGCCGTTGCTACTGATGTAAAAAACACCGCAAGCAACGCAATTGCAGCACAAATACAAAATCCCCTCATAACTTTTCTCCTTTTCTTAACTCAAAAAGTTCCCCAACCTCTACAAAGCCCACTCCGAATAACGCAGAACACTTCAAATCATTCCATACGTGTTCTCTATTTACAGAGTGGTCATCCTCCGTTTTACTTCTGCACCTTCCTGATTAAAAATGGTGTCGTTGTCGGAACAACAATGATATTCAGAAGCGAACTAATGGGTTGCTGCCGGATGATATGGCTAAACAGTAAAAAGAGGCGGCTTGGCGAAAATGGGTAATTTGCCTCCCGCCCAATTGTCATACTACACACTGCTGCCTTCGCCATTTATTATCCCTCGCTTTTTATTCTCGCAAATACATAACCTGCAACTGCCTGGTTGTTATGTAACTATCTCCCAATACTATATTTAAGCAAATTTGCCCCGATAAGTCAACCTTTTTGGGCGCGAGACATCGGTGTATTCCCCTAACATCATTTAAAACAAGGGTTTACAGCAAAGAGCCGCTCGAAATACCGGCAAAAAAATTGGCGTTCTGCGGGGGTGCAAATAAAGACCCCGACTGATTGTCAAGGTACCAGCCGTTGCTCCTGATATAAGAAACACCGCTTGCTCATGTTTTGTAAAAGGTCTTCGTGGGCAAAAAAAGACCCCCGGGAAATCGGGGGTCTTTATGAACAATCTTTCGGTCTAATAACTCGGCGTTATTTTAACTCTGCGTCGATCCAGCCGAGCAGTTCTTTGATGTCCGCCAGGGTAATATCGCCCATATGAGCGATGCGGAAGGTCTGCTCTTTCAATTTGTTGTAGCCGTTGCCGAAGGCGGTCTGATGCTTTTCCTGAACTGCCTTGATTACGTCTGCGACGACGATGCCTCTGGTGTTCTTGACGGTTGTCAGCGTGTTGGAGGCATACTTTTCTTCGCAGAACAGCCCAAACTTCTGTTTTGCCCAGGCCCTTGTGTAATCGCCCATTTCCTTGTGCCGTTTCCAGACGTTTTCCATACCCTCTTTGAGCAGCTTGGTGCATTGATAATGCAGCCCGAAGATGTGCGGGATACTTGGTGTAGTCGGTGTCTGGTTTTTCTCGTTTGATTTGGCGTATGCCTGGAAGTCGAAATAGTAGCCCCTTTGGGGGACCTTTTTGCTTTTTTCCATAGCGCGACTGCTGACGGCCGCGACGGTGAAACCGGGCGGCAGCGCAAACGCTTTCTGGACGGAAGCAAAAACCACGTCCCAGCCGAGCTGGTCGAAGTGCGTGGGCAAACCTACCAGGCCGCTGACGGCGTCAACAAGAACCAGCACATCGGGATACTTCTTCTTCATCATCTCGCTGACTTCGTAAAGCGGGTTTGTAAGCCCGGTGCTTGTTTCGTTATAGACC
>JBAPXT010000096.1:0-3093 GCA_049284355.1 Sedimentisphaerales bacterium
GTTCAAAAGATTCACGACCAATAGAGGGACAGAATCCGGAACGTGGCGTAATAGAGTGCAAGCCGTGGAAAGACGATTCCTTTGCAAGAACGGATAGTGCTCAGGTTTCTAAATACTGGGACAGATATGGATTAGTGCTTGTTACTAATTTCAGAGATTTTGTATTAGTTGGACGGAGCGATGATAATAAACCAGTCCGCCTTGAGTCATACCAAATAGCAGAAAGCGAAAACAAGTTTCGTGAGATTCTGGAACACCCTCAAAAAGCCGCGAAAGAACAAGGCGGTCGATTTGTCGAATTTTTGCGTAGGGCGATGCTTCACGCAGCGCCGTTGACAGAGCCGGAAGATTTGGCGTGGTTTCTTGCGTCGTATGCTCGTGAGGCAAGAGGTCGTGTGGAACATAGTGCAAATCTGCCTGCCTTAGAGGGATTGAAAAATGCCCTGGAAGAGGCGCTTGGAATGAAGTTTGAAGGGGAGAAGGGCGAGCATTTCTTTCAGGCAACGCTTGTGCAGACACTTTTTTACGGGGTGTTCTCGTCCTGGGTGCTGTGGAGCAGTGAGCATCGGGGCCAGTCGGATGCGAAATTTAACTGGCATGACGCAGCGTGGACACTTCATGTGCCGATGATAGCGAGTTTGTTCGAGCAAATAGCAACACCGAAGCGTCTGAAGCCATTAGGGATAGATGAGGTTCTTGACTGGGCAGGAATAGTTCTTAATCGCGTTGATAGGGCAAGATTTTTCAGCAAGTTCGAAGAGGAGCACGCAGTCCTGTATTTTTATGAGCCATTTTTGAAGGCGTATGATCCGGAGTTGAGGAAAGAACTTGGGGTATGGTACACACCACCGGAAATAGTGAAATATCAGGTCGAGCGAGTAGATAAAGTATTGCGAGAAGAGTTGAATATCGCCGATGGACTGGCGGATGAACAGGTGATTATTCTTGACCCTTGCTGCGGAACTGGCACTTATCTGGTTGAGGTACTTAAACGAATACACAAGACGCTTGCGGAAAAAGGGGCGAGCGCGCTGACTGCACAGAGTGTTAAGGAAGCGGCTAGAAAAAGGGTATTCGGATTTGAGATATTGCCCGCACCGTTTGTAATTTCGCATTTACAACTTGGACTGATGCTGCGGACGCTTGGCGCTCCATTAAACGCGGAAGGCAATGAGCGTGCGGGGGTGTATTTGACGAATGCTCTTACGGGATGGGAGCCGCCAACAAAGCCAAAGGACACATTACCGCTTTTCCCAGAACTTATACAAGAACGAGACGCTGCAAATTATGTGAAACGTGAAGCCCCAATACTCGTCCTTCTTGGCAACCCACCATATAATGCATTTGCAGGGACAAGTCCTCAAGAGGAAGGCGGATTAGTAGATTGTTACAAAGAAGGGCTGACCAAGCCAGTTAAGAAAGGTGGATGGGGAATAAAAAAATTCAATCTTGATGACCCTTATATAAGATTCTTTCGTATCGCTGAGAGGCGAATAGTGAAGAGCGGAAAAGGAGTTGTCTCGTATATTTCCAATTTTTCTTATCTCTATCGTGACTCATTCGTAGTTATGCGGCATCATTTCTTAGAAGAATTTGACCACATCTGGATAGATTGCATGAACGGAGACAGTCGGGAAACGGGAAAACTAACCCCGGAGGGAAAACCAGACCCGAGCGTATTTTCGACGGAGCAACATCCAGTAGGTATAAAAGTTGGGACAGCAATCAGTGTAATGGTTCGAAAAAAAGACCGAGAACACAAGCCGACAGTTTGCTTTCAACATTATTGGGGAGAAACGAAAAGAAAAGATTTGCTTGATAGTCTAAACCTAAAGAATTTTGAGAAAGGATATAAAAGAGCTCAGCCAAACAAAAGCAACAAGTATTCATTTCGACCTTCAAAAATATCAGAACATTATCTTGAATGGCCTTTGCTAAATTCGCTTTCTGAGATATCACCAATAACAGGGTATAAAGAAAATCGGGGATTTGTACTTATTGATGACAGTCAATCTGCCCTTGCTGAAAGAATGCAGCAATATTTTGATCCTAATAACTCGTGGGAATACCTATGTTCTATCAATCATAAATTGACAAAAAACGCAGCACGTTTTGACGCGAAAGCCGCAAGGGGAAAAGTTACGGCTATTGAAAAATACGATCCTGACCGAACAAAAAGATACCTTTTACGACCTTATGAGACTAAATGGTGTTACTACTGTCCTGTCCGGCCATTGTGGAATGAACCAAGGCCCTCACTTTACAAACATAATTTTGACGGTAATTCATTTCTCATATCTCGGCCAGCAGGCGTTGCGAGTCCTGAAGGAGTCCCTATATACTTTACGAAGGCAATGGGTGATTTTGATTGCATAAGAGGTCATTCTTATCATTTTCCAATACGTCTTTGCCGTGAGCCTAGTAAACGGAAAAAAGGTGATTTAACCACTGATATATTTATTGAATACGCGGCGAACTTATCGGAAGTTGCACGCGGATATTTACGAGGATTAACATTAGGCGATCCCGACAAGAACGTAGAGAATTCAGAATTGATATGGATGCACGCGTTGGCGATTAGTTACAGCCCGAAGTATATAGAGGAGAATGCGGAAGGGATACGACAGGACTGGCCGAGAATACCGTTGCCGAAGACAAAGAAGGTTTTACTGGAGTCGGCGGAGTTGGGAAAGCGTGTTGCTTCGCTACTGGATACAGAAAAGCCGGTTGAAGGCGTAACAAAGGGAAAGATTAATGAACTGTTGAAGGGTATCGGTGTTATCACGAGGGTTGAAGGAGGGACGATACGGCCTGATAAGGGGGAACTTGATTTGACGACAGGATGGGGACACGCTGGAAAGGGTGGCGTGTGCATGCCTGGTGCGGGGAAATATGTGGAGCTAAAGCAGGAGGATGAGGAATTAAGAAAGATGTTTGGGGAGACGCTGGACATTTATTTGAATGGAGCGGCGTATTGGGAAAATGTGCCAAAATGCGTATGGGAATATTATATCGGCGGGTATCAGGTTATTAAGAAGTGGTTGAGTTATCGTGAAAAAGGGATGCTTGGGCGGGGCCTGAAGGTTGAAGAAG
>JBAPXT010000097.1:0-9475 GCA_049284355.1 Sedimentisphaerales bacterium
CCATTGCTATTACACCTAAACATATATCAAAAAAAATAAACCCGTCAAAAAATCAGGCAAATTTACTTCTCCCATAAACATCTTCTCCTTCAAACCTCATTGCTTTGTCAAATACATAATTCCCAAATTTCAAAAAATCCGTTTTGGGTGTGCAGGTAGATGTGGTTTTGATTGAAAAGAAGACAGGGTTTGGGATTTAGGGGGTGGGAAAGAACTGGGTCCCAGATAAAAGAGTTCTGGGATCTCCGCTGTGCTACGACGGGAAATTTTGGCGTTGTAAAAGAATGCAGTTTGGGTAGAATTGCAAAACAGGGGAAAAAAGAAATTATGGCACGAAGATGAAAAACGGCGACTTTAAAAATTGGTTGATAGCGAGTATTCTGGTAATAATTACTGTGGCGGCCTATTTGCCGGCTGTAAGAGCAGGATTCATCTGGGACGACGACCAATATGTTACGGAGAACCATCTGCTGTCCGCACCAGACGGGCTCCGGCATATCTGGTTTTCACAGGATTCACCTTCACAGTATTTTCCCATGACATACACAACCTTTCGCCTGGAGTATGCACTGTGGAAGCTTAATCCCGTTGGTTATCACATTACGAATATCCTCTTGCATGCTATTAATGCTCTGCTGCTCTGGCATTTGCTGAAGCACTTGTCAATCCCAGGAGCATGGTTTGCCGCCGCTGTCTTTGCATTACACCCTGTTAATGTCGAATCAGTTGCTTGGATTACCGAACGCAAAAATATTTTAATGATGCTTTTCTCGCTTTTATCTCTTCTGGCCTGGTCGAAGTTTGCAGATTGTTCAGAATATGGGCGTCGCAGATGGTATTTTTATACAGCGTCATTATTGCTCTACGTAATAGCGCTTTTCAGCAAAACTACAGCATGCACCCTTCCGGTCGGTTTGCTTCTCATTCTCTGGCTCAAACGCATTCCGATTACCGTCAAACGCTGGTTACAAATTGCGCCGTTCGTAATATTGGGTCTTGCAATGGGTATATTCGTAGTTTGGTGGGAGAGAGTCCATCAAGGCACAGAATCACTTAACCTGGGCCTGAATTTTCTGGAACGAGTTCTCCTTGCCAGCCGCGCATTGTGGTTTTATGCCTGGAAACTGCTCTGGCCTGTCAATTTAGCATTTAGTTACACACAATGGAAGATTGATTGGACTGAACCCCTTCAATATGCATGGCTGGTTGCATGCCTTATTACAGCCATCTTTATGTGGTATTGGAGAAACAAAATTGGTCGCGGGGCCATAGCAGCAATTGTATTCTTCGCTGCTACACTGTTCCCAATGCTCGGTTTTTTCTCGTTATACACTTTTCTATATACGTATGTAGCCGACCATTATCAATATATGGCTTGCATCGGGCCAATATCACTTGCTGTAGCAGCAAGTTATCTCACTTTAGCTCGTTTTGGAGGATGGGGAAAAGACATCGCTAAAATAGCCGGTGTATGCATTTTGGTTTTGCTTGGATTACTTACATATCATCAGTGTCATATCTACAAAAACCAAGAAATCCTATGGAGAGATACGGTTCAAAAAAGTTCTGAGAGTTGGATAGCCCGTAATAATCTTGCCACAGAACTTCGATTACGAGGCAAACTCGATGAAGCAATCAGCCAATCATGTGAGGCGGTGCGTATTGCGCCTAATAACGTCGAGGCTCTTTCTAATCTTGGCGCAAGTCTAAAGTCACAAGGCAAGTTAGATGAAGCGATTGAGTATTTTCATCGGGCAATAAAAAACATGAACAAATATGGTAGTGCTCTTGTTTATGCAGATGTATATAACGATTTAGGCAATGTTTTGGCCAAACAGGGAAAGTTAGAAGAAGCATCTTTTTATCTAAAAAGAGCTCTGGAACTCAAAACTGACCATTTCTCTGCTCAATTTAATCTTGCCATTATATCTGCTCAGAGGGGAAGTTCGGCAGAAGCTTTGTCGCATATTGAAAAGGCCCTGAAAATCAGGCCTGATTCAGTCGAAGCAAATAATTTTAAGCAACTCATTCAGAGGCAGGAACAATTAAAGAAAACCGCTCAAAAGTATGAACAAATCCTCAAGAACCAGCCGAACGATCCCAATGCACACAATACGCTTGGTGAAGTATTTTTGCTGCAGGGTAAATTTAAAGATTCTATAACTCACTTCTCTGAAGCGGTACGGCTCAAGCCCGACTGGGTCAGGCCTATGAATAATCTTGCTTATCTTCTGGCTACAAATCCAGACCAGAATATACGAGATGTTGATAAAGCAGTATCTCTCGCCGAGCGAGCTGCTGATTTGACAAATCATAAGGATGGGGAAATCCTTGATACATTAGCGGCGTCCTACGCATCCGCAGGCAAATTTGAGAAGGCCATAGCGATAGCTCAAAAGGCATTAGATTTATCAGTTGCTTCTGGAAAGAAGAAGATGTCTGAAGAAATCAAAATGCGACTGAACTTATACAAACAAGGGAAACCTTACCAAATAATTATGGATAATAATAAAAAATAGAACTAACCCCCTTTTTTGTCAACCCCGTAGCAAAAAATCCCTCTGCGATTATTTGCGCTAGGTGGTATTACCACCTACTGGAAAAAACCATCAAAAAAATCTCTGTTAACTTAGGCAACTTTTAGCTAAAAATTCCTCCCGCGCAATACGCGATACGCACGACACAATACGGAAAAAATTGTCCAATTTTTTCCAACATTTCGGTACAGTTTCGCTATAGTTTAGGCATAGTTTTGCACTGTTTGCCACAGTTTGCATACGTTTAGCTATAGTTTTAACATCTTTTAAATATTCTTGTTATATGCCCGTATAACAGCGCCGTTGATGCTTTTTAACGCATTTTGCTTAACTTAACAAATAGCAAATCGTCAATTGTAAATAGCAAATGAGTTCCCCTACCCCCTATACCCTCTTCCTTTTTTTCTTTAATCCGTGTAAAATACTCAACTTATGAAATCTAAATTGCTCATTCTTTTCCTCGCTTCGCGGCCGAAGTTTTTGACGGCAAGTGCCGCCCCCGTTCTCGTTGGCTCAGCGCTGGCCTTCGCAACCGCCGGAGCTTTCTCGCCGCATCTCTTTATTCTGGCGTTACTTGCGATAATGGCCTTACACAGCGGCGCCAATATGACCAACGATTATTTCGACCATACCTCGCGAAACGACTGGCTCAATCAAAATCCAACTCCCTTCTCCGGCGGCAGCCGTTACATCCAACAGGGCATCCTCTCCCCCAAAGCAATATTACTTACTGCCCTGCTTGCACTTACAGCAGGGGCAGCAATCGGCATTTTAATCGTCCTGCTGACGCGCAGCGTCTTTATCTTAATTCTCGGCCTTATCGGCCTGCTTGGCGGTTTTTTCTACACCGCCTCACCTGTTCGGCTCGGCTACCGTTCAGTTGGTGAACCTGTTATTGCGCTGTTGTTTGGCCTGCTGCCGGTCTATGGCTCATACTACCTGCAAACAAAAACCATCTGTTTTATCCCGCTTTTACCTGCCGTTATTGTTGGAATACTGATTTTTTTAGTTATTTTTATAAACGAATTTCCAGATGTTGCTGCCGATGCCGCCGTGAACAAAAGAACTCTTGTAGTTCGTTTTGGCGTTCCTGCTTCTATTTGGATTTATCGAATCGCGATCATTACAAGCTATCTTGTTGCTGCAGTTGCAATGCTGATTTATCACTCTTTTGTCTTTGCCGGATTGTTTTATTTATCTACACTGCCGATAGCTATTGTTGCGATAAAGGCCGCAAATAAAGAAGATTTGCTCAAACCCGGCCAATACCGCGCCAGCCAACTGACGGTGCTTTTGCACACACTCGGGTCCCTGACCCTCACCATCGGCTTTATCATTTTCGGTCTTTCTGTGCAAGGCAAACCCGCCTGAGGCGGGTAAAATCTGATTGACCGAATTGCTTATACCGTTTAAGCTTAATGCGAGTAGTTCGACAGGCTCACTATAAAATGGATAAACGAGTCATAATAAACGCAGATGATTTCGGCCTATGTGACGGAGTAAATAAAGCTGTGGCACAGGCACATACCAACGGCGTGCTGACCAGCACAACGATTATGGCCAATATGCCGGCCGCTGACGAAGCCGTCAAAATGGCCAAGCAGCTGCCCAATCTCGGTGTCGGTGTGCATCTTAATCTGTTCGAAGGCAGGCCCTTATCGAAAGATAGCGGCATCGACTGTTTACTTGATGACCAGGGCCGCTTCGCTTTAACACCAGCCAAACTGTCGCTTTTATCCGTATGCAGACGTAAAATTCGAAACGCCATACGAACCGAACTCGCCGCACAAATCCAGTGGGTAATTGACAACGGCGTAAAGCCGACTCACTTAGACTCGCATAAACATATTCATAGCTTTCCCATCATTTTCTCGATAGTGTGCGGGTTGGCCAGGCGGTTTGAAATTGCCGCCATACGCTTTACCTTCGAGCCGAAACAGCTTTCGGCAATGCCCTGGCCGTTGCCGAGCGAAGGCGGAAGAAAAAGAACAAAGGCACTTCGGATTATGGCGAAGATAAACCGTATTCAAAACTCAACTTTCCTGAAAGCCAACGTCCTTCTTGGCGTTGCGCATACAGGAAAAATAGATGTGAATTTCTTCAAGGCCGTCGCTTTATACAATTCGGCGGCAATCGCAGAAGTAATGACTCATCCCGGATTTGCGGATGGTCTGGACCCGAAACAAACAAGACTGCTGCATCAGCGAAAGGATGAATTTGACGCTCTTTGCAGTGAGAAAACAAAGCAGTATTTCAAGGATGCAAGGATAAAATTAGTGCATTATGGAAAGCTCTAATCAGCTTAATATCGATTGCTCGATTGTAATACCGATTTATAATGAAGTTCCGGTGGTTGACGAACTTCACGACCGGCTAATTAAGACAATGGACAAAACCGGTCTGGACTACGAACTGGTATTTATAGATGACGGCAGCACAGATGGTACACTGGAGTTGCTAAAAGGCATCGCAGATAAAGACGACAAAGTGGTGCTAATCGAGCTTCGCCGCAATTTCGGCAAGGCAGCCGCACTGGCCGCAGGTTTCGATATCGCAAAAGGCCGGATAATAGTATCAATGGACGGTGACCTGCAGCACCTGCCGGAAGATATACCGGATTTTATTGAGAAAATTGAAGCCGGCTATGATGTTGTCAATGGTTGGCGCAAACGAAGAGTGGATAATGTTGTGACGAGAAAAATCCCTTCGAGGATAGCGAACTGGCTGGCATCGAAAGCAAGCGGGGTTGACATTCGTGATTTCGGCGGCGGTTTTAAGGCGTACAAACGCGAGGTCCTCGAAGGATTGAATCTTTACGGCGAAATGCACAGGTTCATTCCGGCACTTGTTGCGCAACAGGGAGCAAAGATGATAGAAGTGCCGATACCGAACATCCATCGCCCGTACGGAAAAAGCAAGTACGGTATATCGCGGGTGTTTCGTGTCGCCTTTGATTTGATAACGCTGCGATTTCTGCTCGGATACATCACAAGGCCTCTGCACTTTTTCGGCAGAGCCGCCTCATTCTGTATCCTTGCCGCTTTTTTAATGAGCGCTTATATACTTTACGATAGATTCGCATACAACGTTCCTATCTTTGTGGCACATGCGCCGCTGGCGGGGCTTGCCGCCGTATTGCTGCTGGTCGGGTCGATTTTTGTGGCTACGGGTTTGATAGGCGAAATGATAAGCAGGATTTATTTTGAAACAACGAACAAAAAAGCATATGCGGTGCGAAAGATACACCGCAAAAAAATTTAATAACAGATTGAATCAATGAAAAAGAAGAAATCACCAATTGGTTTTGTAATCGTTTTGCTGGTTGTGGCAGCAGGTATGGTTCTCCTGGTCAAACATTTTCATATCAAAGGCTTTCAAATCGTCAGACGGGACGTGCTTTATGTGAGCGGCCAGCCGCGAGGAATGGACTATACGCGGCTGCTTTATAAGTATCATATAGCGACAATTGTAAATGTTCGCTCTTCAGTCGAGCATAGAGACAGAAACTGGCATAATGAGGAAGTAATCTGGACCAGAAACAGCGGGATAAAATATATCGAAATGCCTATAGACAAGAGCACCCCTTTTCCAGACCAGCAGACCATTGGCAGGTTTTTTGACATAATGTCTGATAAAACAAACCTGCCGGTTCTCCTGCACGGAAGCGGAGACGATGAAAGGGTTGCTATGCTCACCGCGGTATGGCTGAGGAAAAATCAAAAAGGTACTGCCGAGGAAATTACCTCGCTGGTAAAAAAGATTGTAGACAGGCCCAAACTGACAAAAGCTGAGACGGAATACATCCGCTCTCTGATGGAATGAAAATATCCTGCGAAGTGTCGCTGTCATCTTCTATCAGCGGGGCAGATTTGTGAAATAATGCACGGTATTTATCTATCTGGTCCGGCTTGTCTTTGTGATACACCTCTCTGAAACGGTTATCCCGAGTTAATTCTTTAATGTAACCTGAAGTCGTTACAATCCAGTCCCCATTTTGATAATGGTTATATAATTCATTTATATCCGATACTATCGGAACAGTTTTGCCGAAATAGTGTACGAAGCAGCTCGATATGTGTTTATAGGCGATGACGTTTTCGGTCGGCGGGACTATCTGGGCCACTTTTTTGGAGAAGTCGCGCGAATATTTAAACCCGTCCATAAGAGCTGCGAAACTCGCGTATGAAATCATAATCCAGACAAGAACGCCGGCGAAAACTGCCGTACAGCCCCAGCCGTTTTTCCCTTTGGCGAACAACGCAGCGATTATAGCAGCAGTTACTATCGTTACCGACGCAAGTATTAACATTTTGTGAAGATTCACAGGGCTTATTTTGGCTATGCAAATGGTCGCTATGATAATGCCGACAACTGCAACTGCAAGATGTCCCTGGAGTATTTTTACGGCAAATTTACGCTCGTATGCTTTTTGACTGAAGACCATATCCTCAAGCAAAACACCAATCAAAATTGCCATGGCAGGCATCAATGGTAGAATATAATGCTGGCGTTTGCCACCATTGATAGTAAGAAACACTAGGTCCACAACAAACCACAACCACAAAAATTGCATCACGGGTTGTTTCTTGTTCCAAACCCTGTAGAAAGGAGCAGCCAGCGCCATTGGCAAAAAAGCGACCCAAGGCACTATGTATCTGAACATTATGAGAAAATAGAAATAAGGCGGATAATTTCCTTTTGCATAAGTTCCGAAGAAACGGTCGACAAATTCATGCTTCCATACTATTAAATCCCAGTTTACTTTGTGAGCGATAGCCAGCGGCCAGGGCAGAACAATTGCCAGAAAAATAATCAACCCCGCCACCGATGCCCAGCTAAACAGTTTTTTCCATTGCCGGAATATGGCGATGTAGAAAAACAGCGGAATCAGGACAAGCGGCAGGGGGGCAGGTCCTTTTGCCAAGTTTCCGAGGGCAAAGCTTATCCAGAAGATGAGCGTACACACCATTTGCTCACCCCAGCTTTTTGCAGTAACTGCCGAGTAGAAACTTAGAAAGCATAGCAAAATAAAAAACGTCAGAGCCATCTCCGGCCGGGCACTGTGGGAATAGTGGATATAACACAGCGACGTTGCCCAAACCGCCCCGGAAATTGCTGCAATGCGAAAAGACAGCCACTGATTTACAAAATACAGGATGGCCGCAACTGATAAAACCGCAAAGATGACGCTTGGCATCCGGGCACTGAACTCGTTAACTTCACCGGTTACCTTGGCTATTACCGCAGTAAACCAGTAAGAGAGGGGTGTTTTCTGCAGCCGGGGCAGGCCGTTGCAGGTTGGCATAATCCAGTTGCCGCTCTGCAGCATTTCGCGTGTGGTGACAGAAACAAAACATTCGTGATTGTCCATCGCTTCTTCAGAAAGCATCCATGTTGCACTTACCGCCGAAAGTAACAATACGCCACAAACGATAAGACTCTTTGTTATTTTGGCATTGTTCTGGTTGTTTTCCATTTCGTAACCTTGTCTTGCTGAATGTTCAAACGATTAATTGATTAGTTTGATTATTTGATTGATATCGTTAGGTGCTTCTACGGGCGGATTGCTGAACTTGCCCTGGTTTTCTTTGTGGTAGCTAACTGTTACGTTGGGGTCTTTAAGTGCATGTCCTGTCAGCACACAGGCGACTCGCTCACCGGCGGAAATTTCGCCTTCGTCCCGCAAGTGCCTTAATCCTGCAATCGTCGCTGCCGAAGCCGGCTCACAGCCCAGCCCGAATTTGCCTATAATCGCCTTCGCATCGCAAATCTCTTCGTCGGTTACCGCGCGTACAATGCCGTTACATATATCAATCGCTCGAAGACATTTCTTCAGATTGACAGGGCGCGAAATCTCTATCGCTGAGGCACAGGTATGCGGCGAAAAATTACGAGCTGTCAAATCAGCATAATAATCGTCAATAATTGTCTGTTTAACCTTACCGTTATTCCAGACCAGTTTCTTGTTGTTCACCAGCTCGGTCAGCGTGTCAGCGCCGGTGGCGTTAATAATCGCCATTCGCGGTATTCGTTTAATCAGCCCGAGTTGCTTTAATTCAGAAAAAGCCTTGCCGAAGGCGCTGGAATTGCCAAGATTCCCGCCGGGTACCACTATCCAGTCCGGCAACTCCCAGTTTAGCCCTTCAATGATTCGATACATTATCGTCTTTTGGCCTTCCAGCCGGAACGGGTTTAGCGAATTGAGCAGATACAGCCCCAGCTTTGTGCAGACATCCTGAACCTGCCGCATACAATCATCGAAATCTCCGTCTATTTGAATCGTTTGCGAACCGTAATCCATAGCCTGGCTGAGTTTGCCAAAAGCAATTCTGCCGGAGCCGATGAAAACAGTGGACTTTATCCCGCAGCTGTGTGCATACAAAGCCATCGATGCCGAAGTATTTCCCGTCGATGCACACACACACGACTTTGCTCCAACCATCTTGGCGTGACTGAACGCCGCCGTCATACCGTTATCTTTGAACGAGCCGGACGGATTTAGCCCTTCATATTGCAAATAGAGACAGCCTGGCTTCATATCGACATATTTGGCTACTGCATCGCTCTGCTGTAGTATTGTCTGTCCTTCACCTATTGTGACTTTATATTTGTCATCGCAGAAGTTAAGCAATTCTCGAAACCGCCACACCCCCGAAAAATCCAGAGGGTTTCCCCTCTTTGCCCAGCGTTTGCCGAAGTCGCTCAACTTTTTCGGCACGTTGATTTTATCCCAGTTATACTGTGTATCCAGTAGTTCACCGCATTTGGGGCATTTGAATCCGCCTGCAGCGAACCGGCGGTCAAACTCAGTCCCGCAATCCGGATTAATACACCTTTGAAAAACCACATCAGTACTCATATACAAAACTCCTTTTGGATTTTGTTGTGGAGTAATTATAGACCAAAACGTTAATTTTTGCAAATGGTCTCTCTTCGCT
>JBAPXT010000098.1:0-3109 GCA_049284355.1 Sedimentisphaerales bacterium
ATTTTTACCTTTTTTGCCAGCGCTTTTGTTATCCCCGCAAAAGCTTCAGCAGGGATGTAACTAATGATTTCTGGCGCTAACATAACAATTACCGGCTTTCCAAGCTCATCCCCCGCCTCCAAAAGCCATGCAATGCTTTCATAGTTATGACAATCGAAAGCAAGTGCCGCTGTTTTCTGGGCATCCACCTCTTTAAGGATTGTACTCAATTTTTCTAAAGACATTAGACCCCCTTTTCTTTTTTGTATTATTGGTTATACAAAGTCTGTCGTGATATTGTGTATGTATTTACAAGCTTCATCTAAAATCGGTATGTATTTTCCATGGATTCCTGCAACATGATGAATATAGGGACCGGTAACCAATTTTCTTTCCCATTTCGGCCAATTATCTGTTTGTATCCAGAGATAGTTACCATGAGTACCCGGCCCATCAGTACCTTTTGCCTCACCGGCGAATAACTTGTAGTTACCGCCTATCGCATCAAATCTGGCGATGGTAACATCACCGCCTTTTAATTCCCATTGACCATGGCAATCAACCATAACACGCTGTTTGGGATCCTTAGCTAATGACTTTGGGAATGGGCCACAATGCCATAACAACTCGGCATTATCGTTTTTGGGATGCCTGATAGTGACATCTGCCAGGAACATCGGGGTTTCCCCGCGCGCAGCCGCTGCTAGAATCACGCCAGTTATGGCACCGTGTATATCGGTCTCGCAACCCACCGGCAGTCCTTTTTCACAAAGATCACCGAATACATAACAGGGAGGAATTCCGATTGTCTTTCGGAAAACTGTCCAGCATTCACTGGCAATTCCTTTAAGACCGTACTTACGAGCGAGATCAATAATACTCAACTCCAAAGCGGCTATTTTATAGAGTTCCTCCTTTTTCATGGCGGTGCAGTTTACCTGACGGATAGTATCACCAACTTCTTCTTCCATCAGGTTCTTCTTATTGGCGTAAACCTGCTCAAACACAGATAAAATTTCAGCAGCGTTGATGGGAACAATTTCAATTCCAAACTTTTCTAGAAGTTCGTCTTCATTAATGATTACACTGAGAAACGGCTTTGGCCGAAGAGATATTTGTCCCACGCGCATGCCTGTAAAATCCTTCATCACAGATACAACACGTATAAATTTTTCCAATTCTGCTTTTAACAGAGGTGAATTGAGCCAGCAGTTTTCAATATAAGTGAAAGGAACGCCGTATCTTAATAAAGCTTTGCCACTGGCGAACAAACCGCACTGTGTATCAGTAGGGCGCTGTGCAAAATCAGCCGGCGGCTCTTCATCCCTCGGTCCCCATAGCAAAAACGGCTTATTTATAGCTTTCCCCAGTTTTCCTACCACTTCTTCCTGACCGAAATTAACTTGTGGCATGAAAACCGCGTCGACTCCTGCTTGCCTGAAATGCGCTTCGACTTTAGGGACGTCTTCGTTTTGAACCAGCATTCCTTCCTCATTCAGCCAGTCGATATCAACCATCTGGACATCATGAATACTCCCCAGATATTCTTTGATTTTAGAAGTAATCAATAATTTGTCTTGGTAAGCTCGCTTGAAATCCGGATGATATTCCGCGGGGATATCACGCCTGGTAGGTGCTATTCCAATAGTGACCTTGTAATCCCTGAACATAACATTACCTCCGTTTTAAATTCAATAACACCGATTTGGGAATAAAATCTAATTAATATCGTTTGTATATGTCCTCGATACCGAATCTGAAGTCCGGCTTTTTTGCTTTACTTATCTTCAATGGCTTAGAGGCAACAATATTGTACCCAACATAAGTTTTTGTTTTCCTTATTTTCGTGGGAATTGGTCTTAGTCTTATTTGTGAATATACTTTGCGAGTTGTGGGGTGATTACCACCATCCCGCCAGTAGTTCTACCCCTGACTTTTCCCCACGTGGTGCCAGCCCAACGTTTTGGTTGACATATACCCGATCGCAACTTTTTGTTTAGTATTAGAAAGTGAATTAATAATATAATTAGTAATTGAATACAATAAATTAGAAAAAAGTATAGCATTGGTGTATGCCATTGTCAATATTCATTTATTATCGTGTTAATGTTATTGTTTATATGCTCTACAAATTTGCCAGTATTTTACCTTATTTGAGATATATCTCAACAAGATTCCTGGTCATATTCACTGACTTTTTTGTAACTCAATCATGGTTTTCACACTATTTGTTTTTGCTTGTGCGGCATATTCAAAGGCTTCAACAGCCCTCTCAAACGGGAATACGCGAGTTAGCAACGGCTTCAGATCGACCGCACCTGATTCAATAAGGGCAATTGCTTTTGGAAACATGTGGGCGTATCTGAATACAGTCTCGATGTGGACTCCTTTTGCCATTCCCAAATAAATATTAATCGGAACTGATTGTCGCGGTACTCCTATAAGCACCACTTTACCTCCGGGGCATATCGTATTAAAAATTCCGGAGATAGCAGATTCGCTACCGCTTGCTTCAAAAATGATATCTGCTCCCCATCCTTCCGTAATATCTCGGACGGCATCACTCAGTTTTTCAGTAGCTGTGTTCACGGGTATGAATCCAAACTGGGAAGCAAATTTAAGTCTATCTCCAAGTACGTCTGTAATTATTACCTTACTGCAACCTCCGATTTTGGCGGCCAGCGCAGTCACTAGGCCGATCGTGCCGGCGCCGAAAACCATGGCTACATCACCAGGTTTAATTTTCGCTATTGTCGCCGCAAAAAGTCCGATGGCAAAAGGTTCCACCATTGCGCCTTCGGTCTGACTGACGTTCGAAGGTAATTTAAACGTAAACATTGCCGGGTGTACCACACTTTCTCGCAAACAGCCATGTACCGGTGGCGCTCCCCAGAAACGAACTGAGGGGTCAAGATTGTACATTCCCAACCTGCTCGCTTTACTATTGAGATTGGGCACCTGCGGCTCCATACACACGCGGTCGCCCACTTTAAGGTTTTTGACATTCTGGCCTACTTCAGAAATAATTCCTGAGGCTTCATGCCCCAGAACTACAGGCTCTTTTACAACTCGGAAACCCAGCGCACCTTCGAGATAGTAATGGAGGTCACTGCCGCAGATACCAACATGG
>JBAPXT010000099.1:0-22117 GCA_049284355.1 Sedimentisphaerales bacterium
GGTTTACCCAGCGGTGTTTGGGCGAGACCGCAATCTGTATATCGTCAAAAGCGGGAAATTTCCGTTCGGCGTTGGCTAAATTGATTTTTGCCAGCCGGGCGGAATCGGAGGAAAGAAAGGAGGTTACAGCCCTTAACTGGCAATTGTAGCGCAGACCTTCGGATGCGATTTGCGAAGAGCGTGGGGCTGTGGTCGTGCTACGAGATATGACAGCGACAAGAATAAGCAGAATTGAAACAGCAATTCTGACTGCAAAGCGTTTTCGGTTGTAAAGGAGCAGCGGCGGTTTTGCCAAAACGGAAATGAAAAAGGCAAGAGCAACAGCACTGGGGGCAAGGAGAATTACGGCAGCTGTCGGTGTCTTTGCGAGATTGACGCCGACAATGCCTAAAGCGTTTATCGGGTCGCGAAATAACGACAGGAGGACGGATGGCAAGATTTGGGTTCCAGTTCTTATCAGCCAGCCAGCACTCATAACCGACCATGTGCATACAACAGCAGCGCAAATGCAAGCGACGCGGATGAGCCATCTGCGAGGCCAGCGAAAACAAAGCATCGCCAAGATAACTTCGATACCCAACAGGACAGAAATATCGTCGAATATCCAGCTAAGGTATTCGTTGAGCAGGTCGATACGCCAGGCGTGAAAGAACTTTACCACCAGTGTGCAAAACAGGGCAGCGAACATAATAACGCTATAGGCGCGTGGAGCGAGAAGGCCGTAGAGGCGATGAACCGGTCGTGGTAATCTTGCCTTGTGGCAGGATTGTGAAGGTTTAATCATAGTGCGCCAAAATACTAAAAGTTGCGATAAATGACAAGAGAATAGCGTTTAGCCTGCCTTTGCGGCGTAGCGAGGCTGCGCCGAGGAAAACGGAAAGCCCCCGAAAGGGGTTTATTTATTCACCGAGACATAGGCCTTTAAGAAGGAATCTGAATAAATTTGCTTGTTCATCAGCATTTCAGAGGCGGCAAGGACATTCATAAGTTCTCTGTCGAAGACGTCAGCGATGGCAGAGTCCATGCCGTGAGAAACGGCCATAGCGAGGAATACTCGATTTATTAAACTCCTCTCTGCGGTCCCCTGTGAGACATTTGAAAGTCCTACGGTAATGTGCGGAGGAGGTTCTGCGAGAATTTTTATCTGGTCCATAGCGGCGAGGATATTTGCCGGCTGGGTCTGTGCGTTGGGGACTTTAACTGGCAGAATGATAGGGTCAATGAACAATCGCTGTGTGCCAAAGCCAAGTTCGGCTGCTTTTGATATAATTTCTGCTGCTATTGCGACGCGAGTGTCTGTGTCCTGAGGGACGCCGTTTTTGTCCATAGTGAGTGCGACAAGGGCCGCCTTTGGCCCTGCGTTTTTGGTCATTTCGATGTATTTATGAAGAATTTCTTCGTCGGATTTTTTATTCAACGGCGATGAATTAAGGAGGATGCCAGGGGCGGTATTTGCCACCTTTAGTCCTGCGGCAATGACGTCAGGTTTTTGTGAGTCGAGACATAAAGGGGTAGAACAAGTTTGCTGGATTGTTTCAACAAGCCACTGCATAGTCCCCTGCTGGTCAGCGGCAGCGGTGCCGACATTTACATCAAGGTAACTGGCACCGGCATCAGTTTGCTTTTTGGCGAGATCCTGAATGATTCGTTTATTTTTTTCTGCGATGGCTTGTTTGACATCGGTGAACATTCCATTAATTCGTTCTGCAATCAAAATCATACTAAGCACCTTTCCTTCTGTTTAGTGGTTTTTAGCGCCAAATCTGATTAATGAAGTTTTTGACGGTGGCGACGGCGCGTGGATGTCGCATTCTGATTATATCTGTGCCGGCCTGCAGCATACAGATTGCGGTGGTAGATTCCCACATCGGGCCACGGTCTTTGGCATCTCCCCAGCCTGGGGTTTCAGAGAGTTTAGCCTCTTTAACCCGCCAGGCCTCATAGCCGACATCACAAATCATCGGCATAGCCATCATCTTGTCGCCTGCGAGGGCGGCGAGCCGCTGTCGCTCCTGAATCGAATACGCATACTCTATGCCGTAGCCCAACGCACCGGTGGCCTGAAACGTTACTATCTTTTCGAGCGGAAAGCCCATATCAGAAACGAGGATATTGACCTGTTTGGCGATATTGATGTCGAGTGGTGCAGCGGTGATAAGATTGTGTCCATCAGCGAGAGCGACGGCAGTTATAGACTTGTAGTTGTCCTCTTCAGCAGCGCCCAAGAGGCAGTTCTGGCCTTTTGCAGCCTCGCTTACTTTGGGCATAACCTGATTGTCCTTTTCAGCATTGCCACAGCCCCAGAGCACAAGAGGGACACCTACGGTCTTGAGTACCTGTTCGGTGACTTTTACGGCACTGGCGGAATCCTTGCCGGCCTTGTCGGGATGAATTCCGTCAAACTTGATGCAGATTAAGTCTGCGCCGAATTCGGTCACGGCCTTTTTGGCCCAGTCGGCGGGGCTGCCAAGAACATCTTTATATGGTTCGAGAAGGATGTCGGGCCAATCTTCGGGCTTAACGTCTATGACATCGATAGCGATGACGGGTTTTTCGCCGGCATCCGGGGGCGAGCCGCCATAGACGACATTACGCGCTCCGCCAACAGTTATTGTTGAGGTGCGAGTACCTCCTTTGTCTTTGGTTGCACCGAGAGTAACTCGTGAAACTTCTCCGGTAAAACTTTCTGCAACATCAGGAACTGGCATTTATAATTCTCCAAAAATAGTTTATCGTTCACTGTTCATATTTTGCGAGGAACCTAGACTAAAATATGTCCGAGTATTTTTTGCATTGCCGAAAATGCGGGGCTGTTTTCTTCAAGGTTGAAGATAGTCTTACTCTGCATAGAAGAATTAAAGACAGATTCATCGAAGGGGATACAGCCGAAGGTCTCAATACCATCGAGAGCTCTTGCGCTTTCAGACCTATTCCATATAACACCGATTTTTTTCACCGATATTGGTAATCCTTTAGCGAGGTCAAAAATTCTTTTTGCGGTAATGGTCCCGACCGGAGTGGGTTCGGTCACAATGCAGAGAAAGTCCACGTTATTAGTGGTCCGCCGCGAAAGATGCTCCATCCCAGCTTCGTTGTCTATAACCACAAAGTCGTAAGCGGAGCTTAACTTATTCAGGAACTGCCGCAACAGATTATTTACAGCGCAGTAGCAGTCAGGCCCTTCCGGCCGACCCATGGTAAGCAAATCAAAGCCCTTAGCTTCGGTAATTGCCTGCTGGAGACCATATTCGAAAGACTGCACCCGAGTCATACCCGCACTGCCCGGTGATTTCGAGCGGGTCTGTTCACGAATTTCGGCAATAGTACCGGCCAGTTGGACTCCCATCGTCAGGCCGAGGCAGGAATTAGGGTCGGCATCTACGGCAAGAACGGTTTTGTTTTTCCGGTGCAGCAGAAGCCGAATAATCATAGCGGCGAGAGTTGTTTTGCCTGAGCCGCCTTTTCCACTTATAGCGATTGTTGTCACGTTGCTTTCCTTATTTTTTGTCGGTCTTTCTCTGCTGGAAGTTTTACCGACGGAAAGAGGGTTAAATCCGTATGAGGCAGAAAACCTGCCTTAATAAATTCATCCATATATCCCGGATGGCTCATCAAATCGAAATAAGTCATGCTTTTGGCGATTTTTTCAGCGGTATCGAGAGCTTTTCGACTGAGCAAAACCGTTTTTGCACCTGCTATTGATGTATTTCCGACGAACTGAATCTTCTCGATGGGGACATCTGGCAGCATTCCGATAGTAACGGCCTGTCGAACATTGAGGAAGTTGCCGAAGCCGCCCGCCAGATAAATTGCATCGAGGTCCTCCAGTTTCGTCTGGGTCGCTTCCATAAGGACCCGAATGGCAGCAAAGACACCAGCTTTGGAACGCACGAGATTGTTGATATCAGGCTGTGTTATCACGATTTCCGGATGTTCATTAGCAGGCGGGACCAACCGGAATTGCAGCCCTTCGTCACCTTCAGTCAGTCTTTCGTCGCCATTGGACTTAAGTCGTCCGGTTCGGTCTATAATGCCATTTACAAAAAATTCGGCAAGTGTATCCAGAAGCCCCGAGCCACAAATGCCGGACGGATAGGTATCGCCAATTGTTTTAAACTCGATAGAACCATCGGGAAGAAAGCTGAGTTTTTCGATAGCGCCGGCTCCCGCCCTCATACCGTGCCTGACTCCACTTCCTTCAAAGGCTGGCCCGGCGGAACTTGAGGCGCAAACCAGCCAGTCCCGATTGCCAAGAGCAACCTCACCGTTTGTTCCGATATCAACAAAAAGCGAGATGGCCTTTTTGGTATAAATTCTCGTAGTCAGCACGCCGGCCACTATGTCACTTCCTATGTAAGCGGCGACGCTCGGCAGGCAGTATAACAGGCCTCGTTTGTTTATCTGGATGCCGGCTTCTGCGGCCCTGATTGGGGGGACAAAGCCGACCGAGGCAACATAAGGCTCTCTACGTATTCGCGTCGGGTCGAGGTTGAGCAGGAAATGTACCATTACAGTATTTCCGGCACAGACAATCGCAGTTATATCCTGCAAATCGATTTTCTGCCTTGCCGCCAGCGTTGCGATGAGGTCATTTACATCGTGGACGATACGATTTTGCATTTCGTCGAAGGCATCATTTTCTTCGGCGTAGATGATTCTGCGAATATAGTCTTCGCCGAAATTTATCTGGCTGTTATATGTGGCTTCAGTATCTATTGTTGTGCCGGTTGTTAAATCGAGCAGATGAGCAACGACGGTGGTGGTGCCGAGGTCGACGGCGACTGCAAAATTTGTTTTACAGCGTTTTCCCAGCTCGACCTCGATAACTTCGGTAGTTCCACCGCGGCGACCTATTGTTACCGCAACTTTGTAATCGGCTTCAACAAGCAACTTTGAGAGGGTTTGGAGAATGCGAAATCCTGTCTGCATTATAGGTGCGTCAATCTGCTCTCGTATCGCAACATATAGCCGCTCATGGTCTGCTGTATGGTCATGTATCGTAGGCGGGGACATCTGGAGACAAAGTTTGCGAACGAGGGGGTCAAACTTAAAAACGCCGGTCACATCGCCGGCAAGGGTGCTGAATCTGTGAGCATCGGCGTCCATTAGTATTTGAGAGGCCTGCAGGGTGTGCGACTTTGGAACCGTCACAGTTATATCCGAAAGGACTTTTGTCTGGCAGGCAAGAACTGTGCTTTCGCGTATTTCATCGGGGGTAAGCAAAGTGGTAGGTCTGCTATGAAATTGTCCCTGGTCGATAGTTACTTTGCATTTTCCGCAATAGCCGTCTCCGCCGCAGATGCTGCTTAAATAAATGCCGGCTTTACGAGCCGCCTCAAGCAGAATTGTTCCCGGGGGGACTTCTGTTTTCAGACCGCTGGGCTCAAAATGGACTATGCATTTTTTCCTTTTACCTTCTTCCATTTAATTCCAGACTTCCTTGAGATATTTAGGCAACATAGAACTTTCTCTTGGGCCTACCATAATTTCCCAGCCTGTAGCTTCTTCAAGTTTGCCGCTCATTACCGCCACATAGCCGGGGATTATTAGTTTGCGGTGTTTGACGAGACCTTCTACTTTATTTTTAGCTATAGCATCGGCGACTGTTTTTTCATTAAGCTTATCGCCTGAATAAGCGGTCAAAACAGAAGTGCCTTCGGTGTCGACGACAAGGATGTAACTGGGCACTCTGCTGGCCTCGACATCGGATTCGACTGTGTAATAAGTCAGCGAGAAGTTTGTAGTGAACATCAGAGGTGCATTTTCACCGGGCTCGCCGATAGGATAGATTTTCGGCTCTACCTGGACAGGTTTCTGGGGGTCGGTAAAGATGTTCATTACGGCGGTCAATGCGGGCAGAAACACGTAGGGTTCAACGGTATCGAGCACAACGATGCCTGAATATTTGCAAATCAGACTCGTAGCGACGGCAGCCTGGCGGTCCGGGTCGCCATCGGCAACAAAGGAAATGGTCGGATAGCCAAGTGGTCTGAAGACCTTCTTGAGCGAGAGGACACGCATTCTTGAGAGGTTGTATAACTTGTCTCTGAGATTTTCGGTCTGCAGGTTAAGCACAATATCTTCAACGCCCTGCGATTTAATTTTTTCGGTAAGGTCGGAGAGGGCCTCGATTGAGTCGGCTTTTGCGACGAGAGGACAGTTGTTCTCTTTAGCGATTTTCGCCATTTCTTGTGCGGTATCGGCGGTAGCGTGGGCAATCAGAGGAACAAGTTTTGCGGTTTTAGCAACCGCTGCGGCCATCACCTGAGGGGAATTTGAAACAAGAATCAGAGCGAGACTGCTTGACTGAGCGACTGTTTCTGCCACGGCGGCGAAGGCGGAGGCCTGTCCGCTATCGTTGATAATTGCTATTGCTCGTGCACCAATTTTGGTTCCGACCCTTTCGAACTGGAGTGCATTTATGGCTTCAATTCGTTTTTTTAAATCCTGGCCGGTGAGTTTGTCCGAAACAGTGGCGGCCAGAACAGTAGGACTGTAAAATTTCTCTTCGTGTCGGAACATCACGGTCTCCTGACCAATCTGTACCTGACGGTCCGGACTGCCGAAGACAACCTTTCGCATCGGCGGCGCAGCAGCAGCGGCGAGGGTCTTTTTTGCCTCTTCGGAAACATGTGGGCAATCATCCAGTTTGGCCCGTTTCTGAGCGAGCTGCATAGCAAAAGCCAGACAGGTGGGCATGCCGCATTTTTTGCAGTTGGTTTTCGGAAGGAGTTTAAAGATTTCTAATCCTGTTAGTGCCATAATGTTTTTCCTCGTTACTTTAATAAAACATTTATTTTAACCGAGGCAAGACGCGCAGGCAAGTGGCAAGTGCATAAAAGGAGGTTCGCCGATGTGCGGGCGGTTTTATTCCTTTGCGCCCTTATTTAAAACATAGGTTCGAGCCCGGTTATGGGATGACCGGCTTTGGTAATAAACTCCAAGACTTGCTCTTCGGTGGAGGCTGAGGTTTCATCAGCGATTTTGTCAAGGAAATCCTGTCCGCCGAGTCCGATCTCATCGGCTCTTTTCAGGAAGCCATCCTTGATTTCATTTTTGAGCACGGTAGGCATCCAAACGATGCGTTTAATTCCGCCTTCAGCGGCGATAAATTTTCTTGAGCAGATATAATGCTTTGAGTGACCGATGAATCCAGGGGTCTGGTTTCCGCCGCCTACGGTGCCTGCGAGGGTCGAGAACTTCATCCCGCAGGGAGTCATTTCTGCAAACTCCCGGTTGACGACCATTATTCCGCCTGTTGAAGGCAGGACTGCAGCGATACATTCGAAGCAGCCGCAGGAGGTCATCGGGTCAGTAATCATACTGTACTGGCTCATTCGCTGGACGTTACCACCACTGGCTTTTAGAACAAAGGCATTGACTTTATCCCACTGTCCAATGGTTGGCTCGACGGACTTGCCTTTGGAGATTGGCTGATTGGCACCGGCAGGATTAATCTCATAGGCGGCCCGGCAGTCGAGCCAGCTATAAGCACCGCATAATCCCGGCCGCTCCGGTGAAATTACGCATAGATGGTTCGGAGCAAAACTCTGGCAGAGGGTACAGGAGTAAAAAGTATCTATGTCTTCATCGACCATACCGGCCAGTCTCGCATCGCGAGCTGCGTAAACCTGAACGGCCTGCTCCCGCAGCTTCAGGACGTCTTTTTCTTCGCTGAAGATTTTGACCTGCACTTTGTCGAGGACGTTTGAATATTGCTCGTGGTACATTGCGTGAAGTATCTTGCCGATATGTTCGAGCCTGAATCCCGCTTTTGTGGCGTTTTTACTGATTCTGACCCATATTGTGTCTCGCTGTCCCATATGCCACAGTCCCTGGGCCTCGTTCATAAAGGTATGAATCTGTCGTTCGAGAACGGGCTCGAAATCGGCCTGCATTTTTCTTCCTGCGACCTCAACGACGACAGCCAGCGGCATTTTTCCGCCTGCCTCAATGGCGTCAATATCCGGGCCTTTAACTTCTATCCTGCCATCTTCAACCTCATTAATATCGAGCATTCTAAGCCATTCGAGGGCAGGGGTCCTCTGGCCGCCAAATTCTACGTGCATATCTTCTTTACGAATTCGTTCGCCCTCAAAGGCGGGACTGTACGGGACGGGTATGGGCACTTCCGAGATTTTTACCTTCAGCCCCCTGACTTCGATGGATTTTTCCACTATTTTGTTATGAGGGATGTTGGATACAACGTGTTCATAGGTGCATACACCTGTGGGGAGAATCTGGGGGATGTCCGAATCGGCAATCACTGGGAATCCATAATTGATGGCACCGGCTGCAGTGGCGTACCATTCGTCGGTAACCTTACCGAGCGCCATAACGAAAGCAAAGACCCTGTTTTTGTTGTAGAGGAGGTTCCGTGTAAAGTCACCTGCCTGGACGCCGCCGAAACTAAGCGCTGCCCGGCTGGCGAACCCAAGCGCATAAATCGCCGCTGTGATTTCACGGCCAAATGGCACAAGCCGGGTATCCCAGCCCAAATCCACACCACCTTCGACCAATTGCTCGGCAAAAGTAGAGCCGTTATTATGACCTGCCATAAAGACGTACAGACTTCTTTCCTGGCATTTGCGGGCGATTGTGACCGCAGTTTTCACATCGGGCGCTGCGCCGACAATGGCCGCAAAACCGGGAGCAGAACCGTCAACGAACTGGATACCGCGTTCGCGAAGGATTATATCATCAGCCGCGCCGAGCCATATATCATCCACGGGGTTAGGACCGATTAGATATTTACAGGCTTCGATAATTTCTTCTGCAAAAAGGGTTGCCATACCTGCGTCCAGCGTTGGGCCGAGATAAGGCAGCCACAAATCGTCATCAACCAGCGGCGGCAGCAGAGGTTTTATCTCCTCGGCCATCACAGCTTCGAAATCGGCCAATTTTCCCACGGCCCGGCCGGTCATTGAATAAATAATCGGTATGTAATAGCCGGTGTTCGGGAACTCGACTTTGCAATCCCTGCCTTTTTGCTCTATAGCTTTTGCCAGTATCTGCTCAGCCTGGTTGACAATTTTATGAGCACCACGTATTGCTGCTGAAGCTATGATTCTCGACATCTATAAACCTCCTTTTTCAGATTCTGCTTTTTTATACTACTAAAGCGCGGCGTTCTTCCATATCGTAAAGTTTGCGTTCTTTTTTCACGTTTATTCCGAGGGCATCTCGCTTGGCTTCAATATGCTCAATCATCATTTTTGCAGCCTTGACGGGGTCTGACTCTGTAGCCCATCTTCCGCCGAGGTCTTTTTCTATTCCCTGGAACAGATAATTTTTGACATTCTCACTACCAACAAATGGGAATAGCTCTTTTGCAAAGACGACCAGGACGCCACTGGCAACGAAATACTGGCCGATAGCAAACGCTTTTTCAGTAATGGATTCCAGACAGGCCCCTGCTACAGGCAAATCGACCAGGTCTTCACCGAGGCCTCCTTCTTTAACAATGGCAGAACAGGCGACGAGCAAGCGGCTATTGTCAACACAACTGCCGCAGGCCAGTATGGGCGGGATTCCAACGGTTTCGCAGATCTCTCTCAGTCCGGGTCCGGCCAGTTCCAGAGCTTCCTTGGGATTTAGCAGCGCCTGCTTTCCGCAGGCGATAGTGGCGCATCCGGTAGTCACCACCAGCACGTCGTTTTTAATCAGCTCCAACGCCAGGTTTGTGTGTGTATAGTCCATCAGGATTTTGGGGTTGGTACAGCCGACAATTGCGCCGATGCCGCGAATCCTGCCGTTGATTATGTTGTCATTGAGCGGCCTGTAACTTGCGCGGAATTTTCCTCCGAGCATATAGTTGATAGCTTCGTGGCTGAACCCTATTACAGCAGATTCTTTTTCGGATGGGATGTGAACCTTGCCGCGATTTTTATAGTTTTCAATGGCGCGCGAAACCAGCTCTTTGGCAGTTTTGAGGGCGGCGTGTTCCTGCATAGGCACATGCTCAACGCCCGGGATTTTTGCCTTGTCGGCGGTGGTAATCAATTTTGTATGGAAGCAGGCAGCTACCTGAGCCAGCCCCTGCATTACGCACTGGACATCGACAGCCATCATATCAACGGCGCCGGTGCTTATAGCAAGTTCCTGGCAGAGGAAATTTCCCGCGATGGGGACACCATGGCGGACGAGCAGCTCGTTGGCGGTACAGCAAATTCCTGCGACGTTGATTCCTTTTGCGCCGGCCTTTTTTGCCTTCTCGAGGAGTTCTTCATCCTGAGCGGCCGCCACTATCATTTCCGAGAGAATTGGCTCATGGCCATGAACGATGATGTTGACCTCGTCGGCTTTAAGTACGCCAAGATTAATCTCGCCTCTGCCCGGAAATGGAGTTCCAAAAAGAATATCCTGCAGTTCGGTAGCGAGCATTGAGCCGCCCCAGCCATCGGCAAGTGCAGTCCTGCTGGCGTGCATAATCAGACTTTTATAATCCTGGTCGACGCCCATAGTGCTTCGGTGCAGGGCCTCGACGACCTCACGGTCGATGGCACGCGGCGTGATGTCCAGTTTTTTCCAGATTTCCTGCCGCGGTTTGGGAGCCCTGTTAACCATCAGCTGGTTTCCATGGTCCTTGCCGAATTCATTAAGGGCAATTTGGCCAACTTCAGCGGCAACATCATTGTCAGGCCGGTCTTTGGTCTGGACGCCCAATTCCTGGGCGAGTTTTCGCAGTTTCAGAGGGTCCTTTATGCGGTAGTCTGGGGCTTCGCCTTTAGCTGCCGCGATGAATACCGACGCCACTGCTCGGCCGTGGTCGCTGTGGGCACTTGTCCCCGCCGCTACCGCTCTGAGAAAATTACGCGCAACAATAGTATCGGCATCTGCGCCGCAAACGCCGAGTTTAGGCCCGTCTTCGAAGGGGTCTATTCTGCACGGCCCCATTGTACATATTCGGCAACAGATGCCGAGCCTGCCGAAGCCGCACTGCGGCGACTGGGCCTGGAGCCTGTCCCAGGCGTTTTCCAGCCCGGCCTCTGCCATAAGGTCTATCATTTCCTGTGCTGCCTTGTCGCTACTACGTTTTTTCGGATCCATAATGATTCCTCACTTGATAATTTCAATTTTATTCAGCGAATGCGTCGGCAAGTATTAGCGCCTTATCTTCACCCACGCTATCAACCGTGATAGTTGACTTTAGTGTATGCACCAACGCCTCGGCCAGTTTCATCCGGGGCGAATTAAACCTTTGTAAAAATTCTTTTCTGCTTTCTGCCCGAAGCACTGCTTTGTATAGCTGCCAGGCGAACTGTGAGCCGTGCTTTTTAGCTACAAGCTGAGCGCCCACAATTCTGTCACGGGGGTCAGCCAGGATTTTCGCCATCTCAAACGAATCTGTCCCTCTGTTTTTTATCGTTGATTGAGGAACGCTCAAATTATGCACCTTAACCTTCAAGCCAAGCTCCTCAGCGGTGGTAGTGCTGTGGCCTATGCTGAAAACCTGCAGCCCAAGAATCTGGTCAGCCTGGGCACGCAGGAAACCTCTGGTCTCTTCCTTTGCCCCTGCAGCATTTGCACCAGCTATTTTCCCCGCACAGGCCCCTACACTTCCTACCGGCATATACACGAATCTGCCCGTACCCAAATCGGGACTTTCCGCGCAGTCTCCCGCTGCGTATATACCACTAACCGAAGTTTGAAGGGAGTTATCCACTTTGATTGCGCCGGTCGGACCAAGCTCGATGCCGCATTTTTCGGCCAAGGCAATGTTCGGTTTTACGCCCGTGCCTATCACCACAAGATTGGTAGCAATTTTTTTGCCTTTGTAGAGAACATATTCAACGCCGTCGGCCCCGCCGATTTCGGAGATTTCCTCGCCGGTGAGCATTTTCAATCCCTGTTGTTCAAATTTTTTGGTGAGAAAGTCTGAAACCTCCGGCTCAAGCAGCTTTCTAAGAATTCTGGAACGGACGTTGAAATAAACATCCAGGCCTTTATGCATCAGGGCCTCAGCAATTTCCAGAGCGATAAAGCCTGCCCCTATTACCACAGCAGAGTCTGCGTTCTTTGCCGTCTCTACAATTTCAGCAGCTGCTTCATAGGTGGTAAAGGTGCAAACGCCTTTTTTATCAGAGCCGGGGGTTTTTGGTATCAGCGGAGAGGCTCCGGTTGCAAGGACCGCTGCATCGTAGGGCAAATTCTCTTTTTTACCATTGGATAAAATGGAAACAACTTTGCTTTTTGGGTCGATATTTGTCGCTTCAGCGGGGCAAATCAATTTAACATTGTATCGGCCCAGCGTTTCGAGGGAGAAAACTTTTGCCCCGGCCGGCTCTGTTATGTAACCTGCTATAAGTGCAGGTATAGCGGGTCTGCGGTAAGGGGTGCGGTCGCCGGTTACCACCGTTACCTCAGCATTTGGGTCCTGTTTGGCGGCGGATATCGCAGCCATCATCCCTGCAGCGCTACCACCAACAACGACTATCTTTTTCACCTGCTATTTTTCCTTGTTTTTACTTTTCTTTTTGATTTCTTTGGCGAGTTGTTTTGCTGCCGCCTTACGTTTTGGCTTTGTAACCTCATGGAGCAAGACAAGCTTCAATGATTTGGTTGGGCAGGCCTCGACACAAGCCGGCTCCTGCCCCTTCTCCATTCGTTCTAGGCACATATCGCATTTAATAATGGCCCGCCCTTCCGAGCCGATTTGCAGCACCCCGAAAGGACAGATGAGCATACATAACTTGCATCCGATGCACAAATCCTGGTCAACCGTAACAGGGCTTTCTTTGTTTTGTCTCTGGATAGCTCCGGTTGGGCAAATCTCGATGCAGGGCGGCGCCTCGCAATGCCTGCACTGGATTGGCACGGCAAATTCGTCAGCTTGCTCCACCGTAACCATCCGCTGAGGCCTTGGTGATTCGGCCACGGCCTCTTCAAGCACCTTTGATTTTGAATGCACTAGGGCGCAGGCTATTTCACAGCTTTTACAGGCCAGGCACTTTTCGATATTTACGACAATGATTTTATCCACTTTTTCCTCCGAAAAATTAAATCAAAAAACAACCTCTGCCTTTTTAGGGTGGAAAAATTCAACAGTTCCTAATCTCCTACATAAGTACTGCCTTATTTATACGCTTTTTGCTTCGAATAGTTCTTTATCTTCCATTCTAACCAAAGCTTATCAGCACGTAAGGCGCAAACAACAGCTCTTTCTATGCCATTGCAGCTATAAAATAAGAAGGCTGATTATACTCGATATTTTAAGTAATTGCATAGTATTTTTCGCCATCTTTAGCATATTCAGGTTTTTACATATTTGGCCCTGTCGAGGGTTGCTGTTTCGCAATTTATTGCAAAATGGGGGTCCTTCGGGTGGGGGGGGTTGTTGCATAAATAAACTGCGTTCGATATTATGAGGTTTTTGATGATTTGATTGTCAGTGATGCGTATATTTTGGCAAAAAGGATTTAACCCTCACAAAGCAAATAAGGCACGTAGAGAAATGGCAAATGAAGGTCTTTGGCAGCAACTTCTCAAGCTTGACGGGCAAAAAACCGCTCAACGGGCAAAGTGTCGATATTTGCTAAATCCGGAGCGTTACTTCATACCACTGCTGAACAGCGAATATATAGTTAATCTGCCGGAGAAAAAAGCGGTCTCGGCAGAGGGTTCTTCAGAAACGGGGTTTACCGAGGAGCTTTGTATTCTTACGTACTTAATAAATTCTCAAGATTTGCCGGTTGCCAACAAATTAACGATGGCGCAAAGTTTGTCGGGAGGACAATTTTTTTTCAGAGGGCTGCACAAATTAGCTGTCGAAAACTTAGAAGAGGTCTTTGGCCAGTGTCCTGAAAGGCTATACGAGGTTATGGATGAATTCGGCGCCAGGCGGTGTGAGTTTGGCGACGCCTGCATTCAATTATATGTTTTGCCTCGCATTCCTTTGACAATAGTGATTTGGCGAGGCGATGAGGAATTCGGCGCGCGAGCATCAATCCTGTTCGACGAAACCGCAGCAGCGCAACTACCACTTGATGCGTTGTGGGCGGCTGCTAATTTCACCATTAAATCGCTGGTAACGGCAGCTACCAAGTCCAGTTAGATTGTCTTGTCGCAATCCTATTGACCACTGATTATTGATAAAAGCCGCCAGAAATGCTATAACAGGAACTCTAATGAAAAAAACGAAAATTTCCAAAGGTGTAAAAATAGCAATCGGAGGCAAAGGCGGCGTAGGCAAGACGACGGTCTGTGCTGTTTGGGCGCAGCTATTCGCAGAGGAGGGACTCGATGTTCTGGCTATCGATGCCGACCCGAATACCAACCTTGCGATGGCATTTGGCATATCTTCCGAGCAAAGCCCTGAGCCGCTTATAAAGATGAAACAGTTAATTGCCGAACGCACCGGCACTGCGAAAGATGTGGTAGGAGCGTACTTTAAGTTAAATCCCGAAGTCCACGACCTGCCTGAGAAATATTGGGTTAAAACAAGCGGGGTAAAATTACTTGTTTTGGGCGGTATTACACAAGCCGGGATGGGCTGTGCCTGTCCGGAAGGAGCGTTTTTAAAAGCGATGATTAACCACACCATATTGGGACGACAGGAAATCGTTCTGGTTGATTTGGCAGCGGGTGTGGAATTTATGGGCAGAGCTAGTATTGAGGGAGTCGATGCTTTGGTGGTGGTCACTGAGCCGGGCGGAAGAAGTATCGAGACCGCAAAAACAATCGCACGAATGGGAGAGGAGATGGGAATAAAATACGTGGCGGCGATAGCAAACAAAATTACAGATAAGACCCAGGTTGAGACGATAAAATCTCAACTGGCCGTTCCGGTTCTGGCTAATATCGAGTACAATAAGGCGGTACAGGAGGCAGATTTGCGTAAAAAGGCCGTTTTTACTGTCGGCGGCGAGCTTATAAATCAGTTGCGTGAGGCAAAAAACAGATTAATGAGTCTGGAAAACAAATAGAAAGGTTCACGGGCAGACGAATTTCAAGTCAGGAGTAGAATGCGATGGACGGGTTTTTATCTCCGAAAGAAGTAACAGAAAAGGTCGTGGAAATCAGCAAGAGCAAATCAGAACTTCAATTATTCCCCATGCTGCTGCTTGGGATGTTGGCAGGAGTGTACATCGGCTTCGGTGCGGAATTATGCACGATGGTTACACATGACCTGTCGAAATACCTTGGCGTAGGTTTTGCCAAATTCGTAGGAGGAAGCGTTTTTACCGTAGGACTGATGCTTGTTGTTCTCGGCGGGGCTGAGCTTTTTACCGGTAATTGTCTGATGCTGACCGGCGTTCTCGCTCGCAAGATTTCAGTAAACGGGATGTTGCAAAACTGGTTCTTTGTCTATTTTGCAAACTTTTTAGGGTCAATGCTGCTGGTTGTCATTATGTACTACAGTGACCTGTGGAAGGTTGGGAACTTAGGTGTCGGTGCAGCGGCCCTGACGACCGCAGCAGGAAAAGTAAACCTTTCCTTCTCAGAAGCGTTCTGCAGGGGAATCGCATGTAACTGGCTGGTTTGTCTGGCGGTCTGGCTGGCCATTGCGGGAAAGGATGCCGTAAGCAAGATTTTCGGGATTTACTTTCCCATCATGGCATTCGTTGCCAGCGGTTTTGAGCACAGCGTGGCGAATATGTATCTCATCCCCATAGGTTTGTTTCTTAAAGGAAATGCTGCTGTTGTTAATGCAGCGGGATTAGCTGAGACGGTCAACAGTCTTACCTGGTCAGGGTTCCTTATTGGAAATCTTGTGCCGGTTACGTTAGGTAATATTGTCGGGGGAGCATTTTTCGTTGGGGGAGTTTATTATTTCGCTTATCTGCGAAAAAATAAAGATTAAGGAGCCGCCGGACTGTAATTCTCTAAAAAAGGCGTGACTGAAACTCAAGTTTTTATTATCATTTCTGGCGTAAGCTGTCTTGACAATTCAGATGCCAACGTAGCTCAATGGCAGAGCTCTGGTTTTGTAAACCAGGGGTTGTCGGTTCGAATCCGACCGTTGGCTGTAAAAAGTGCATTTTCGTTAATGTCATAGGGGTTTTAGCTGTTCAAGACCAACTGTCGAAAGCTGGAAAATTCATTAAAAAAAGGGGAAATCAAGCACATCGAATAAGATACCCTAAAATTTTGCGCATTTTTCTTGACATTCACAAAAGAAGTTTGGTATGCTGGTGGTTACTTGGCAGGCTTCTGTATACAACATACAAGTAGCTTTTGCCAACAAAAGGAAGAGGTGGTAGAGATGAAAAGAGTTATTTTGTTAGTAGTTTTAGCAGTTGCGGTTAACGCAAGGGCGGGTGTGGAGATCACTGAATGGATGTACCAGGGGCTAGGAACAGGTGGTCTTGGCGAGTTTGTTGAATTCACAAACGTCGGCAGCACAGCGATTGATTTGACAGGCTGGAGCTACAGCGACAGCCATCGACGGGTCGGCACCAATGTAATAGTTGATCTTAGTTCGTTTGGAACCGTTGCAGCGGACGAATCAGTTATTATAACAGAAAGGACTGTCGCTGATTTTAGAACAGTGTGGGGTCTTAGTTCATGGGTGAAAGTTCTAAGCATAGGCACCACCGGCGGAGCTAATCTTGCACGAGCCGACGAAATCAACCTATACGACTCAACTACTGCCCTTGTTGACCGTCTTACCTATGGCGATCCCGGCAGTAACCCCGTAGGTACTGGTCCTCGAACACAGGGCAAAAGCTGCAATATTCCGGCGAGCGATTACAGTCTGACAGTCGCACCAGCGACATGGGTTCTTTCGTCTGTCGGTGACCAGTATGGCTCCTGGCAATCAACAGCCGGGGAAATTGGCAGTCCGGGTCAAGTTCCCGAACCTGCTACAATAGCAACACTTGCCCTTGGCGGAGTGGCATTGTTAAGGAAACGCCAAAAATAAAAACGGGGACGTACCTCAAAGTTGCCGGTTCGAATCCGACCATTGGCTTTTTTTCGCGCTGTGTGATGCATTGCGCGGAAACTCGGTGTCACAAATTCGGCCCAAAAAAAAATAACTAACTGCCGCCCAGTAAGAAAATGCCTGAGTTGCAGTTAGTTTGTACATTTCCCTAAAGTAAGGTGGCGGTCTTTACTGCTTAATAGACGATACCTTCACTATGGGAATCATAATCTCTGATTTCATCTGCTCATAGGTGCCGGTCTGTGCGTTTGTCAAAAACTTCTCGAAGGGACCTTCCTCAGCAATGTAACCATTTTCAAAAATCCACTGTTCCAGATTCCTGTAAATAGCAGACGGGTCGGCCATACCTTCGGGCTTCACCGCAACAGCAACCTCCACAGCAGGCACCTCTTTCACGTCGGTCATATCACCAAGTGACCCCGCTTGTTTTAGGGCCTCGGTATCCACGGGTATCCTTATCTCCGTGAGATAATGTTCACAGGAAGTTTTTTGGGGATTGTTCAGATAAACAAAATAGGCCGACCCTCGCGGAGCTATCTGCTTCGTTGCTGCACGAGCGTATAATACTCCGATTTCCGTACCGGCTTTTGCATAACTGCCGCGGACAATAGTGTAAAGAACCACTTGCTTGTCTATTTTGCGGATAGTAATGGCTGAAGCCCCATCGGTTGGCTGTGCAAAAATCTCAACCACGCTTGCCGAAATCAGACCAATTGCAAGCAAAAACATTTTCGTCTTACTCAACATAAATCTCCTTTCATTCAATTCGTTTTAAGTAAATGTTCCAGACAATCTTCCCTCTATAGGCCTTTTGAGGAATACGGATTCAATGTATTCATTGCTTCTGTGCATCTTTCATTATTTGTCTAAGGGCGGCTATGTGGCCGGCAAAGGCATCACGGCCTTTACCTGTGGCACTGATGAATGTGTGGGGCTTGCGGGCCACAAAGGTCTTTTCAATCCCAATGTAACCTGCCTCTTCAAGTTTTGCCAGGTGAGCTCCCAGATTGCCGTCGGTTACCTTCAAAAGGTTGCGCAGGTAAACAAAATCCATCTGCCCACCATGCTCAAGAGCAACCAGCGCCGACATTACCTGCAGCCGGACCGGCTGATGTATAATGTTGTCCAGTTCAGACATAATCTATCTCCATCGAAATCTGATGTATAGGCCGGTGCAGAGAATCGCACCGCCGCCCGTAAAAGCCATCCAAAGACAATAGTAGTGCTGGAGAAAGTAAAAACCTATCAAGGTTGTTGCTGTTACCGCCAGTCCCAGCCAGACCATAAAGTAGCTGTTAAACCGAAGCCCTATCACGGTGTACGCAAACATGGCCGCCGTGGAAAAGACGGCGTTGAGCTGCAGGCCGTTGAAAGGCGCCAGTATCTCAAGCCAGATAAAAACATAAGTAAATAACAGGAGCCAAAACCACAATAAATGCCAGTCCTTCTTTTGGGCTCCCTGCGTCCTGACGGAAGGCTTGGTATGAAAAATCCAAAGGATTATGAAAGTGCCAATACAACCGACTATATCGAGAGCTGTAAATATGTAACCGGCATAATTAAGGTAAAAGTGAGTTGCGGTGAAAGCGGCAACCCAGATAATACCCCAAAGAATCAGCAAAGGATTGGCGTAAGTGGATGCAATGGCTTTGCGTGTCTGCACCATAACATCATCAACCATAGCCAGTGATTCCTGAACGTTTTCGCTATTAGGTTTATCCATAATTGTTCCTTTCAAAACACATTTGATATACACTGTTACAGAGCACTCTATAATACAGAGTCGAAGTTGTCAATATAATTTTTTGAATTTTCTTCAAGTTTTTACAAAATGCCGGTTTTTACACCGAAAATCAACATTTTGAGGAAATAAAAAACTCAGGATTCATAGAGATTTTTGACCTTTGGCTGCCAACATAGCTCAACGGCAGAGCTCTGGTTTTGTAAACCAGGAGTTGTCGGTTCGAATCCGACCGTTGACTGTTTCAAAATACCATTGCGGCGTAACCGACGGACTCAGCGCTTGAGGAGCCCATCTTTTCGAGCATCACTTTATTGCTGTTGGTATGAGCGAGCAGCAGGCCTTTTGTTTTGCCCAGTTTCCTTGCGGCAGCGACCGCTGCTGCTGCGGCACCTGGGCCGCAGGCGTTGAGGTTCTCGGCGGCGTTTGCCAGCAGGCCCATTGCGTCGAGTTTCAAAGCCAAATCGATAAATTTTTCGTCGTTGACCTCGCTTGCCCACCGCACAGCTTTGGCGCCTGTACCCATAGGCGTAAAGCCATATTGGGGGCCATAATGAGTCAGGTCGGTTGAGCCGATGCAAACAATCTTTTTTTTCTGCTGTCCGCCTTTGACGAGACCTCGCCCCTCAAGGGCGGGCTTGATGATATCACCTACGACCTCACCGAGCGAAATAGCCTGCTCGTTCGGCGGAGTTAAAATCGGCAGTATCTTTGCGTCGGCGAATAAATACTGTATGAACGGCACCTGAACTTCGATACTATGTTCATATTCGTGCGCCGAGGTATCACTAACGGCGGTATTGCTTTTCAGCACTGCATCAGCCAGTTCTTCGTCGACGGCCACCTCGCCTAAAGGAGTTAACCAGCTTCCCTTATTATAAAGAGCCGGCGAAGACCCGTAATAGCCGTGCGCCGCTCCAAATATAATAAAGGTATCAACCTTATCGTGACGTTGTTTTATTGCTGAAAAGACCGATGCTGCCAAACTGCCGCTGAAGGTCCAGCCGGCGTGCGGAACGATACCTGCGACTATTGTTTCAGGCAACGGCTCGGCGAGCTTTTCCTGCCGGAGACATTCGTTGATTTCGGCGATGCAGGAACGGCGCTCGCCGGGATAGAATTGACCTGCAACAATCGGGCTACGGCGTGGCGCTTCGCCCCGACAAGTGGGTTTTCTTGTTTGCATCTTCAGCACCTGGCTGTTATCATTACTGCCATTAAAGCAAATTTAGAAGACCAAAATATTGTAAACTTAAGGCCGGGGAAAAACAATGGCATCCGAAAAGAAAAACGCTGTGGCGGTGGTGATGGGCTCCGACAGCGATATGGACGTAATGCAAAGCTGCATTGAGCAGCTCGGTGTTTTTGGTATTAAGCCGACGGTGCGGATAATTTCAGCACATCGAACGCCACAGATTGCGGCTGAGTTTGCAGAAAACGCAGCTAAAAATGGGATAAAGGTGATAATTGCGGCTGCGGGTATGGCTGCACATTTAGCAGGAGCTTTGGCGAGCCGGACGACATTGCCGGTTATCGGCGTGCCGCTGATTTCAAGCTCCGGCTTAGAGGGAATTGATGCATTTTTTAGCATAGTGCAGATGCCGCCGGGGGTGCCGGTAGCAACGATGGCGGTTGGGGAGGCTGGCGCAAAAAACGCAGCTATTCTGGCTGTGCAAATCTTAGCCCTTGCTGATAAAGGACTTACGGAAAAACTCGTCGAGTTCAGAAAATTTCAGGCGAAAAAGGTAATTGAAAAAGATTCAAAACTTCGTAAGTCATAGGTGGAACAAGGGTTAGGGCGGGCCCGGCTTCGCCTACAGCTCCGCCGAGGTCTCCACTTCGCTACGAAATTTTTTCGTAAAATGGGGTAACGGTGCGTCCGCCGTCGCCAAAAAGCTATGGCGGATAAAGGTTTAGGCGGAAACGCTGGAAAATATTGGAAAACTTACGAAAACTATATAGAAACGTTCCTAAACTCGTATAGAAACGTACAAAAACTGATAGGAAATATTCGAAAATATTCGACAATTTTTTACCTACTTGCGCATTTGATTGAAATTCCCTCCATGAGCTTTTCGTAAGGTAAGAAAATTCAGAGAGAAATCCGAAATCCCGTAGTTTCCACGATTGACAAAAAAGTGAAGAAGTGATATGGGGTTTTACATATAATGAAAGGCGGGTTTTGATATTATCGTTGAATTTTAAGGGCTTGGTTGCGTAGCCAAGCGTTTGATATGGGGAATCCCAACTAAATAAATTAATCGGGTCTTTCATGTTCAGGAGGACAAAGATATGAAACCGCAAGGACTGTGCAAACCCAGTTTTGTTATTCGCATTCTTCTTGGCGTTTTGCTTGTCTCGCTTGCCAGCGGATGCGCGGCCCGCTCCGCGATGATGGTTCCAGCCAGATTCGAGGTAGCGAAAAAGATTCCGGGCTCTGTCAGGGTCGAGGAAGCTGTGGGCGGACGTGAAACTAATCCCTTGTGGACATCGCAGATTTCGAGCACCGCCTTTACCGAGGCACTGACCGACTCGATTGCCAGGGCCGGCCTGTTCGACTCCGTTTTGAAGCAAGGCAATGCAGATTATATTTTGAATGTTACCATTCTCCGTTACGATCAGCCATGGATCGGGCTTGACCTCGATATAAAGATGAAGACAAAGTGGGAGCTTACCGACGCCAAGAAACTCACCCCAGTCTGGTCAGATACCTTCGAAACGACCTACAGAGCAAAAGTGAGTGACGCTTTGGTCGCTGCAGAACGGCTTCAGAAGGCCAACGAAGGCGCTGTGCGGACCAACATCGCTGAAGGAATCAAGCGGCTCTCTCAGGCCACATTCTGAGGTCGAATACGGCGCCCGGCTCAGGCGAGAAATCCAAATTAATGTCACTTTAAGGAGAGATGCTAATGAGAAAGACGATTTGTATTGTTTCGTGTTTTGCCGTGTTCTTTGCCGGTTGTGCCGGTCGGGAGGCCAACCCTATTCCAGCTTATCTACCTGGGGATGAAAATCGTAGTTGTCCGGGCTTAAAGGCAGAGATGGCTCAAATTCAGGCTGATATGCAAAGATTGCTTCCTAAAACTAACAAGTTTGCTACAAATACACTTTGGGCGATAGGCGGGGTTGTTATAATCGTACCATTTTTCTTTATGGACCTTAAAGATGCCGAGAAAATCGAATATGATGCACTCCGAACAAGATATAATCGTTTGCTTATCATAGCTTCCGAGAAAAACTGTGACTTTGGAGGGGTGAGTGCGCAACCTATTCCATCTCTTGAAGAACAAAAGGTGATCGCAGAGAATGACCTTACCCCGTTTATTGTACCACTATAGATTAGAGTATCCAGCGTTAATTAATCCTGTTTCCACAGGCATGCCTGTGGAAAATTTTTCAGTTTCCTGCCTGATAAACTCTTCCGGCGTAAGGTATCCCAGCGAACTATGTGGCCTTTCGTTGTTATAATCAATACGCCACGTTTCGATGAC
>JBAPXT010000100.1:0-10665 GCA_049284355.1 Sedimentisphaerales bacterium
AGCAGGGCGAGGAAACCTTTGCCCAGAGGGCGCTTGAATTGAAGACAAAAGGCATTGGAGGTATTATTGTGGCAGGCGAAAGTTACGGCCAAGGGTCATCGAGAGAGCACGCTGCACTTTGCCCGATGTATCTGGGCGTCCGTACCGTGATTGCAAAGAGTATTGAGCGAATCCACAAGGCCAACCTGATTAACTTCTGCATCGTGCCCATAGTGTTTGCCGAACCAAGCGACTGCGACAAAATCAAACCGGGCGACCGACTGCAAATTGACAAACTGCTCGAAGCGATAGAAAACGGTGATGAAGTCAAAATTATCGATAAGACCAGCTCATTTGAATTTATCGGCAGGCTGGAACTTTCCGACAGAGACAGAAAGATTTTGCTCTCAGCGGGGCTGCTGAATTACACCCGTAACAAGGCGAATGAATGATAAAACAATAACCATCTTTGGTACAGCTAAAACAACGCCTGATGAACCCGTTTATACCCTGGCCTATAAAGTAGGCAGATTGCTGGCTCAGGCAGGTTTCACTATCATCAACGGTGGATACGGCGGAACAATGTTGGCAGCAGCCAAAGGGGCATCTGAGGCCGGCGGCGAAATCATCGGCGTTACATGTTCAGCTTTTAAGGGCAGCACGGCCAACGAATATATAACCCGTGAAATTGTTACCAACTCGCTGGATGAACGGCTCGATACATTGATAAAGCTGGGAAGGGCCTACGTTGTGTTGCCCGGCGGAACAGGGACACTGCTCGAACTGGCAAAGGTCTGGGAATTAAAAAACAAGGGCTTTATCAAAGCAGATAAACCGATTATACTTGTAGGCGGATTTTGGAAGCCGTTGGTTGATTTAATCGCAAGCGATGACCCGGCGAGTGTCCGATACATCCACCAGGCAGATGGGCCGAAACAGGTTGTAAAGTTGTTTAGTGACTATTGATATGAGCACGAGAACAGCGATTTCGATTTTAGCATTTTTTTTAAGCTGTGCTGCACTGTGTGCAGGGGCGGCCCGCCAAACTCCGCTGCGGGACGGCTTTGGTCTTGCAGGCGTCGATGGCAAATTAACCAGCGCCAACGACAAATGGTTTTTTGAATTTGATTCGGAAGTAAGCGACGATACAGGCAGAATAATCGCCGGCTCGACAGTTGAGCTATTGCCGTCGACGGCGTTGGAAAAGATGACTGCTGAAGCCCAAAAACGTCCTAACGCAGATTACAGGCTCTGGGGCAATGTCACAAAATACAAGGGCAGCAATTTTATATTCCCGCTTTATTTTTTGCCCATCAGTGCAGCCGAGAGCCAGACCAAACCGGAGGGGCCGTCAACACCGCAGCAACAAAAGACTAAGATAAATATCAATGAGCCGAACGATGCGTTAGCCATACCGGAAGAGATAATAGGCAAGCTAAAAAGCAGGCGAATCCTTCGCCATGAGCAGTTGATAGAGGGAATGCAGTTAAAGCAGGACTATATCCTGGCCGACAGGACCGCACTTTTAGACAGGCGAGCCGACGGTGAACCTGTAGTTACCCTTGATGCCATTGGCAGGAACATCCAGCAGGTCTCAATCAGGCTGCTGCCCTGTGAAGTTCTGGAACTGGCACAGTATGAGCAGTCTAATGAGCCTGACCCTGTTCGGTTCAAAATAGCAGGAATTCTAACGCAATACAAAGGTGAATATTATCTGCTGCTGCAGAAGGCAACACGGGCTTACAGCCACGAAAATTTCGGAAGGTAATCAACCGCAGAGAACGCGGAGCACGCAGAAAAAAGTAGAAAGACAAAAGGCAAAAGTAATAGTGGCAAACGATATCGACAAAATTCTGATTAAATACGACCAGCCGTGTTTTTATGAAAAGCTAAAAGGCCTTCGCGAAACTGTCTGCACAGTAGCGATATTTAACCCTAGAAGCGAAGAAGGTCAAAAAGTAGCAGCAATTATTGAGGATGTTTGGGAACGTGAAGATGAAGCAGTATCCGAGTACACAGAAAAATTTGATAGGTTGAAGCTAACTCCTGAGCAGTTCAGGATAACAGATAAAGAACTTAAAAACGCCCACAAAACAATCAACAAAAAAGTTTTGAAATCGATTCGCCAAGCGATAAGAAACGTCAGGCAATACCAGTTAAGAACATTTGCCAGTAAAGACAAAAGCTTCAAATCGACAGGGATAAAGTACACAGCAATAAAACGAGTAGGGATATGTGTGCCGGGGGCTTCTGCGCCGCTGCCTTCAACAGTAATAATGACTGCTGTTCCCGCGCAGGTTGCAGGCGTAAAAGAAATAGTTATAGTCTCACCACCAAGATATAAAGGCAGCATTCATCCGGTAATATTGGCGACCTGCTATGAGTTGAAAATTAAAGAGGTTTATAGAATAGGCGGAGTTCAGGCCGTCGCGGCTTTAGCAGACGGGACAAACACAATTAAAGCTGTGGATATGATAGTCGGCCCTGGGAATCAATGGGTGCAAACCGCCAAGAGATATGCCTTTGGGCAAGTTGGTATTGACTCTATATCTGGGCCAAGCGAGGTTCTTATAATTGCGAATGATAAAGCTAACCCTATTTGGGTTGCAGCCGATATGTTGAGCCAGGCAGAGCATGTCCCTGGAAGCGCAATTTTGCTAACGAATTCTCTCGTATTTGCAGAAAAAGTTCTTGGTCATCTTAAAAACCAAACAGAGCAGCTAAACAGACGCGAAGAAGTTATCAACTGTCTTACTAAGTATAGTAGCGTAGCGGTCTTAGAAAATATGGATGAGGTTGTTGAATGGGCAAATAAGTTTGCAATTGAGCATTTGCAGATACAATGCGGAAAACAAAGCAGGCAAATTGCCAAGAAAATAAAAAATGCCGGCGCGATATTTATTGGCGACTATTCGCCGGTTGCGGTTGGGGATTACTGGGCTGGGCCAAGCCATACATTGCCAACAGGGGGGAGTGCGAGGTTTTCCAGTGCTTTAAGCGCCAATGATTTTGTAAAAGCGACAAGTATTATCGAATACGACAAAAAAAAGTTGGCTGAAAGTGCTGATGATATTATCCGGTTGGCTGAGGCTGAGGGGCTTGACGCCCACGCAAAAAGCATAAAAATCCGCCAGCAGAAATAACTATACTCCCCAATAAAGCTTTTTTTCGTTACGATAATAATATCTGCCTGTCAGATGGCCAACAATTAACAACAGCCAAACCCAAGCAAGACGTAAAAGCAACCCCAGCAGTCCAAATCTAAATATTACCTCTGGCAGATATAGATACAACTCACGCATTGCAAGCAAGGCAATAAGTGGTATGTAGAAAACTACTACTACCAAAAAATACTTGAAAAAGGTGCGCAATATGGCGGGGATGATAATCAGGGGATTGAGGCCGCTCAGAGAGTCAAATAAAATAACGCTCAATAGGGCCATCGGGAAAAAGTAAATCGCATAGAGCCACAACAGAGAAAAAACTATGTCATCTTTAATTACGTCGAATAGTAGACCTATTGGTGATTCACCTTCAGATAAGGTAAACAAAGCGCACCACACCCGCCACGGCGGGTATTTGATTAGTGAATATAAAATAGGCGGAAGCCAAAATATTATCCAATTTATTACTAAACAGCGCGATTGCTTTAACTCGTCGAACTTAGCAACTGTTTCAGGCGCCCGAATTCCACCATAGGCACTATCGCGGATGCACTCACAAAAGTACCAGAACACATAGAGCATAATCACGATATTTACATATAAGCTTATAACTAAAAAGCATACGGAGAAAAAGTAAAGAGGTGAGAATGGTGATTCTGACGAGTCGAGAACCAGCCAAAAAACTTTCATAAGCAGTTTTATTCCAATAAATACCCCCAGCATTATCAGGCATGTTTTGCTCGTTGGGTACATAAGCACATCGATAATCCACGGCAGTTTGCGCTCAGGCGGCGGCTCAGGTTCGAACTTGCCCGCTTGAAGTTTCTGCAGGTCGTCCAGGACGGAGGCTTTTGAGTCAATCTCTGAAGCATCGGTTTCGAGTTGATTTGTAACCGACTTTGCGTCTTCAACTGCCGGGACAATAACTATGTTCTTGCATTTTGGACATCTGCCCTTTTTGCCAGCGATGGTCCAAGGAACACTGAATTTCTGGCCACAGTTTTTGCAGTGAAACCGAACTATACCACTCTGACCCACTCAAAGCCCTCCCGTACACAGGCAGGTTCAAAACGGCCTCTTAGCTGCTCGCGAGTTTTTCTTTTATCAATTCTCCAGCTTTCTGTAAGGCATCGTCGATTTTTTCAGGATTTTTTCCGCCGGCCTGTGCCATTTGAGGTCTGCCGCCGCCTCCGCCACCAACCAAAGGAGCAATTTGTTTTACTATATCACCTGCTTTTAGGTCCTTCTTAATAAGGTCATCAGTGACACCTGCGAGCAAGGTTGCATTTCCATCTTCGACAAGGCCGAGAACTACAGCAACTGATTTTGCCTTCTTTTTGAGCATATCAATGGCTTCTCGCGCCTGCTCGGCTGAAGCGGCCGATAGCCGGCCGATAATTACCGACGTCGGTCCGATTTTTTCACACCCATCCAGAAGCCGTTTTGCCTCGGCCATAATATCAACGCCGGTCTGTTTTGACGCTGATTTGAGCTGCTTGGCGAGCTTCTTGTTTTCCTCCATCAGTCTTTCGACTTTGCTGGCAAGGTCTTCAACCGATGCCTTTAACAGTTTGCAAAGCTCATCGATAATTTCGCTTCTCTTCTCTAAAAATTCAGCCAATTTTTCGCCTGTCAACGCCGTTATCCTCCTAACGCCTGCCGATATGCTTTCTTCTTTGATTATCTTAAAGCCGCCGATAGAGCCGATTCTATCCACATGGGTTCCGCCGCAAAATTCCTTGCTGAAAGCCTCGGAGAGATGGCTTTCGTCCTCCGCACCGATAGCCACTACCCTGACTTCACTGCCATATTTCTCGCCGAATAGCGTCATCGCGCCGAGCTTTTGTGCCTGTTCCTTAGGTAAAACGGCGCGGGTCACCGGCAAATCCGCAGCGATTTTCTCTCTGACCAGATGCTCGACTTTTTGTATTTGCTCAGCCGTCAGGGCTTTCGGCCAGGTAAAGTCAAATCTTAGGTATTCAGGACTGACGAGGCTGCCCTGCTGGGTGACTGATTTGCCGAGCGTCTGTTGCAGGGCCCACTGAAGAAGGTGGGTGGCCGTGTGATTTTTCATAGTAGCCTGACGGTCTTTGTCGACCATGGCCTCAACCTGCTCATCTATTGTAAGCGTGCCGGACTTAATTCTGCCACGATGTACAATGCAGTCGCCAATCTTTTCTGTGTTTTCTACTACAAACTCTCCTTTTGTGCTTTTAATTTCGCCCAAGTCGCCGACTTGTCCACCGGATTCTGCATAAAAGCAGGTTCTTTTCAGAATCAGGCCTACTTCACCATTGGAGTCAGTCAATTTCCCCGATGAAATATAAGCGCCATCTGAAGTGACCCAGCCTGAAACCCTGGATGCACATCTATCGCCTTTATATTTGGGAGAATCATCTGTAGCGGGAAGTTTTGTATTCGCAACCAGCGAAACAAAGCTGCTTATTTTCTGTGCCGCCCGCGCCCTCTGTCTCTGCTGCTCCATAAGATTATCGAAGCCGTCCGTATCGACCTTAAGGTTTTTCTCCCTTGCCATAAGCCCGGTTAAGTCCAGCGGAAAACCGTAAGTGTCGTACAGTTCAAATGCATCTTCGCCGCTGATGGTTTTATTCTTTGAGCTTTGGGCCTTTTCGGCGGCGGTATTGAATATCTCTATGCCGCGGTCAAGGGTCCGGCCGAAACTGATTTCTTCCGATTCTATAACGTTCCGGACTAATTCCTGTTTTGAATGAAGTTCCTCATAAAAATTCCCCATTAAGTCCACTACGGTCGGCACTAAATTAAAGATAAACGGGTCGTGCAGATTGAGGACGCGTCCGAACCGGGAAGCCCTGCGTAGAATTCTGCGAAGAACGTAGCCGCGGCCTTCATTGCTCGGCATTCCGCCGTCGGTGATTGCAAAAACAAGGCAGCGAAGATGGTCGGCAATAACGCGAAAAGCAATATCTGTTTGTTTATTGAGACTGCCGGCATATTTTTGTCCGCAAAGCCCGTTTATTTTATCAAGTATCGTCACAAAAAGGTCTGTGTCGTAATTGGAATTTTTGTTCTGCAGAACGGCTGTAATTCTCTCAAGCCCCATTCCCGTATCAACATGCTTTGCAGGCAAAGGCAGGACCTTACCGTCCTCAAGACGATTGTACTGAATAAAAACAAGATTCCACAATTCGATAAACCTGCTGCATCCACCGTTAACTTCGCACTTATGCCCCGGCACACCCTTCTTGTCGCACCGCTCGGGACCAAGGTCAATATGAATCTCGCTGCAGGGTCCGCAGGGGCCTGTGTCGCCCATTTCCCAGAAGTTGTCTTTTTTGCCGAATTTGAGGATGCGTTCCTTCGGCAGCGTCGTAACCTTCGGCCACAATTCAGCGGCCTCTTTGTCGAAATCCAGTCCGTCTGATTTATCACCTGCAAAAACGGTTGCATAGAGCTTGTCGGGTTTTATTGCCCATTTTTTTGTTATAAGTTCCCACGCCCATTCGATTGCTTCGGCCTTGAAATAATCGCCGAATGACCAGTTGCCCAACATCTCAAAAAACGTGTGATGATAGGTATCAGTACCGACATCTTCAAGGTCGTTGTGCTTGCCGCCGGCACGGATACACTTCTGGCTGTTGGCCACGCGGTGATATTCCGGTCTGGACAGCCCCAGAAAGATATCTTTGAACTGATTCATCCCCGCGTTGGCAAAAAGCAGCGTATCATCACCAATCGGCACTATGGGTGAGCTGGGAACAAATTCGTGCCCTTTACCCCTGAAAAAATCTATAAAGTCACGTCTTATCTGCTTCGCACTCGGCACTATCGATTTTCCTTATCTCTACCTCATCACACTTTGCAATTCACCGGATACATTTCACGTCAGGCCTTTGGCCGCGCGGATTTTATTTTTCAGCTCCTCACGCAAATCTTTGTTTTCAGCCAGATATTTTTTTGCGTTTTCTCTGCCTTGGCCGAGGCGGATATTACCGTAGTTCAGCCAGGTACCGGTTTTTTCAAGCACTTTGCAGTCAACACCAAGGTCGAGCAAATCACCTTCGTAGCTGATTCCACTATCGAACATAATGTCGAACTCAGCATCACGGAAAGGTGGTGCAATTTTGTTCTTTACCACCCTGGCTCTGACCCTCGTGCCGATGGCATTATTACCTTCCTTTAAGGTCGCCAGTCGTCTTAAATCAACGCGGACAGATGTGTAAAATTTCAGCGCCTTTCCACCGGGGGTTGTTTCCGGGTTGCCGAACATCACACCGATTTTCATACGGATTTGATTTATGAAGACAAGGGCGGTTTTGCTCTTGTTGATGACGGCGGTAAGCTTTCTCATCGCCTGGCTCATCAGTCTTGCCTGCAGTGCCATGTGGGTATCACCCATTTCGCCTTCAATTTCCGCCGCCGGCGTCAGGGCGGCAACGGAGTCGACAACTATAACATCAAGGGAATTGGACCTGATTAGCATCTCTGTGATATCAAGCGCCTGTTCGCCGGTGTCGGGCTGGCTGACCAGCATACTGCTGACATCGACGCCCAGTCTTTTGGCCCAAGTCGTATCGAGTGCGTGCTCAGCATCGATGAATGCAGCCACGCCGCCCGCTCGCTGGGCGCTGGCGATGACGTGAAGAGCCAGAGTAGTCTTGCCGGACGACTCCGGACCAAACAGTTCGGTGACCCTGCCGCGAGGAAGACCCATCCCGCCAAGGGCGATATCCAGCGATAATGAGCCGGTGGGGATACCCTTAATCTTGGCGTACTTGTGCTCATCCATCTGCATTATAGCGCCCTGCCCGTATTGCTTCTCAATCTGTGCAATCACACGCTCTAAAGCAGCTTCTTTGCCGGTGGCTTCGGGCCTTAATGGCTCTACTTTACCTTTGGGTTTACTCTCTGAGGTTTTTTGCTGTGATGTTTTCGCCATTTTACTTTCCTCCGATTTTTTGGGGTTACTTATTGCAGTTTATAGTTTCCTAACAGCGTATATATCGGGCCGGTCGGCTCCAACTCGCTTTGATAAACCGAGATCGAATCAGCCGGCATTGTTCCTAGCTTAAAATCCTTGTAATCTTCGCCCGCCTGTGCCAATTTGACCCCTGCGGCCGGGTTTCTTATCCTGCAAAGCGTCAGATGGCCGGCAAACTCTCTGGTTTCCTGCGGCCAGCCGGCCAAGGCCAGTGATTTTTCAACATCTTCCTGTAATTCTAACAGGTTTCCTCCTCCTTTGCCCGTGCCAACCCATAAGACTTTAGCGATTTTGCCGCCAAAATGGCCGACCGATTCTACATCCAGCTCGAAACTTTTATGTCTGTCGGCAACGGCCTTAACTATATTACAAACCTCAACGACTTTTGCATCTTTAATTTCACCCAAAAATTTTAATGTCAGGTGTATGTTCCTGGGGTCCACCCACTTGAGGTCACTTCTTTTCACATCGACGCCGTTCTGCAATCGCTTCTGTAAATCACCCAGGGCGCTTCTGATTTTCTCATTAATATCTACCGCTATAAAGCATCTCATTATATCACCAGCTGCTAAAATTGTGTTAAACTTCGCAAGGTTTTGAACCTGCCGTCGATATCGTCTTTGTTTATTGAGGTCAGACCTGCCAGCGAAAAATCAGCAATTGTAAAAGAGGCAACCACCGTGCCGTAGGCAATTGCCTGTTTTAATGATTCGAAATTAGTCTCACCAACCTGCGTCAGATACCCCATAAACGCACCTGCGAAGCTGTCCCCCGCGCCTGTGGGGTCCTTGACCTCGGCGGCTGGAAAGGCAGGCAGAACAAATCTCTCATCGGCGCTGCAAATTATCGAACCCGATTCGCCCTTTTTGACGACCACAACGCTCGGCCCCATATCCAAAATCGCATCTGCCGCTTTTATCAGGTTCTGCTCGGCCGCCAGCATCCTTGCCTCATCGTCGTTGATAATAAGGCAATCAATTTTTTTAAGCAGCCGTCTCAAATCATTGCGGCTTCCATGAATCCAGCAGTCCATCGTATCAGCAGCTACGAAAGATGGGTTATCAACCTGCTTAAGCAGCTGAAGCTGAAGGGATGGTGCTGTATTTGCGAGAAAGACAAATTTGCTGTCCCTGTATTCTTGCGGCACCTTCGGCGGCTCTTCCGCCAGGACGTTCAATTCGAGCTTATCTGTGGTCCTTTTGTTAATGTCCTGGTGATATGTGCCGGCCCAGCGGAAGGTTTTGCTGTCTTTTCTTATCTCCAAACCTGCTAGGTCAACATCTCTGCCGGCGAAAACATTTGCCAAATCAAACGGACAATCCGGGCCAACAACTCCTACGAGTCTGACCGGGGAGAAGAAACTGGCTGCCATACTAAAATACACCGCCGAGCCGCCAATACAGTTTTCACTAACACCATAAGGCGTTTTAACCGTATCAACAGCAATCGAGCCGGTTACCAATAACGACATTTATTAAGTTCCTCTCACTTGAGCTTATGCACTAAATCTTTTCAGCGTATTATCTATTCTCTCTAAGGTTTTCTCTTTACATAACATCTGAACTGAGTCGAAAATAGGCAGGCTGATAGTAGTTCCACAAACGGCGACTCGCAACGGCTGAGCGATTTTGCCAAGGCCGACGTGCCTTTCCTCGGCCAAGCCGCGCAGCACGCCTTCGATATTCTCCACGGTGACTTGTTCCATTGCAGAGAGCTTATCGCGAACGGTTTTCAGAACAGCCAAACCGTCATTTTTCAACAAAACATCCTTAACCGCTTTCTCGTCGTATTCTATCCGGTCTTCATCTAAAAACAGGAATCTGCTTTTGCGCTCGATATCCGCCAGGGTCCTTGCACCTGCACACAACTCTATTATTCTTGTGAGCATTTTGTCATTTGCATTTGCAACGGGAGATTCGATTGTTTTTAAGTAATCTTTGAAATGCTCAAGTAATTTTTCGCGAGGAGTCATCTTGATGTGCTCGGTGTTGAAGGCAAGGAGCTTATTGCGGTCAAACAAGCTATTGGTCTTTGTCAGACGCGAGAGGTCAAAGCAGTCAATCAGCTCCTTAACAGACATAATTTCGCGATTATCACCCGGGTTCCATCCCAACAGGGCAAGGAAATTTACCATCGCCTCCGGCAGATAGCCGCTTTTGAAAAAATCAACAACGTTAATTTCCGGCAGATGCACGCCAAGATACTCCGCCATAGCATCGATGCCGGGCATATCAGGTATGGTCTTGCCCGTAACAAAGTCGTTGACTTCCTCAAGTGTAATATTGCCGAGTCCGGCAAGCTTTTCCAAATTGATATCAGGTTTGTTCTTAATGGCGTTCCGCAGGGCTTTTGGACGCTCGCGTTTGGAAAGTTTCCCGCCGCTTTCACTGACTGTAACGGACATATGCGCATACTTGGGAAGCTCGCCGAAATCCAGAGCTTTCCATAATTCCTGTTGGCCGGGGGTGTTCATAAGATGCTCCTGGCCGCGAATAACATGCGTAATCTTCATCAAATAGTCATCAACCACGCAGGCGAAGTTATACGTCGGAAATCCGTCTC
>JBAPXT010000101.1:0-13436 GCA_049284355.1 Sedimentisphaerales bacterium
GCTCGGCGGCAGCCTGAGAATGAACCCTTATTCTTTCGTGAAGTTTCTGTCTGTTTCCGCCGGCCTTGACTGCTGCCATAAGGATATTTTCAGTAGCCATAAACGGCAGCTCCGCTGCGACGTGCGATGCTATCACTTTCGGATAAACGACAAATCCATCAAGAACATTTATAAGGGTTTCCAGAATACCATCGACGGCCAAGAAGGCTTCCGGAACAACAACTCTCCTGTTGGCCGAATCATCGAGCGTTCTCTCAAACCACTGTTCAGAGGCTGTCATCTGCGGACTGGAAGCAAGACTCAATACCAATCTGCTAAGGGCCGTTACCCTCTCACATCGCATCGGATTCCGCTTGTATGCCATCGCGGATGAGCCAACCTGTAATTTTTCAAACGGCTCTTCAATTTCCTTGAGGTTTGCCAAAAGGCGCAGGTCGTTGCAGAGTTTGTGAGCCGACTGCGCGACTGAGGCAAGGGCATTTATGACGAGGGTGTCGATTTTCCGCTGGTAGGTCTGGCCGGTGACTGCGCAAATATTTTTGAAGCCGAAGGCAACGGCGACCATCCTGTCTAATCGCTCGATTTTTTTATGGTCACCATCGAATAAAGCAAGAAAAGATGCCTGTGTGCCGGTAGTGCCTTTGATACCTCTAAATGGCAGCGTATCAAGTCGGCACTCGACCTCATTCAGGTCGAGTGCAAATTCATAACACCACAGCGTCGCTCTTTTGCCCACAGTAGTTAATTGCGCTGGCTGATAATGCGTGAAGCCGAGTGTCGGCAGCAAGCGGTATTTTTTGGCAAAGCGCGCGAGCAGATTGATTACGGCTGCGAGCTTGCCTGCTGTGATTTGCAGGGCATCACGGATGATAATCAAATCGGCGTTGTCTGTGATGTCGCAGCTTGTCGCACCAAGGTGAATTATTGGCGCAGCTTTCGGCGCCGCATCAGCAAATGTGTGGATGTGCGCGAAACAATCGTGACGAACCTTTTTTTCGTATGCAGCGGCTTTCTTAAAATCAATATCGTCAAGATGCCCGGCCATCTCGCTTATCTGGTTTTGTTTTATATCGAGGCCGAGTTTCTTTTGTGCCTTCGCAAGTTCCAGCCAAAGCCGGCGCCAGGTGCTGAACTTCTTTTGTGCTCCGAAAAGCTCAGCCATTTCCTTTGAGGCATTTCTTTCAACAAGAGGACTTACATATAAAGTTTTATTGTCTGCCATTTTTCGCTCTCTTTAATCCATTTGGTATTATTTATTGATTTTCTCCTGATGTTCAGCCAACAACTGCTCTATTTCTTCGATATCTTCCTGCGCAAGCGTCCAGTCTGATGCAGGAGCGGTTTCCGCAATCTGCTCGGGTTTTCGTGCCCCGACGATGGCGGCGGTCACTTCGCTTCGGCGAAGAACCCAGCTAATCGCCAATTGAGCCAGTGTTCTGCCGTTGCGCTCAGCGATTGGCCGAAGTCGGTCAACAAGCTGCAAAATGGCGGAAAACCGCGGCTCCTGGACTTCCGAAAGTTTTCTTCGATGGTCATCCAGAGGCAAAGCTGCGAGGCGCTCATGACTAAATTTACCTGTGAGCAGACCTCTTTGCATAGGGCTGTATACAATAACGCCGATATTATTTTCCGCACAATAACCCAGCAGCTCATCTTCGACTTCGCGACGGAGCATGTTGTAAGGCGGCTGAAGCGAGGCCACAGGAGCAATCTTGCGGATACGGTCAAGCTGTGCAACTGAAAAATTTGACACGCCGATGTATTTGACTTTGCCCTGTTCCTGGAGCCGGGCCATTTCTTCCCACGCCTGCTCGATGTCACTATCTGGCTCAGGCCGGTGTACTTGGTACAGGTCTATTACCTTAACGCCCATTCTCTTCAGGCTTGCATGGCATTCTTCCCGAATGCTTTTACTTTTCAGACAGCTTACTTTTTCTCTTTTGTCGTTCCACGGCAGTCCGCACTTGGTTGCGATAAACGGCTTTTGACTTGTTTGCCTGAGCGCTTTTCCGACAAGCTCCTCCGAATGACCGCAGCCATAAATGGCGGCGGTGTCAATCCAATTGACGCCGAGGTCGAGAGCCTCGAGGATTGCGGCGATTGATTCACCATCATCCTGCGGCCCCCAGCCGAACTGCCACGGTCCGCCCATCGCCCAGGTGCCTAACCCGACGGTAGTTAGTTTCAAATCGGTATAGCCTAATTGTCGCTTCTGCATAACCAAGTTTCCAAGTTTACCATCCGCCCGGCTGAAGAATGTCACTGACGGCTTCGTTCCACCACTTCGGGTCTCTGAAATACTGTTTCAGCATCATTGCCGCCACGACGCCGTCGCCGACAGCCGTGGCCAACTGCATAGCCGCCCCGACTCTGCAGTCACCGGCTGCAAATACACCGGGCACCTTTGTGCGAAGATAAGCACAGTCGCACTTGATAAACCCATTCGCGCTCAGCTCCACAAATCCCTTAAGAAAGTTCGTATTCGGCACCATACCTACAAATATAAACACCCCGTCACAGGAACAATTCTCTTCTTTGCCGGTCTTTATATCCTTGAGCCTGACCGATTGGACTTTTCCTTCGCCCTCTATGGCGGTCGCAACAGTGTTGTATTTTATAATTAAACCGGAGTTTGGTTCGCCTGCTTTGGCCAGAAGCTCTTCCTGCAGAACCCTCGTCGCCCTAAACTCGCCCCTGCGATGTATCAGCGTTACCTTCTCAGCAAATTTGGTCAGGTGCAGCGTTTCCTCCAGTGCGGTGTTGCCCCCGCCGACAGCAACAACGTGCTTTCCCTTAAAAAATGGCGCATCACAGGTACCGCAATAGCTGACACCGGCACCGGCGCTGCGAAATTCCTCTTCGCCGGGGACGCCGAGTTTGCGATAATCACTACCGGGCGCCAGAATGACAGCCCTTGCAATATATTTATCCTCATCACAGTGAACTTCGACATTGCCGTCGCTCAGTTTTTTCAGAGCGGTAACTTCGCTGCCGGTTTTGATTTCCGCCCCGAAGGTTATTGCCTGTTTCTGCATCCGTTCAATCAAGCCAGGGCCGTCTATCCGTTCGATGCCGGGGTAGTTCTCTATTCTGTCTGTGGTGCTGATTTGCCCGCCGGGGGCAAGCTTTTCGAGCACCAGCGTTTTTAATCTGTCACGGGATACATAAAGTGCCGCTCCCAGGCCGGCCGGGCCGGCGCCAATTATGATGCAATCATAATACTCGGACATAACAGATACCTTTTAGTATTTAGTCGTTACTATCTCGTATGGCCGGATGTAATTTATGAACAACGGGTCACTACTCACTATCTTCCTGCAGCTGGTCCTGTTCCAGCATTTTATCCTTCCCCTGTAAAATATAGCTGCCTTGTTCGGGGAATTCTTTCAATATGTTTTCTTTGCTGGTACGTTCAAAGGTATATGTGCTTTCCTGCTGCGATAGTTTTTTCAAAATCTGCCTCTGGTCGTCGAGATACACCTGCTCAGAAAAACCTGTGCCGTTCAAAAGTTCCACCTTGAATACATAGGCTGCTTCTTCTCCGGTAACATCAGCCCCATTGCTTCGCTCTTGCGAAGCAGGGGGGCGGCTTGCCTCGATTCTGGAGACAAGTACTGGGATGATTTTACCATCAGCCTCAATTATATCCACCAAGATTTCTTTCTGGTCGCTATCAAGCATTTGGCTGAAAGTAAGCTCGCCCAGGATGTCAGGTATCGCTGCGGGGCTGATTTGGTAATCCCTTTCTTCGACCCGTGGGTCAAAGTTCTTAACGGCCATAATCCCATCTTTGCCCAGGACTATTTCGGCGCCACCTCTACCGGCAGGACCACTGGCCTGGCTTTTCCAGACAAACTCATCAAAACGGTTATCGCTTTGAAATAATGTTGCCTGCCTGTAGTTATACCGGTCACGAATATAGTAAAAACTTCCCCCAAGTATATTTAATCGAGCCTCTGGCGCCAACTCGACGGTAGCATCTCCCTTTTGTCCGTCCCCAAGCACCGTTGGCGGGGGCGGTTTTTCTGCAAAACGAGAACCCAGCGCTTCCATCAAAAATCCGATGGTTCGTTCTCCCGCATCCTTAATCAGAAAAAAGTTTTCTCGGCCCTGTTCCCCCTTAGGGGAGGCCAAAAAGCTATCAAGCCCTTTGCCTTTAATTTCCGCAACAATTTTACTGCCGGCCTCAAGCAGTTGGTTATCTGTGAATTTTAAACTCCCGCTGACGGATTTGAAGACCTCTTCAGCCAAGTCAATATCACCCGTAGCTTGATATACTTCGATATCAAACCGACGGTTGTTAGGCAACTGCGCGATGCCGAAAAACGTATCGAACGGTATTTTTGACCTTTTTATATGTGCCCAGTCAATAGTGAGAATGCCCCCGTTTTGCGAGCCTTTTGTAAAAGATGAACCCGGTCCGCCTATCTCGATTCGGCCTGTTTTTACGATTTCCGACCCGTCAACCGCAGATGCCTTTTCCTCAAACAACACCTCCGGAGCGGCCTTTGTAGCTGCCAACAGGTATCGGCAGGAGACCACAGCGTTTATGCTGCCGGAGCCGGAATTGAAAAAACTACCCAAAGTGAAGCCGTTTTGCTGATATCTCCATTGTTTTTCGCTTTGCCAGCCGTTTCCAGTTGGGATTGAGACCGATAAACCGGCAAAATTCAATTCTATTGGTTCCGAGAGCACAATAGCAGACCTTGATACGACTACAAGGCGGGCTATAAGCAGAGCCGCAATAAAAAGGCCTAAAAACGCTATTTTATCTACTCTGCGATTTCTTGTCTTGTAAGTTCCGTTCATAGATAAAGCAATCATAATTGCTAAGCTTAATTTTTGCAACTATGCACTTAGGCCCTTACTTTGCAATGCCTCGCAAAGCAGAAACCCCGAAAATAGGCAGCCGTCAAGCTAGCTTACGCCAATGCAGCCCATTAAATTCGCCCATCCTGCTCCAAAAACCGTAGGTGTTGCAAAATTTTGCTTAAAACTAAAGCTGTTTATTGCCGATTTATATATATATGTTCTCAGAAAGGGAGCCAACATCAAAAAATATGGTTCTTGGAATTCTAAAAAAGCCTCTAATTACGTACAAAACGAGAATCTTAAAGCGTCTCACCCGTGGGGAATATATGAACGAAGTAACAACGCTAAGCGGAACTGAACCAAGAGAAATCCTGCAAACTCTAATCGAGAAAAAGGTTGCCGCTGTTATGTCGTACTTATCCAAGGGTAAATGGCACGTTGCGAAAGTGCTGCTGACCAACCTTGGAGCCAACAGGCTGGATGTCCAGCCCTCGCCAAGGGAAATTGGCTCCATCCTGCAAAAAACTCACGAGGGCCCCCGCCTTGCGAGAACCCAAACGGAAACCACAAAGCCGCCTCCGATAAACATCCAGGTTAATCAGCCGGTTGGCATATCGTTAAAATGTGGATACGGCAAGCTCGTCTTCGAGACAACTGTTATAGCTCTTGAGCCATCATCAGAGCCGGCAAACAGTGGAACGATAGCACTCATGGTGCCGGACCGAATTGAGGCGATCCAGAGAAGAAGTTATTTCCGCGTTGACGTGCCCGGTTCTTTAAAAGTAAACGTGATGCTGTGGTGTTGCCGTCGTACAGATGATGGGTCCGAAACACAGCAAGCGGCAACCCCACCTCCACCACACACTTGCTGGAGGTCGCCGGAGCATTATTGGCAGGGCAAACTTACCGACATCTCCGCCGGCGGCGCTCAGGTTATAGTCGACATCGAGCAAAAACCGGCCCTCAAAAGAGGGCAGTTTGTCGGGTTGCGATTTACACCTATGCCCTACGAAATGCCGTTGATGTTCGACGCCCAAATTAGAAACATCCTGCCGACAACGGACGAAAAAAGTATATGTCTTGGTCTGCGGATTGTCGGTCTGGAAGCAAGCCCCGAAGGCCGGCAGGTTTTGCAGCGGCTATGCAGCGTTGTAGAGCATTATTATCAGATAAACCAATACAGCGACAAGCAGTGAGGCTTCCAGACAACAAGTTCACCTCGTTAAAAATTCGCACAGAAGGTATGATAGTCAGCCCCAGCCAGCTTACCTCTAATCGAGCTTGTAGTTAGAACCAGCTAATCGCTGTCGTCCTGCTCAGCAATCGGGCCTCGGTCAGCAGTCATCGTAGCAGACGGTTCGGATGACAAAGCAAAATCACTCCTTCTGCGGATTACTCTATAATAAAACCATTTCAAAAAGCCGCTTGCTGCAAAGCCGCAGAAAATCAATACCAAGGCCACCTGCCTGCTCCAGATAATCAACCCGAGGAACAACATCGCTCTGATAAGGTGTGCGAAAGGTTTTTTACCTTTTATATATTGATTCAGGATATGCGGATATCGAATCCTGCTGACCATTAACACCGCTACACCCAGAACCAAAATCGGCAAGGCGTATATAACAGCGTTTTCGCAGATAAGATAAGCCCGGTTATTGCTGGCTGAAAGCTCCAGCAATGTTTCCTGATGGAATATTACTATGCTCACTACCGCCCCCGCAGCAGCAGGGGTGGGCAGGCCCATAAAACTCATATGGGAGGATTCATCTTCCTCGTTCTCCACATTGAACCTGGCTAGTCGAATGGCTGCACAGCTTATATATGCCGCCGCTGCCAGCCAGACAAACCGCTGCAGAAAATGCGCAAGGGAAAGATTCTGCTCGGCAAAACCGCCTAATTTGTATTCGAGAACCTTGAGCATCAAAAATGCCGGCGCCACCCCGAAACTGATTATGTCACAAAGGCTGTCGAGCTGGCCCCCGAAGCTGGAAGTGTTCTTGCTCATTCGTGCAAGCCGACCGTCCAGAACATCGGCAATCATCGCAATCAGGACCATATAGCCGGCCATGGCAAAATACGGCAAGTCAAGCTTATGGTAGGAAAAGTGGTTAATGCCGGCGGTAGCGCCTTTGCTGGCAAAAGCAATGGCCGCGAAACCACATACGCCGTTCAGAATCGTTACCAGCGACGGCAGGACCGTGATGTACTTTAACCTCTGCCTTCGTACCTGCCGAAGCAAACTCTCTTTGGCTGCCTGGGTTTTTAATCTCGTCATTATTCGTACCTTACAAGCGGCGTCAGGCCGGCTTTGACTCCGTCACCTATTTGAACCAGACACTTTACATTTGCGCGGGCAGGCACATACAGTTCCGTTCTGGAGCCAAATTTTATCATTCCAAACTTCTCACCGCCAGCTAATTCCTGGCCCTCTTTTGCAGCACATACAATTCGTCTGGCAATTGCACCGCTGATTTGCCGCACAATCAGCCTGTCTTCGGGGCTATCTGTCCTGATTATACAAAGGTCGTTGGACTCATTGACCTGCCCCGACTCCGGATTGGCGGCGTTTTTATATCTGCCTTTTTTATAGCTGATTCTCTCAACCTTTACATTACAAGGTGCACGATTAATATGCACATCAAAAATACTCAAAAATATCCCTATCCTAATTGCGCGCTCACTGGTGAAGTCATTCTCTTTAACAATTTCGATGTTGGTTACCTCGCCATCAGCGGGCGAAAGCAACAGGTTCTTATCCAACGGGCAACGCCTGTAGGGGTCCCGGAAAAACGACAAAACCCATATCAGGACAACAGCCAGAACTGTTTCTATCGAAATGATGACCAAGGCGCTCAAATACAAAACGCCTACAACCAGACAAGCAATCATCGCCCCGAGCACTATCGCCGGGAAAATAACCACCTCCGGCCAGCCATACTTAGTCAGCGCCAATCCCATATGCAAATATCATAATCGCCAATCTTCCAGCAATCAACACAAAAGGCTGACTCTAAGATTTCACCTCCGACGGCCCCTGTCGCGGCATCGCGATTGTCCCGGTTCTGGCCACGCTTTTGACGCCGTATGGTTTACAAACATCGATGAAGGCCTCTATCTTGCTCTCAGGCCCGCTGATCTCCACCATCAGCTGCCTGGTGCCGATGTCAACCACTTTGGCTTTGAACATTTCTATCAGAGATAAAATTTCCGGCCGTTTGTCCGGCGGGGCGGAAATAGTTACAAGCATCAGGTCGCGCGCAACCACCGGCTGACCGACAAAATCCTGAACCTTAACAACAGGAACAATCTTGGCCAGTTGCTTTCGAACCTGCTCTACGACCCTGTCGTCGCCGACAACAACAATTGTCATTCGGCTCAGCTTAGGGTCCTCAGTTCGGCCGACGACAAGTGAATCGATATTGAACGCCCGGGCGGCGAACATACCCGCAACGTGCGCCAGAACGCCGGGCTTGTTTTCAACCAATGCGCTTATTATATGCTTCATCGCTTTTGCCTTTTTACTTTTTTACGCCATACTTTCCAGCAGGTCTAACCCGTCCATCTCATTCAGACTTTTGCCGGCTGCAACCATCGGCCAAACATTTTCCTCCCGCTCGACCCTAAAGTCAACAACGCATGGCCGCTTTTCTGCAAGCATCTGCTTGACGGCCTTCGGAACATCTGCTTTTTTATCGACTGTCTCTCCAACTGCACCAAACGCTTTTGCAACATCCTCATAGTTGGGATTCTGCAGAGAGCTACACGAATACCTCTTGCTGTAGAAAAGCTCCTGCCACTGACGCGGCATACCCATATATCCGTTATTCAGTATGCAAACCTTGATGGGCAGCTTGTGCTCGACCGCCGTCGCAAGCTCGGTCATTGTCATATTAAAGCTGTGGTCGCCGTCAATATCAATAACGGTTGCATCAGGCATGGCTATCTGCGCACCTATAGCCGCCGGTAAGCCAAAACCCATTGTGCCGAGTCCGCCGGAGCTTATAAACTGTCGCGGCCTGTTGAACTTGAAAAATTGGGCCGTCCACATTTGATTTTGACCGACGCCTGTGGTTACAATCGCTTCGCCATTGGTCTGGCGGCACAACTCTTCTATAACATACTGTGGCTTAATCGTCGATGCACCTCTATCGTAGCTGAATGGAAATTTTTTCTTCCACTCGGCTATTTTCTTAAACCAGGCCGCCCTCTCGCGGTGCTCAACTTCCTTGACCAGTTCGGTCAGTATATATTTAGCATCGCCCACTACTGGAATATCCACCCTGACATTCTTCGATATGCTTGTCGGGTCGATATCAATATGGATTATTTTTGCATTCGGAGCAAAGGTTTTAACTTTACCGGTAACTCTGTCGTCGAAGCGAGCGCCTATGGCAATCAGCAGGTCGCATTCCTGCACTGCATAATTGGCATAAGCGGAACCATGCATCCCGAGCATATCCAGCGACTCAGGTCTCTTCTGGTCGAAACTGCCCAATCCTAAAAGCGTCATCGTTACCGGCAGATGTGCCTTCTCCGCCAGCGTCCTTAATTCCTCGCTTGCGTTCGCGATGATAACTCCGCCGCCGACGTAAAGCACCGGCTTCTCCGACTTGTTTATCGCCGCTGCCGCTGCCGATATCTGCCTTGCATGGCCCTTTGTCTGAACCCGATAACCCGGCAAATCCATCTCAACCGGCCCGTTCTGCTCGTACTTGGCAACCTGAATGTCAAGCGGTATGTCAACAAGCACCGGCCCAGGCCGAGACGTCGAAGCAATATAGAATGCTTCTCGAATTACACGAGCCAGGTCTTTAATATCCTTAACAATAGAATTGTATTTTGTAACAGGTCGCGTAATGCCGGTGGTGTCGGCCTCCTGAAACGCATCGTTGCCGATAAGTTCTGTGCGAACTTGTCCGGTAATGGCGACTACCGGCACAGAATCCATCAGTGCCGTGGCAAGGCCGGTAGTCAAATTGCACGCACCCGGACCGCTGGTCGCAACAACAACGCCGACCTTCCCGCTGGCGCGGGCATAGCCGTCGGCCATATGACAGCCGCCCTGTTCGTGCCGCGGAACAATCACTCGAATAGGAGCATCATATAACCTGTCGAATAAGGGCAATATCACCCCGCCACAGTAGCCGAACATCGTATCGACACCTAAATCGATAAGCGTATCGACGATTATCTGGGCGCCTGCCTTGAGGGTTGATTTGTCGGCGGAAACCGCTGAAGAACGTGGCTTGAGACTCATTTTTATACCTTTCCTGATAAACGTTAATAGTTATTCCGGCCTGCCCTGCAAGACCAACGGCCTGCAGGGTCAATCACAGCGACGTTGGGCCGCCCCGGGAAACCTGTCATTTTCACCAGAAAAAGACCGATAATCCCGAAGATTTAAGGCCCTGCTGTAATTCCGTAACCATCCCGATACACGGGATGTTTCAGGCTCGTATTTGTATGTTTTCACACAAATACGACAAGATTATACAAAGCAAATTATTGCCTGTCCATTATTTTTCGGCATTTTGCTCGCGATGGCTTACTTTTTTTCTTTCTTCGAAAATCTACATTTAGCCCCCACCCGGCGTGGTGGGGGTTACCTTACGATGTGGATTGTTCCTCCATCCCGCAAACCTCATCAATTTTTACTTTTGCATTTTGACTTTTAATTTTCTTCTGCGGCCTCCGGTGTGGTTCAGCCCCTGTTTTTAGGCCCCTTTCCGCACATTTACGCAATAATTGCGTATTTATAGAAGAGATAATTTTGTCTGTGGCCAAAAGCCTCAGGATGTTAACCTTTGGTGTAATCCCTGTTGCTTTTTCAAACCTCAAACGGTAGATAGACAAAAATGTCGAAAGGTGGCTCTATGTCATTAAATCCGGCGGTTGCCCGTCGCAGAACTGTTCAGTGGTTTCTCGTGCCGGTGGTGGTAGTTACGCTTGCGCTTGGCTGGAAATATCCTGTTCTCGGATTCTCGGTGCCGGCGGTAATGCTGATGGGATTTATAGGTGACCTCTTTAACGGCCGATATGTCTGCGGCAATCTCTGTCCGCGAGGTAGCCTCTTTGACAGAGTAATCGCGCCTCTGAGCTTGCGCAAAACAATCCCTGCTTTCGCCAGTAGGATGCCGCTGCGGTGGACCATATTTGTGGCGATGATGGGATTTATGGTATGGCGCATCTCGCAAAATCCCGGCGATTGGCGCCACTGGGGCAAAACATTCTGGAGTGTGTGTGTCATCACCACCGCGATAGGTGTTGTGCTTGGAATACTGCTGCATCCGCGAATGTGGTGCACGTTTTGCCCGATGGGGACAATGCAAAACGCCCTGGGCGGCAATAAGCAGCAGCTTCTGATAGACGTCGCCAAATGTAAACAATGCCGCGCGTGCGAAAAGACCTGTCCCATCCAACTGCCGATTGTGCAGGATAAAGACGGCGGCCGTCTCACAAACCGTGACTGCCTCAAATGTCCGGAATGTATTGCCGTCTGTCCCACAAAGGCTCTGAGCTGGCCCGAAAAACCTGAAAAATAGCGACCGCACCGCGGCAACCTCAAAATATTTAGCCACGCAATTTATTGCGAGGGTTACAGGGCCGCGCACGTAAGTAAGTGGTAAATTCCGCCCAATCCGAAAGCCGCCGGTTTTATGCCAAGGGTCAATGTCTCTCAAATCTCAAATTTTAAATCTTAAATCTTTTCCCGCTTGTCCGAAATGTCCGACCAAATTACCCTTTTAACGCCTGTCGTTTAGGCGTTTGTATATAGCCCCGGCCTCCGGCCGTGGGTTGCAGGCGTGAGGTTCACTTTTTGCCATTCCTGCGAAATTTATCCTCAAGAAAGCAGGAATCTAACCTCTGTTGTGCCGAAGCGGAAGGATCTGTTTGTGAAACATCGCAAAGCAATTCCTTTCGCTTAGTAACGGTACAATAACTGGGGTAGGAGCAACCCTTTGGCGTCAGTTTAAACAAGAAAATCGAAAAAAACCAAAAAAAGCTTGACAACGAATAAGTGATATCTTAAGATACATAAGATTCTTATGAATATTAAGTAATATATGATTAATTAAGGAAAATTTAAATGCTAACTACCGACAGTGTGAGCCAAATGATAGAGACCCTAAAAAGATTTATGTATAAATATTCCAAAACTCATAACATCGCCACCGCACAAAAAGAAGCAATAAAGGAAGTTAGTGAGATCTGGAGAGTTGGACTAGCAGATATCCATGACCTTTGTACCAGAAGAATTGGCTTTGTGGGCTCAGGCAGTATCGATAAGTTTCGCAACTTATTGGAAAATTTTGTACTGGGAGACTCTGAAGCCTTGAAGTCTATTATATTAAAACACTCAGAAACTCAGAATCGCACTGAGGTCGCTAAATTCTTCGAGGAACATAAATCTTTTGTTACTGAAAAGTCCCCTGTCTTTGGTGCCACTCCACTGAAATTGAGAGAGAGAATATTTGCAGAGGTGAAAGAAACTTTTAGCTTTCAACTTGAACCAGATATTGCAAAGATGCTGAAGGTACTATCAGTAATGAAAGACGCCTCTACATCTGATTGGCTTGCCGATATCGTGCCAAAAGTGGTCAAGCAAAAATATGCAGAATGGCTCGACAAACAAAATTTAAAAACCTGAAAAATCCGTATTAGCAAATTATCAATACGACTATGTCGGTTATGACTAAAAGTAGGAACAGCCGCTTATCTTCGCCTTTTTCCTTTTAATTTTTTCTCTGAACTCTGTGGCTAAAAAATCAATCAAAATCGCAGCAATTTTTCTACCTGCATCTTGACGTGCACCCGAAAGATTTGTGTTTTTTTGAATTTCTTGATTTACAGGCTGAAAGTATGTACAATCTGGTAAATAATTTCGGAAGCATTTTTGAAATGGGTTAAAAATGAATCAAAAAGTTGTACAGGCGATTATCGCAATAGTCGGACTCGGAGTTGGTCTGGCATTTGGTATAATGATAACAAATTCAAAGAGCAAAGCCGCGATTGCCGATTTGCAGTCAAAGCTGCAGCAGTCAGAGGCAGCGTCACAGAAAAGAATTAGTAATTACGACATCACTATAAATCGATTAAATAACGAACTGCGGCAGGCTAAAATCGAGCTTGAAAAACTTAAATCCTCAGCCCCGGCAGCAGAGGAAGTGGTAATCGCCGCGGCAGAGAATAAAAAGACAGCCGCTGCATCAGATGTCAATTCCATCCCAGGTACTGCAAAGCTATACACCGTAAAAGAGGGTGACAGCCTTTGGGAGATTGCAGCAAGTCAGCTTGGTGATGGTAATCGCTACAAAGAAATAATAAAACTAAATCCTAATGTTTCACCTGACGGCAAGAATCTTGATGTTGGGATGAAGCTGAAGATACCGACCCGATAAAAGCATTGCTGTATGTCTTCAGCTGAATTAATCAAATAAAATTTCAATCAAAAGCGTTGGTAGTTGAACCCCTAAAATCCATTTTTTCAAAATTTTTTTATCCCTTTCTCTATAACGACTTAACCAAAACCTCACTCCCCAGACCCCATAATTTTCGCATCAAACGCGCATGTTCGTTTAATTTTAGGGAGGATGTCTTTTTTTGAAATGGAAACTCTTTAGGGG
>JBAPXT010000102.1:0-6680 GCA_049284355.1 Sedimentisphaerales bacterium
GTATTGCTGTCAGGCTCATATATTAGCTCTAATTTGCCGCGGTACTCATCGCCGTTCAGATTAAAAACATATGGTTCGTCGGGCAAAATAATTACCTGTCCGTTGGTAAAGGACCGACCGGAAATAACAATTCTGCCGGCAGATATAGTTACCTCTGTCGGTTCATCGGATTGGTTAAAGTAGGCTTCCGCAGCTTGTGTTTGGGCGTCCAAAACGGCAAATGACGAGCCAAACTTCAGCTTGCAGCCCCCGACGTTGTCAAGAAGCAAAACCCGTATCCAAAACTGCGGCTCAATCCCCATTTGTGGAGTAGTTCTGCCGGCTCGCCTCGCCTTGCACCCGCTAAGGATTATCAAAAAAAGCAAAAAAACTATGCGGCAATAGCTTACAGCGTATGGTGTATAGCGGATAGGAAATTGTATTTTCAATTCTGAATTTTTAACTTTGAACTTTTTAATCCAGGTTTCGTAGGGATAACCCAAGGTTGCCAATGGCTTTTTTGATTTCGTTTAAGCTTGTTACACCAAAGTTTTTAACGCCGAGAAGCTCGGCCTCTGTCTTGCGTATCAATTCACCGATTGTGCGAATATTGAGCTTTTGCACGCACTTTCGGGCACGGACCGACAATTGAAGGTCATCCACAGACTTGTTCAAAAGACCTTCATTTTCTCCTGTGCCGCCGCGATCAAAAGTCTCTGCCGCCGTAAACGGCTTTTCATCCAGAGCCATACCGAGATGCATTCCTTTTGATTCGAGGATGGCCTTTATCTCCCTCAGCGAGGTTTCGCCGAAGTTTTTATAAGACAGCAGCTCTATCTCGGTGATGTTCAAAAGGTCCCCGATTGTTTCAATATTCATCTTTTTCAGGCAGTTTCTGCTGCGTACCGACAGCTCAAAGTCCGAAATCGGCGTTTCGAGAGTTTGGGTCCTCCGGTCTTTTTTCTTCTCCTTTTCCTCGTCGTAGAACATCGTTTTTGAGCTTTCGATGTCTTTCTTGAACAGAATAGCTCTTCGGTGATTGGGATAATACTTTAAGACTTTATCAACACATTGGGCCGCTTTGTCAAATTCGCCCATATCTTCATAAAGCACAGCTAAATTCAGCAGCGCGCTTACATAAACCGGGGCATTCGAAGCAATTTGCCTGTAATAGTCGACCGCTGCCTCTTCATCACCGGATAAATCGCACCGATACGCCAAGTGAAAAAGGGCCTTTTGATGGTTTGGGGATAATTCCAAAGCTATCTTGTAACTGCCCATTGCCTCTTCATAAAATCCCTGAACTTCCTGAAGACGGCCAAGCTGGTAGTGATATTCAGCGCTTACGTGTTCGAAACTGGCAAGAGCTTTAAGTTCCTTGGCTGCACCGTCAAAGTTTGACGCATGACGATATGTAGCTGTTTTTTCCAAAGCTACACTTAGCGGGTCAGCTTCATAATCGAGGGCTTTTTGCAGGCTTTTGATTGCTTCGTTGAATTCGCCCATTTGGCGAAGTGCGAAGGCCATATAGATTGATTTCTCTTTGCAGTCCTTTGCTTTTTCCAGTCTCTTGACCGCCTCGGCATAGTTGGCCAGAATAAAAAGGCCGATCCCCGTCGCCAGAAAAGCTTTCTGCCCCGTTTTGGACATATTTTCCTCAACCTGTTTGCCGAACGCTGTCCGATTGGCCTCGCTGGAATGAACGATTTCGGAAAGTTTCCTTATCTCGTCCATAGACGGCAAATCTTCGGCAAATAAATCGATTTGGTGTTCTGTAACTGCTTCCATAGGAATTTGCTCCTTAATTCATCTATTCTATAAGAAACGTGTTATTATAATGTGAAAACAAGTATTGGCAATAGTTTTTTTTCAAGCCAATAGGCTATAGCGCATGGCCGGTCATCTGGACAGACAGATAATAATACTGTATACTTCGGGTTTTCAGGAAAACAAAGGCACAATGAAGCTCGTTTTGAACAATGTAACCTGTCATAATTGTCCTGTGCAGTTGCGGGAAAGAGTCGCTTTTACTGCAGAGAAGCGGCGTTCTATGCTGAAAAAAATGCACGCTGATGAGCATATCTCCGAAGCGGTTATTCTCGAAACCTGCAATCGGTCTGAATTTTATACCTACGCCAAAAAGGATTTCGATGTAAGTGGATTTCTGGCAGAGCTTATCAGGCAGACACAGCCCGAGGCAATTGATATATGGAGCAAATACAGCCGCCAGAGCATTGGGGTCGATGCTGTTCGCCACCTTTTTGAAGTTGCTGCAGGTCTTGATTCGCAAATGCTCGGCGAAAATCAGATTCTATCGCAGGTAAAATCCGCCTACACGGAATCCATCGACTGCCGAACGAGCAAATTTATATTTCACCGTCTCTTTCACAATGCCTTTCGTGCTGGAAAAGCCGTGCGAACCAATACGGATATCAACTGTGGTGCGGTTTCAATAAGTCTCGCTGCCGTGGAATTGGCCAAAAAGAAAATCGATTTATCCACCGCCGCCGCATTGATAATCGGCGCAGGGGAAAACTCGGCCCTTGCAGCAAAGTATCTCCTCAAATCGCATCTGCCGACTTTGATTATAGCAAATCGCAATACGAAAAAAGCACAAGCCCTCAAAGCCCGGCTCAAGACAGGGGAAATAATCGGTCTGGCCGATATCGTTGATAGACTCACCGCTGTTGACCTCGTGATTAGCTCGACCGCTGCCGCTGAGCCGATAGTAACATACAGGGCAGTTGCAGACAGCCTCTCAAAGAGGCAAAAGGCATTGCTGATGATAGATATCGCCGTGCCGCGTGATATAGAGCCGCAAATCAGCCAATTCGATTGTGTTTCACTGTACAATATTGATGATTTGAACGAGCAGATAAGCCGCAACAGGGAAAAACGCAGTAATGAAACTCCAAAGGCCCAGGCAATTGTTGCAGAATTTACAGATAAATTTATGCAATGGTATGATTCGCTCAACCTCGTGCCTATAATCACGCAGCTGACGCAGAAAGGTCTTAATTTGGCCCACAGCGAAGCTAAACGCTACGCCAAAGATTTTGGCAGGGGCAGCACCGATAAGCTGGAGCTTTTCGCCGAGTCCCTGGTCAAGAAAGTGCTGCATGGGCCAATCAACTTTCTTAAAAACGGCACCGACGAGGAGCCGAGCACAGAGCAGCTCCAGGCGGTAGATTTGATAAACAAAATGTTCCTCTCACAGGGTAAACGTGATTAACGATGAATGCCCTTACCGTTGCAACACGTGGCGGAGATTTGGCCATTGCTCAAACCCGCCTTATCATCTCGGCTTTGAAGAAAACCCACCCCCGTATACAAATTAAAATCAAAAAAATAACTACCAAAGGTGACCGCGACAAACGGACAGCTTTGTGGGATTTAAAAAGCAGCGGCTTCTTTACTTCGCAGGTGGAAGATGCCCTCCTCTCAGGCCAGGCCGACTTCGCTGTCCATAGCTTCAAGGATTTGCCTACCCAGCAGCGAAATGGACTTACCATCACCGCTGTCTGCCAGAGGTCATTCGCAGAAGATTGTTTAATAGTAAATGTTCCGGTCGGCTCAATTCAGCAGCTTCCCCATTCCGCAAAAATCGGCACCTCAAGTCTGAGACGCGCAGCCCAGATAAAACATTTAAGAGCCGACCTCACCCCCCTGCCCATCCGTGGCAATGTCTCTACACGAATAAGATTACTGGAAGAAGGCAAATTCGATGCTGTCATTTTAGCTCGGGCCGGCGTAGAAAGACTCGGCTTGGGCGGAAAAATATCTTTATGCTTTGACCCGCAGCAGTTCATCCCTGCACCGGCCCAGGGTACCCTCGCCGTTCAAATAAGAATTGATGACCCAGCCGCAACAGAGTTGATTGCCGCCATAGATGACAAAAATCTGAGGACTATTACTTTTGCAGAGCGTCAGGTTCTTGTTACAATGCAGTGTGGCTGCCACGCCCCCGTAGGGGCCTTTGCAAAAATCACAGGTGAAAATATGGAAATCTGCGCTTTTATTTCGGATTTGCAGGACAAAAACTTCATCACCCGCCGCCTTACCGGCCCAGTAGCCGATGCCGACAACCTCGCTGAAAAAATCGCCAACGACCTTCTTGATGCTGGCGGCAGAGAAATCTTGGAAAAACTGGAAAAATAATGAGTGAGAAAGGCAAAGTATATCTCGTCGGAGCTGGCCCCGGAATGGCCGATTTGATTACCGTCCGCGGTGCTGAGCTTCTCAAAACTGCCGACTGCATAATCTACGACAAGCTGGCCAACCCTGCCTTGTTAAAATTCGCCCGCCACGGTGCCGAACTCATCCACGTCCCAAAGCGCATCGGCCCTGGTTCTGCTACTCAGGACCAAATCAATAAGCTGCTGGTCGAAAAAGCAAACCTCGGATTAACGGTAGTACGATTAAAAGGCGGCGACCCCGGCATCTTCGGCAGGATAGGCCAGGAACTATCGGCTCTCACCGAAGCAGGCATCGATTTTGAAATCGTGCCCGGTGTAACTGCCGCCATCGCAGCATCCGAGTCCGCCGGCATTATACTGACCGACAGGAACTACAGCTCACAGGTGGTCTTCATCACCGGGCAGGAAGCCGAAGGAAAGCAAAAGAGCAATATCGACTGGGACCTCCTCGCCAAATTCAGTGGTACTATAGTCTTCTATATGGCGATGGAAAATATGGAGCTTATCGCTGATAGGCTGATGAAAAATGGTATGTCAGAAAAAACGCCCGCTGCGGTAATATCTGACGCTACGTTGCCGGGTCAAAAAACCGTAAGGGCTTCTCTTAAGCAAATAACCGAAAAGTGCGAAGAAAATAAAATCGGGCCGCCCGCAATTGTGGTTATCGGCGCCGCCGCCGATGAAAAACTTAACTGGCTTACAAGTAAGCCCTTATTCGGCAAAAGCATCGTTGTAACACGCGACGCTGATAGCAATGCCGATTTCGCAGCTAAAATTATCGCCAAAGGTGGTAACCCCATAGAATTTGCAACAATCAAAATAAAACCGTTGAAGCAGACGAATAAGTTCCTGCGAACACTCACAAAGATTGCCGAATATAACTGGCTCATTTTCACCAGCGTAAACGGTGTAACTATTATTTTCGATACCTTGCAAAAACTTGGCAAAGATGCCCGCGTTTTCGCCTCTGCCAAAATCGCCGCCATAGGCTGCGAAACCGCTGCGAAATTAACCGAATTCGCAATAAAAGCAGATTTCACACCAGGCATTTTTACCAGTAAAGAGCTTGGCAAACAACTAATCGCCTTTACGAATCTAAAAGGCAAAAAAGTTTTGCTTCTGCGTTCCCAGCTCGCTTCAAACGAACTCAGCGAACTGTTGGAAAGTGCAGAAGCTAAAGTCGATAATATCCCTGTCTATACCGCTGTAACCGTAAAAAACAAATGCAGCGAGCTGATAGAAAAAATCAAAAAAGGTAAAATCGACTGGCTGGCCTTCGCAAGTTCCTTTTCAGTCAAAGCTTTTTTTGAACAAATCCCTGCTGACTTAGTAAACTCAAGTAATACAAAAATAGCATCTATCGGCCCGGTGACCTCCGAACAATTGAAAACCCTTGGCCTCAAAGTTGACGCCCAAGCTGCCGAGCATACTACCGATGGCCTGCTCACCGCCATAGAAAAGATATATAAATGATAAGCATCTCAAAACTATATTGCGGCTTGTCCGGTAAATCCGACCACTTGCGGTATGAGGCAGATAATACATTCGGCCCGGTCGCCGTTTACAATTGCACAAGCCGATGTAACTTAAATTGTCTGCACTGTTATAGCAATTCAACCTCCGACCTCAGCAGCGACCAGTTGTCCACCACCGAAGCTAAGCAACTGCTCCACCAGCTCGCCGAAGTAAATTGTCCCGTAGTATTATTTACCGGCGGCGAACCCTTGTTGCGAAACGATTTATTTGACCTCTTGGCCGAAGCAAAGCAATTGTCCTTGCGAACCGTCATCTCCACCAACGGAACCTTAATTGATTCCGCCGTCGCCAAAAAGCTCGCTGGCCTCGGCGTAAGTTACGTTGGTATTTCCATCGATGGTGATGAACAATTCCACGATGACTTCAGACAGTCAACCGGCTGCTTCAAAGCCGCCTTAAAAGGCGTTGAAAATTGCCAAAAAGCCGGCCTGAAAACCGGCCTGCGCTTCACCATAACTTTGCAAAACGCTGATAAAATCCCGGTTGTCTTCGATATCGCTGCCTCAGCGAACGTCCACAGGATATGTTTTTATCATCTTGTAAAAGCAGGAAGAGCAAAAAAACTCAACAGCCGGATTCTAACTCCGCAGCAAACCCGTCAGGCCGTTGACGCAATAATAGAAAAAACCGGAGAACTCGTTCAAAAAAAACTCGTTGACGAAGTCCTTACCGTCGGCAATCACGCCGATGGCCCTTACCTTCTGCTGAAAATGACCAAAGAGAAAAATCATCGCTTCGAAAAGGCCGGACAGCTTCTTCTTGCCAACGGCGGCAATAAAATCGGAGAAAAAATCGCCTCTGTCGGCTGGGATGGCTCCGTATATCCCGACCAGTTCTGGCGAAATTACTCTCTTGGCAACGTTAAAAATCAAACCTTTAAAGAAATCTGGAATAATCCGGATGAGCCCGTGCTTAATAAGCTCCGTAACAAAAGCGAGTTTGCCGACAAAAGATGCTTAAGGTGCAAAT
>JBAPXT010000103.1:0-6885 GCA_049284355.1 Sedimentisphaerales bacterium
GCAGGGTATGTCCTGTGTGTCTTGGTATGCCGGGTGTTCTGCCGGTAATGAATAAGCAGGCGTTTGAATATGCTGTGCTGGTGGCGCTGGCCCTTAATTGCGAGGCAGCCAAGTTTACAAAGTGGGACAGAAAGGGGTATTACTATCCTGATTTGCCGAAAAATTATCAGATAAGTCAGTATGATTTGCCGCTTAGCGCGAACGGGTTTATTGAAATACCACTGGAGCCGGGAAAAACCAAAAGGATTGGAATAATCAGAACGCATCTTGAGGAAGATGCGGGCAAAAATCTGCACGCGACGGGGAACTTTTCGCAGGTGGATTTGAATCGGGCAGGCACGCCTTTACTGGAGATTGTAACCGAACCGGATATGAACAGCGCAGCAGAAGTGCGGGCGCTGGCGGAGGAATTGCAGAGGATAGTCAGATATTTAGGCGTCTCGGAAGCGGATATGCAAAAGGGACATATGCGCTTCGAGCCGAATGTCAATCTGGTTATCACCAAAGATGGCAAAGAATACAAGACGCCTATAGTCGAGATTAAGAACCTGAACAGTTTCCGTGCCCTTGAGCGAAGTATCGAATACGAAATAGGCAGACAGGCTGACCGGTTCCTCGAAACCGGTGAAGTGATGGAGATGGGCAACAAAAGCACCCGCGGATGGGACGACGTGAAGGAGGTAACGGTCCTTCAGAGAGAAAAGGAAGAAGCACACGATTACAGATATTTTCCCGAGCCTGATTTGGTGCCGGTTGAGATGACGGAGCAGTGGCTTAAGGACATCAAGTCTCAATTGTGCGAACTGCCTATAAAGAAGCAAATGCGTTATGTTAATGAGTACAAATTAAGTGATTACGACGCTGGGGTTTTAACAGATGAGCGAGCGACAGGGGAATTTTTCGATGAGGTAGTTAAAACAGGCGGTGAGCCGAAACGAATTTGCAATCTGCTCACGCAGGTTGGGCTAAAATTAGCAAACGAAAAAGGCTGCAGCGTGGCGGAATTGGGTGTTAAGCCCGAAGGTCTTGCCCGATTAGCCAAGATGGTTGAAGCCGGCGAGATAAGCGCTACCGCCTCGACCACCATTTTTGAGGAAATGGTAAAAAGCGGCAAAGGGCCGGAAACAATAGCAAAGGGACTTAACCTCATTCAGAAAAGCGATGCGGGGGAATTGGAGAAGATAGTTGAACAGGTGCTTTCGGGAAATCCCAAGGCGGTTGATGATGTAAAAAGCGGCGGCAAAAGAAGCAAAAAAGCGATGGGCTTTTTATTGGGCCAGGTTATACAAAAAACGAAGGGACAGGCAAATCCCAAAATAGTTTCAGAAATCCTTTCCAGGAAGCTTAACTGAGAATTTTGCTTTCGGTTCCGGCGAGTAGTCTTTTTATATTTTCACGGTGGCGCGCAATCACCATAATCGGTATGGCGACAGCAGCGATAAGCAGCGGCCATAAGTCAGCAAAGTTCCAGTACGGCGTCAGTATAATCACCAGGACTAACGTGAGAGGAAAAGTAACAGAAGCGATGATGGAAGCCAGCGAGATATATCTCCATATCAAGACGACCACTACCCATATTAAAAAAGCGGCGGCGGCACAAATTGTGTAGTAGGGCCAAAGGCCGAGCGCCACGCCGAAGCTGGTAGCGACACCTTTGCCACCTTTGAATTTTAGGTATATAGGGAAGATGTGGCCTAAAACCGCTGCACAGCCAGCAGCGAGAGCAAGAAAAAGCTCTGCAACAGCCGGCGGGGAAGAAATAAAGCCGGCGGCAACTGCCATCGGTAATAAGCCTTTTGCGGCATCCAGAATGAAGCAGAGGTAAGCCCATTTTCTACCAAGCGCTCGCGACAGATTCGTTGCGCCGATGTTACCTGAACCGATGCTGCGCAAATCTTTGCCGTGGGCTCTGGCGATAATCAGGCCAAAAGGTATTGAGCCGAGCAAATACGCACCAATAATCAGAATCACAAATTTCATTATTGCCCCTGCTTTTTGAGTATTGATTCATAAAGAGGTATGAGCTGTTCAGCAACTCGGCTGATGGAAACTTTTTCTTCGAGGTTATCTTCAACAATCGCCTGAGATGTTTTTTGGATGTTGTTTGTATCTGTGAAATAGTTGATGGCCTGTGCGAGTGCTGGGATGTTTTCTGCGCTATCGATTACTTTGCCGTGCCGGTTGTTGACGAATAAATCGGCTGCGCCGTTAAATTTTGTTGTTATTACGGGCTTGTCGGCTGCAATTGCTTCGAGAATATACCTGCTTGAGGGGTCATAAAAGGTAGGCAGGACGGCTACATCTATGATTGACAAGGCATTTTGGATATGTCGGACAGGGCCCAAAAAAACAATTTTTTTATGGACGTTAAGTTTCTTTGCGAGGCGGCGGTATTTGCGTACTCTGCCGTTACCGGCCACTATTAAATAAGCTTTTCGTTCCATGTTGTTATTTCGCGATACAAGCTGCATTGCTTTTATCAAAGAGGCAAGTCCCTTGAGTCTGAAATTGTTTGCGGCGAACAAGAAAAAGACAGGGTTGTCAGCTTCCTTGAGGCCCAACTTAGCGAGTATTTGACTACGGAGTTTATCGGCCTGGCCTGTGTCGATTCGTTTATTTATTTTTACGCCGTTAGGTATAACGACTATTCGGTCATCGCCGGTGCCATAATGCTTTTTGAACTGTTCGGCAATATACTTAGAAAGTGCAGCGATTACCGGCCCGTTTGAATCTTTGCAAAGTCTTCTCTCGGCTCGCAAAAGTATGGTTCGTCGAAAGTTGGCAAAAGCCGTTATTCTCTTGTAAGATTCGACGAATTTGTTCTGGTAACTGGCAGCATTACACAAAATGGATTCAGCGCAACAGCCTGCTCGCGGCTGGTACACATCAGCAAAATCAAAAGGCAAAACGCTGTGGATTATGTCGTAGTGATTTTCCGACAGATGTTTTTTCAGCACCTTTGCAAATGTGGAGTGAGAGGTACGCTTACCAGGGATATTTTGACATAAAATATGGATGTTTTTAGCATTTGTTTGCCCTTTTGCAGCAAGTATATCCACTTTAAGCCCAAGCGCCGAGATCGCGGCTGCCAGCTCAAAGACGGAGCGTTCTGCTCCGCCGAGGGCGATATCTATCCGCTCTATTATCAGCGCGATTTTCTTGTTTATCACAGACATAAATCCCAATCTGATTAGCCTGCAAAGGGGACGGCTCTGCCATGCTTTATATCGTGTTGTGCCATCCACCTTGTTTTATTTATTACTTTACGGATAAATGCCTTGTCTTTCCTGGTTAGCCTGCTTCGGCCGGTGTAGCCAAGATAGAAACGCAACCGGTCTGTTCCTGAAAAATAGCTGCCTTGAGCTGAATAATAAAGCTGCGCAATATCTTTTATTCGGAATCGTTCGGCAAACAAGGTCGGTTTGAAGGTGCGTGCCAGGTCTATCAGGTAAAACTGGCCGTCGTCATTGTAGAATATATGTGAAAGGTAAAGGTCTCGATGACGGTAGTTTGTTTCGTGGAATTTTTTTACAAAGGCAGCTAATTGAGCGATAAAATTTCTTCGCAGTTTCAGATTTTCAACGGTAGGTGGGGTGTTGAAACAATCTGGTAATCTCTGCTCTAAGGACTCGGCATCGCGGATTTTTTCGGTAACTATAAAACTTCTTTTCTCAAAAAATAAACCCCATTGCTCGCCGTAAGAGATAATCTTCGGTGTGTTTATACCAGCATCTGTAAGTTCAATTGTAGGCTCAGAGTCGAAAAGGCCGCAACTTGTCCGCCTGTGGGCCGAAAGCCAGTTTCTAATTTGGATCAGGATTGGCGGTGAGTCGTAGCGTTTCAAAAACAATGTAGCCGGAGGCGAATTTATTTCGAATCGTGAGCGGCTGCGATGCTTAGACATATTATCTTTGGTCAGATTCTGAGCTGCTTTAAAAGAAAAAATATCATCAATGGAAGTTAAGCCCAATTCGTCAAGGCCGGTTTTGTAGTTTTCGTCGCAGAAGAACGATTTTGAAATCTCTGTAAATTTTTGCTCGGTTTTAGAGGTTGGCCGTCTTTGGTTGGTTTCGAGCAATTTTTTTGCAGCGTTGCAGACCATCTCTAGAGTGATTGCCTGCATGCATAGATGCTCGCTTTCTTTGCAGGTTGGCTTGGCACATGGGGCGCAGGGCACATCGCCAATTATTTTAATTTCATTTTTGTAACCGGTTTCCGTCCAGGCCGGGTCGTTCGGACCGAAAAGGGTGATAATCTTGCGCCGCAGCGCTATTGCTATGTGTCGCGGACCTGTATCATTGCTTATCACCAAATCCGCAATGGAAAAAAGTGATTTCAATTCGCCAAGGCTTACAGGCTTCTCCGCTAAATTGACAAGTTTAAACTTGCTCGAATCACAAATTTCTCCGGCAATTTGCTTTTCGGCGGGGTCGGGTGAGACGGAGACGAAAACGGTCGCATTGTAATTGGAAATCAACCAATCTGCTGTTTGGGCGAATCTGTCGCTTAGCCAGCATTTACTCTGCCCAAATGCTCCGCCGGGAACAATAACTACAACGGGTCTTTTGGGTTCGGCAATTTCCTGGAATTTGGTTCGCAATTTTTTTTCCTCTTGTGGGTCAGTAGGCAGTTCGAGACTTGCATCAGCGGCGTCAGCGCCGAGCAGGGAAGAAATCGCAAGATAGTAATCAACCATAGAATAAGGTTTGAATCTGGCGGCAGATAGTTTTGGTGGATAAAGTTTATCGGTGAGCAAAAAGCCGCGGCCTTCGCGCGCGTAGCCGATACGCCTTGATATCCCTGCTAAAAAAACCGCCAAGGCGGAGGCAAAAGAATTTTTGAAAAGGACTGCATGGGTAAAGTTATGTTCCCTGAGCATTTTTGCAATCGCAAAAGGACTATTGTTTTTTTGCTGCAGCCACGCATCGTTGAAGCGGCTGGGCGACAAAATCTCGCGGGCAACCTTATTGGCAAAGAAAGAAATTTGGGAGGATTTGAAATGGTGGCGAATGGCCCGCAAGGCCGGCGTGCAGAGAACCGCATCACCCATAGGAGATGGAAGCCAGACTAATATCTCATATTTCGTATCCTGCATCTGGTATCTCGCTGCGCGTGACATATTTCGCGCATCGCTATTTTCGCTTAGGCATTATGTAAAAGGTCAGTGCCATTACCTGGAGAACCGCAGCAAAGCCAAGCGTAATCAGCACTGCATTATCCTGCCTGCCTGGGTTTGTCAGGAACCATATACTTATCAACAGACAGAGCAGGACGATAACTTGCACAATGCCGGCTATCAGTCTGGTTATGGAAAATTCGCCGAACATTTCGCTTCGCCGCATACTTTTAAGTTGTTCCAGAATACCGTCAAGCAACTGTTCGGTCCTGTTGCCTGCGGCAGAGCTGCCGGAAACAGTTTGCTCGGCAGGAGCTGATTCGGGTTTTGCAGGCTGCGGCTGATATGGTTCTTCGGCGGGTTGCGGCGGTGGTTGGGTTAAGGTTTGTGGGAGCGGCTGGTTCTGAATGGGTATTTCGCTGATAGAACGATGATGTTTTTTTATAATATTTACCGCTTCCTTTATATTTACAGCCCGGTAATCTGGATTTGGTTCGCCGAGCTTGTGCAGTTTATAATGCGAAGGGTGATTTATTAAAATGGTTTTGCAGCCGGCCTGTAAGCCGGCCTCGATGTCGCGGATACTGTTGCCAATAGTCCAGGATTGGCCAAGGTCAATATCCAACTCATTGGCGGCAGCCAGAAGCATTCCCGGGTTCGGTTTTCGCCAGTCGCTTTCTTTGCGGTACTTTTCAATAACGCCATCGGGATGGTAGGGACAATAGTAAATGCGGTCTAATGGAGCTCCTTTTTCGGCAAGCATCTGTTTTAATCGATTGTGGATTTCATCGAGAGCCTGCTCAGAAATCATTCCGCGTGCAACGCCTGATTGATTTGAGACAACAATTAACTTGTACCCCATAGCGCGAAATTCGATAAGCGCCTTATCGACACCATCCAGCAGCTTTACCTGGTCAGGGTGGTTAATGTAGCCGGGGTCTTCAATTAAAGTATCATCACGGTCTAAGAATATTGCTTTGTTAGACATTTTTCAGGTTAACTATTTGCAAAAACTATCTTCCACGAGTCCGCAAATTATATGAAAGCCGAGCTGATGAACCTCCTGACTTCGTGCGGTTGATTTACTATTGGCACAAAAGCAAATGTCAGCTATCTTCTCGAGTTTGCTGTTATTGCTGCCTGTGAAGGCCAGCACCTTGGCACCTTTTTTCTTTGCCGATTTGGCGGCGGCAATGACATTTGCCGATGTGCCGCTGGTCGAAATGGCCCAGAGGACATCGCCTTTTTTAACGAGCGCTTCGACCTGTTTGGCGAACACATTTTCGTATCCGTAATCGTTGGAAATCGACGTTACTATTGACGTATCGGTCGTCAGAGCAACTGCCGGCAAGGATTTGCGTTCGCGTTCGAATCTGCCCACAAGCTCGCTTGCTATGTGTTGAGCGTCTGCTGCTGAGCCGCCGTTGCCACAGATGTAAAGACGGCCGTTTTGCTTTAACGCTCTTGTTATTATCTTTGCGGCAGTTGCGATAGCTTCAATACCGCCAGTTTCAAGTTTGGTAATTGTTTTATTGTGCGATTCTATTGTTTCTGTAATTTTTTTTCTTATGCCCTTATCCATTGTAGCTAACTTTCCAGCGACCTGATTTTTTTGATTGTTGCGGTTGAGCTTTTGCCTTCCACCAGCGGAGCAAGAACGACTTTTCCGCCGTAAGATTCGACAAATTCGGCGCCGACGACGCCCTTCTGTGCCCAATCCTGTCCTTTCACTAATACATCGGGTTTTATTTTTTTGATTAGGTTAAGAG
>JBAPXT010000104.1:0-7274 GCA_049284355.1 Sedimentisphaerales bacterium
ACGATAGAATCACAGTAACAGGAGCTGAAACTGTCTCTTAATTCAAAGGCAAATTTGTCTCATTTTTGCTGAAGACGTACACTATAGATCTCAGATATTCCTCGGCAATGCCATCAGCGGACATGAAGGAAGCGTTTACTTTGTTATATCTCCGGCAGGCGGCCAATACTCCCAATTGTATTCGAACAAAAATTCCTGGAATGCCAATGAATGGTATCACATAACCTGCACGTGGGATGGAACCACCCAGGCCGTTTACGTTAATGGGGCGTTGGACAAATCTCAAGGCCAGACGTACAGCGGCGGCTGGGGCACTACTTACATAGGCGGTGTATCAGGAACACCATCGTATTCTTTTAACGGTGTAATCGACGACGTCCGCGTCTATAATAAGGCCTTGTCTGCCGAAGAAATCTGGCAGCTCTATCATAATAAAGCATTTAACCCCAAACCTACTGATGGAGAAACATATGTAGACCCAAATCCTGTCCTTAGTTGGTCGCCTGGAAAAGATGCTGCTTCGCACGATGTATATTTCGGCACCAATTACAACGATGTAAATGACGCCAATACATTCTCACCGGAATACAAGGGCAACTACGATACTAATAGCTACGACCCTTGCAGTCTTGACCTTTTAACAACTTATTACTGGCGAATCGATGAGGTAAATGACCCTAATGTATGGAAAGGTGATATCTGGAATTTTACAGTAGTCTCAGGAAAAGCAAAGAACCCGCAACCATCGGACGGCCAGCATCATGTAAGTGCGCATCCTGTCCTTGATTGGTCCCCTGGAGTGTATGCTCACTCGCACGATGTGTACTTAGGCACCAATTACAACGATGTAAATGATGCCAATACATTTTCGTCCGTGTATAGGGGTAATTTTGATGTTAATAGCTTCGACCCCTGCAGTCTCGACGTCAATACCACTTACTACTGGCGAATCGATGAAGTCAATGCCCCTAACCTATGTAAGGGAGATGTCTGGAGCTTTACCACTGAAGCATGTGTTGTGCCGAACGTTGTGAATATGCTTCAGCAGGATGCCAACGCGGCCATTATTGCTGCCGGTTTTGTAGTTGGCACTATAACTACGCAGTACAGCGATACCGTATCATATCGCAGGGTAATCAGCCAGTACAACAATTACCCCGGATGTGGTACAGCGGTGGATATGGTAATATCCAAGGGTTCGAATTGTTATCTCGGTATAGGTATGCGTGATGAGGCTCAATTTAATGCAGCCGGCAGACCTACATGCTGGTGCTATAAGAGACAGTGCCACGGTGATGCCGATGGTAAATCGCAGGGTAAATCACCCAACCTCTTTTGGACCTCGACCAATGACCTGACGATTCTGGTGGCCGCCTGGCAAATTCGCGGTGGTCCGGTTGGTTCTCCGGGTGCCTGTGCCGACTTCGACCATTATGCAGGGGGCAAGTCGCCGAATATTTTCCGGGTCTCAACCAATGACCTGACAATCCTGGCAAAATTCTGGAATGTTGCCGGTAAACCCGACCCGAACTGTTTACCGGGTAACAGGATACCATAAGCAGTGTTAGTAATTCGGCAGAGGTTGGCTGGCACACAAACCCTTTGAGTAACCGCCCCCCGCCGGACCCTACTCAGTAATGCCTGTTTCCGGCTCTTTCGTGGCTTTTATGCCGCCCATTAATTCTCCCAGTTCAGGCGCCCCGAGAAGCCACACCACCGCAAAAAAGCTAATTGCGCCGGCTGGTATGCAGACCGTAACCACAATCCAGTTCCGCACAGCCCCAAGCTGGTATCGCAATAGATACACTACCCCTGCCATAACCGCACAGCCGGCAACCGTACGCGCAACGCTTATTAGTATCTTCCGACCTCCGAAACGCCCAAGACGCTTGCGCAGCAGATACATTAAAATGACCGCATTGAGGGTAAAGGTAATTGTGGTCGAAAGCCCGAACCCGCCGGCGCCCAAAGAAGGCATCCACAGCATAGGCACCAGCATCGCTAAATTCGCAACCACAAGCCAGCAGGAAATCTTCAGCGGCGTGACCGTATCTTTGAACGAATAAAATGCGCGGGTCAGTATCTGATAGCTGCAGTAAGCCGCCATACCAATCACATACATTTTAAGGATAAAGGCTGATTGTGCCGCGTCCGCTGCCGTAAAATTCCGCCGGGTATAAATAAGTTTTACAATTGGTTCTGCCAGAATGAACATCCCCACACCCGTTGCTATTCCATCCATTAAGGCCAGCCGCAATGCGCGGTTGATGCTGTCACGCAGATTCCTAATGTCGCCTCGGGCCGCATAACGCGTCAGCAGCGGAAAGACCGCTACTCCCACCGGAATGGCCAGCACCCCCATAGGAAACTGGTACAGCGCCCTCGCGGCATTGACACGGACAATGACCCCCTCCGTAAGCGGACGATGTAACACCCAGCCAAATATGTTAATTGTCGGGTGCGCGGAAACCGCTGTTAAATTCCACGAGATGATAGTAGCCAACAATTCTGAAATCTGTAAAAATCCCAGCCCCAGCAATACCGGCGCAAGTAATCTCATCATAGGTCGTATGCCGGCTTCCACGGGTTTTAATCGCAGTTTCAGCGAAAAACCGCTTTTACTGAGAAGCCATAAAACCGCCGCAAGCTGGACCACGCCTGCCGATGTCACGCTGATGGCGACAATTATAAGTCTGTCGGACAGCTCCTTTCTTAAAATTGGTGCCACCCACCACGCGGCGGCAATCCCGAAGATATTGAGTATAATCGGGGCGGCAGCCGGATAAGCAAAGTGTCCCCGGCAGTTAAGCGCCGCTGAACCCATCGCCAGCAGGCAGACGGTGACCATATATGGAAGCATAATTGACGCCAGCACCATCAGAAGTTTGCGGTCATCAGGTCCCGGCAATAACGCCGTGATAAGAAAAATGATTTCCACAAGCAGCATGACTGCCGTCAGAAACACCGCCAAAATCGCCAATGCGTTTGAAAGAAGTTTGCACGCCTTTTCGAATCCGCTCTTTTCAGAAGTCTCCGTAAATACTGGCACAAACGCTGAGGTCAATGCGCCTTCGCCGAAGAGGCGCCGAAATAAATTCGGAATCTGGAAAGCCAGTCCGTATGCATCAGTCAGCCGGTTGGCGCCAAGTGACGTAATTGCCATATCACGCAGCATACCGAATACCCGTGAAACCAGCGTTATGACCGCAACTGTTTTGGCAGAACTGAAGAAGTGTTCCCGTTCTATATGTTCATCGTGGAGTTTTGTGTTCATATTAAACAAGATTTCCCCGGCATCACCAAACTTACCATTCGGCTTATAATACAAAAAAAGATTAAATTGTCAAAAAACCTCTTTATGATTTAATAAGCTCGCACCCCCGAAGAAATCGCCCGTACAATCAAAAAAACAAGCCCAAAATATTAAAGGGCATAAAAAATCGACCCTTCGACCACATATAATACCTAAAGCAACCAGGGCAATTGCCCGAAATATTTGTTAACGGACGTTTTTTAGGATGGTACCCTGTTTGCGGGCTGTCCAAACGTTTTTTACTGCGTTTGGGGCCTCTAAATCGAGGTAATCCGTTTTACCGGAGACTATAAATGCTCAAAAGTTGGTCTTTTTTGGTTTTTTCGATGTTTTTCTTCTGTTCCTCGTTGGCCGGGGCGCAGGATTCTTTGGATTCTGAACAGCTTTTATCCTCCGCCGTGGGCCAAAGGTTCTATGAAATCGCTTACCAGTTGGCTGACTCTGAAGATATTAACGGACCAGAAGCCGAGCAGGCGATTATTTTCTTAACTGCCACAATGGCTCTGGATAGTGGTGCTGACTATGTTTACCCTCTTCTGATTAAGCTTGCCGCTAAGTGTCCTGCTCGGGATTACTCTGAGATGGTGTATGATTCGCTTACGAAATACTTAAATAAATCCTCAGACTTCGAGCCAGCTCGACAGGCGGTTCAATATCTGCTCGAACGCTTGAACTCTCGTGAGCAGCGGGAGCAGCTTCTTGAAAAGTTGTTGAAGGATTTAGGCGGGAAAAACGCCTGTTTCGATTCTGAAGTAGTTACTTTGCTCGGGTTGTTGGTGGCCGAAAAGGCTGATGCCAACACCGCTCAAGCTTACTTTGTGCAGGCTTTTAATAGAAATAACTACAATAGGCTGGCATTTGCAAAGCTCGTCGAGTTTATGCCTGACAAGGTAGCCCCTGCAACGTATCTTGGACACCTCAGATTAGTATTAGTTGAAAATCCTTTCAATTTAGAAAATGCCCTGGCCTTTGCACAGTACGCCGGACAGATACAACTTTATCAGACTGCTGCCGATGCCTATGAATACTGTGCCCGGTTGTTCGGTTCTCTTTATCCTTCGCAGGAGCTGCCGTCTTATATTTATCTTCCCTGGATGCTTAGCAATTACAACACCCCCCGAAATCAAAATAAATGCCTGCAGATTATCTCTCAGCTCCGGAAAAGTAAGCGATTTGACCTGTTCGCCGAAGCTATTGCTGGCAAAGCAGCTGCGAAAATCGGCGATACGGAACAGGCGTATCGAATAATCCAGGCCGCCGAAGAAAAAATCAGTAGTCAATCTTCAATAAATAGTCAATCTGTTGCCTGGTTTTATTGTTTTGTCTTGCCTGACGCAAACAAAGCGCTCGCCTGGGCTAATAAGGCTTATGCAGCCGAACCAAACTCAGCAACCACTGCTGCTGTTTTGGCTTATTCGCTTGTGATGAATAAACAAACAGAATGGGCAAAGCTGCTTATCGACAAGTTCGAGCATACCCAAATCGCTGATTTATCGCTGGCCCAGATTCAACTGGCCGAGGGACAGAGGGATTTGGCTGTTGAGACCTTAAAGACAGCAATCGCCAGAGACCCGGGCTCGTTGCTGGAAGCCGAACGTGCTAAAGAGATCCTGACCCGCATCGGCGGAGAGTATTCACCCCCGGTTGACCCTGTCGCAACCTTGACGGTGATGAAAAATGCCTTCGGACAGGCAATTGTCCCTGCATTCACTAAGCCGGAGAAAATTATTTCCGTGCAACTGAAGGTTTTTGGCAGCGACTTTTCCTATGGCAGCAGATTTGATGGTACTCTCGCAATAACAAATAACTCTTCAGTGCCCCTCATGGTCTCTGACGACGGGTTGTTCACAGGCAGCATCAGAGTGGATGCCAATCTCACCGGGGACCTTAATGAAAAGATACCGGAACTTGTATCTATCAAGATTAGGCCTGCTTCGCCTGTCGAGCCGGGCAAGGCTATCTTTGTTCCGCTGCACCTGCTCACTACCAAACTTAATAAGGCGTTAATTACACATCCGCAGGCATCCGTTAATATGGAATTCACGCTCTACCTCGACCCCGTAACCACCGACCAGGGCAGGGTAACCAATCACCTGCGTGACTTAAAACCAGTTAAGGTCATCGTAAGGCGCCCCAGAGTCGAGATTACAGATAAATTCTTGCAAAACCGGCTTGATTCATTCGCAAAGGGTCAGGAAGGCTTGAGAATTAAAACAGCTCAACTTTTTATTGGCCTGCTTAGGGAGCAATATGAAATGGCCAATGGTAAGCCGCCTTATAAATTTGTATATACCGACCAGATGCCGGCTTTACTGAAATCCGCATTGTTACATAACCTCACCTCGGATGACTGGGTCGTTAAAGCCTGTACTATGGCTGATATGACTTCTTTACCCCTCGACTACGACTTAATGAACGCGATGGGGGGAAATTTGGATGACGCTTACTGGCCGACTCGTTTAATGGCTGTTTATCTGCTTTCCAAAAACCCGAGCGATAATTTTGCTAAGGTGCTCGACTATACCGCCAAATGTGATTCAAGCAATTTCGTTCAGGATATGGCTGTCGCCCTCGGCGGCACAGCTCCACCGCTAACGCCTCAGGAGCTGGCTGCTAAGCCGAAACAACCCGCTGAACCAAACAGAGAACCAAACAAGCCGGCAATTCTGCCGACACAAAAAGCCCCGCAGCAGCAACCTTCCGCCTTAGGCGGTACATCGCCCCAAACCGCTAAACCGGCTGCTCCCCCGACGCAAACCTTTAAACCAGCGACTCCCCCGACGCAAACCGCTACGTTTAAACCCGCTGAACCAAATAAGCCGGCAGCTAAGCCGACACAACAAACCCCGCAGCAGCAATCCCCCGCCTTAGATGGCACATCGCCACGAACCTTTTAAACCTGCCGCTGAACCAAACAAATAAAATTGGCTTTGCCCGCCAAACGGAGTGGCGGGTAAATTTGGGTTTGATTGGGTTTGTTTTGACCAAGTGTCCATTTTCAATTTTTTGGGGAATTATGAAAAAATGGATTTTTGCTCTTAACCCCCTGCGTTTTTGCTTGACCCGGCTTCGCCAATCCGGCGACGGCTTGATGCCTATGCCGAGACAAGAAGGCTTCGCCGCGGCAAGCAGATTTCTTTAACCGCGGATTATTGCAGGATTTCTTAAAATAAATGTTTCTGGCTTGACTGAATAATGAAACCATTTTTCCGCAGTATTTCAAGGTATTCTGCCTTTGACAGCAGAATAAAATCCTTTATTTTCGCCTTGATTTCTTCATTAAAGTAATTGTCATAATCCAGCCGTTCAGGGTCGAGCTCTTTTATTAAAAGCGGCCCAGCCGTCGATATGACCTTACCCTTCTCGTCCGTCTCTATTGCGAATATACCCCCCTGCGTGTCGCGGCGTAGTCCCCGATTCATCGGTTTTGGGACGAAGACGGATCTCCGCTCTTCTTGTGCTTATATACGGCTTTCATAGGTGGTTACTTCTCTCTATTGCTTTGCTCCACTTTTATTATCTCAAATCTCAAATTTCAGATCTGAAATGTTTTCACTGTTCTTCTGGAGGATAATCCTGTGGGCGCGCCTTTCGCAGAGTTTCTTCGAGTTGTCTTTCAAACGCTTCGCTGCGTTTGTTTCCCTGATGCCTGATGCGGGTCTGGTCATTTAGATGCCGCTGGCCTTTGATATCGCTGTTCTGCAGATTATCCGCCCAGGCTCGAATCTGTCTTGAACAGCTCTCAGTTAAAGATTTGATATCTGAAATTTCAGATTTCAAATGTTCTGCTTTCGGTAATCTCTCCGCAAAACAAAGCATTGACCGAACTTCACCTGCCGACCCGCGCGCAATATAAAGAAATGCCAGCAATTCCGCCGTTGTGCCCCGCTCGAACCCCTCCGCGATATTATTCGAAATAGATAATCCCGCTCGACGTAATTGACTTCGAAGGTCTCCGGGC
>JBAPXT010000105.1:0-20038 GCA_049284355.1 Sedimentisphaerales bacterium
TCGCAGCGGCTCGAAGGGGAATTGACCAGGAAATTTCCACAGGCCCGTATCTCGCGTGTTGACAGCGATTCTATGGCCGGGCGGGACTATTACCGGGTCCTAAGGGATTTTAGCGAAGGCAAAATAGATATATTAGCCGGAACGCAAATGCTGGCCAAGGGTCTGCATTTTCCGAACGTAACGCTGGTGGGCGTTATCAGCGCCGATACCTGCCTTTATCTGCCGGATTTCAGGGCAAACGAGCGGACTTTCCAGTTGATTTCTCACGTGGCCGGCCGTGCGGGGCGCTCCGTGAAAAAAGGCGTGGTGTTTGTTCAGACGTTTTTGCCGGACCAGCAGGCCATACAGTTTGCGCTCAAAAATGATTTTGAGGGCTTTGTCAAAGAGGAATTAAAACATCGCAGGGCCTGTAACTTACCGCCGTTTTGGCGACTGGCTGGTTTGATTATGCGTGACAGGAATTTTGATAGACTCCAGGCCGCCTGTAATGCGATGCGTGAGGAAGTTGATAGTATTGTAAGAGGAAATGGCCTGAAGGTAATTGTCAGAGGGCCGATGCCGGCGGTGATAAGTCGAATACAGCGGTTCCACAGGATGCAGATAATTATCCAGGCGCCGCAGGCGGAAGCTATACAGCGATTATTTACAAGCCTGCGAGCCGGCCTGCGGCGGGTCCGCCCGACAGTCAAGATTGCTGTAGATATAGACCCCGTTAACTTATTGTAGCTTGCAATTCGTGGAATTATGTGCTATATTTCCTGTTTTGATGTTTTTCGGGGTGTAGCTCAGCTTGGATTAGAGCGCTTGGTTCGGGACCAAGAGGTCGCTGGTTCGAATCCAGTCACCCCGATTTTTTGTTAATGAGGGCTTGTTATGCCGATTTTTGAATATAAATGTAGTGAGTGTGGCGGGATAAGTGAATTTCTGGAACCACACGACAGCAAAAAACCGAAGGTTTGCCCACATTGCGGCGGTAGAAAATTGGAAAGGCAAATCTCAACATTTGCGCTCAGAGTTAAAGAAGGAGATTCAAAACGCTGCAGGGGCTGCAGTGACCAAAGTTGTCCACATTCGGGATTTTGATTTTTAAGCAGAGCTGCAGGGAGTCGGAAGTTGATGAGTAAAAAACCTGTGAACTACAATTTCAACGAGATTGAAAAGAAGTGGCAGCGATTCTGGGAAGAGAACAAGACATTTAAGGCCAAAGACTGCGACAATTCCAGGCGCAAATATTACGTTCTCGATATGTTTCCCTACCCCAGTGCTGCCGGTTTGCACGTTGGTCATCCTGAAGGTTATACGGCAAGTGACATTGTCGCCCGATATAAGCGAATGGAAGGGTTCAATGTCCTGCACCCGATGGGCTGGGATGCGTTTGGTCTTCCTGCGGAACAGTATGCTGTTGAAACAGGAACACATCCTGCTCAGACTACACAAAAAAATATCGACGGTATGCGCCGGCAAATCAAATCACTGGGCTTTAGTTACGATTGGGACCGGGAAGTTAATACTACCGACCCGAACTATTACAAGTGGACGCAATGGATATTTCTGAAATTTTTCAATAGTTACTTCGACGAGGCCGAACAAAAAGCCAAACCAATCGAGCAGTTACCGATTCCCGCTGGTTTGAGCGGGGCTGAAAAGCAAAGATACATAGATGAGCATCGTCTTGCTTATGAGGATGAGATAGCGGTTAATTGGTGTCCGGCACTGGGAACAGTTCTGGCAAATGAGGAGGTAATCGGCGGGGTGAGTGAGCGGGGGGGGCATCCGGTCATTAGAAAGCCGATGCGCCAATGGATGCTGCGAATAACCAAATTCGCTGAACGGCTGCTCGACGATTTGAAGGAAGCTGACTGGCCGGAATCGATAAAAAAACTCCAGACAGACTGGATTGGCAAAAGCGTCGGCGCCGAAGTCGATTTCAAAATCGATGGATTTGACGAGAGTATCCGTGTTTTCACTACCCGACCGGACACCCTATTTGGCGCTACATATATGGTGTTGGCTCCCGAGCACCCGCTTGTCGATGTAATCACAACAAAGGATAAAAAAGCTGCCGTCAAAAAGTATCGCGAAGAGGCTGCACGTAAAAGCGACCTCGACAGGACAGACCTTGCGAAAGAAAAAACCGGCGTCTTTACCGGCGCTTATGCTATAAATCCGGTCAACAACGAAAAGATTCCAATCTGGATAAGCGACTACGTTCTGATTAGCTACGGCACAGGAGCAATAATGAGCGTACCTGCTCACGATGAGAGGGATTTCGAATTTGCTAAGAAATTCAATCTCCCAATTCGTGTTGTCGTTCTTCCAGAGCGTGATGATTGGATGCTTGAATTGCCTGAAGACGGTCCAAAACCTCTACCATGGGAGCAACTTCGAGATCGTTATATCACCCATCCCGAGATTTTTCCCACTGCAATGGTTAGTAATGGTGCTGCTGTGAATTCCGGGAAATATGATGGAATGCCAACAGCTAAAATGAAAGAAGAGATCACAAAGGATCTCGCTGAAAAAGGTCTCGGCAAAAAGGCAGTTAATTATAAGCTTCGTGACTGGCTTTTCAGCAGGCAGCGATACTGGGGTGAACCGTTCCCGATTTTGCACATCGACAACGATAGTGTTTTTGGTCTTTCGGAGCAGGATTTGCCTTTAGAGCTGCCGGAGGTTAAAAACTATAAGCCCGCCGGCACAGGCGAATCGCCGTTGGCTAATATTTCCAGTTGGGTCAATGTTACGCTACCTGACGGCTCGAAAACGAGACGCGAAACCAACACAATGCCTCAATGGGCCGGCAGTTGCTGGTATTATTTGCGGTACCTTGACCCGGAAAACGGTCGGCAGGGCTGGGACCCGAAGAAGGAAAAATACTGGATGCCTGTTGATTTGTATATCGGCGGGGCCGAGCATGCGGTGCTGCACCTTTTGTATTCGCGATTCTGGCATAAGCTGCTTTACGACCTCGGTTTCGTCAGCACCAAAGAGCCGTTTAAAAAGCTTGTCAATCAGGGAATGATTTTGGGTGAAGACGGCCAGAAGATGAGCAAGTCCCGCGGCAATGTGATTAATCCGGACAAGGTTGTTACTGATTATGGCGCCGATTCGATACGGCTTTATGAAATGTTTATGGGGCCGCTTGAGGCAACCAAGCCGTGGAGTATGCAGGGGGTGGAGGGTGTGTACCGATTCCTGCAGAGGACCTGGCGAACTGTTGTTGATGAGGATACGGGAGAGCCTGTTGAAGCGGTGAAAGAAGCCGATGCCGACGAGACAACACTTAGACTATTGCATCAGACTATAAAAAAGGTCGGAGATGATATTGAAACATTTGGTTTCAATACCGCTATCAGCCAGATGATGATTTTTATAAATCACCTGAGCAAACAGGAAATCAGACCTAAATCTGTTGTCGAGAAGTTCATCCTGGTTCTTGCTCCGTTCGCACCTCATATTGCGGAGGAACTCTGGGAGAGATTGGGCCATACGGAGAGTTTGGCATATGAGTCGTGGCCGGAATATGACAAAGGGCTTATAAAGGAAAAAGAGATTGAATTGGTGGTGCAGGTCAACGGCAAAATAAAAGACAGAATAGTTATTTCAGCTGATGTGGACGAAGGGCAGATAAAACAAAAAGCTCTGGCCTGCGAAAAGGTTAAAAAAGCTTTGGACGGAAAAGAACCCAAAAAAATCATCGTCATAAAATCTCGGCTGGTTAATGTTGTTATTTGACGTTAATTTAGAAAGGTGAGGTGATAATATGTGTGGCGATTTTAGGTTCAGGAGGGTTTATCGAAGATTTGTTTTTTCTTGTATGATTTTGGCTGCTTTTGCGGCTTCTTTCGTTTTTGCAGATTCGAATAGTAGCGGGCAAAAATCAGTAGTGGGAATTGTATACGAAGCTGTACAAGAACATCGAATTTTATATAAACTTACTACTCCCGATGAATTTAAACAAATTGCCGGACAGCCCGTAAAAGAGACAAAAAGAACTGAAGGAGGAATGGAATATTGTGATATTGAGTATTCTGATGTTCGTGCCCGCTTTGCAAAAATGAGTGACTACCCCGCTCCGTTTACTATTTTATGGGTGGCCGGCAAAGGCGGAGCTTTTGATATCGGTAAGAATCATCAGATTGTTTTAAGAAATACCGATGATCTTAACAAGTTTGACTCGTTTTGGGGATTTGCGGGCGTATCATTGGTCAATCTTGATTTGAGAGGGCATAAAAAGCTTCTTGATAATATGCCTTTTGATAGCCTTACAAAATGGCCCGAACCGAACAAGCTGCCGGAGGGTTTTCAGCCAGCTGATTTACTGGAGAAAGGGAAAGACCCCGGCTTAGGTATTAAAGAACTTCACGAAAGAGGCATTGATGGGAAGGGTATTAGTATTGTTATTATTGATCAGCCTTTACTTACAAACCACATAGAATATGAAAATCGCATTCTTCGTTATAGAGAAGTTGAGGTTCAGGGGGTAGACATTCAGATGCACGGCTCGCCGGTCTGCAGTATCGCTGTTGGTGAAACGTGCGGGGTTGCTCCAAAGGCTTCTTTGTATTATTACGCAGTGCCGGTTTGGAAATGGCTCGATAATAAACCATGGGCTGATACTATTAATAAAATTATTGAACTGAATAAAGACTTAAGAGAATCTGAAAAAATTCGAGTTGTGAGTATTTCCGTGGGCACCTTTTCACAGGGACCGAATTTTGATTTGTGGAAACAGGCTGTTGATAAGGCTAATCAAAATGGCATTTTAGTTGTTACCTGCGACCCCACCTTTTTAAAATTGGGTATGTTGAAGCGTAAGGAAAATGAGCCGGCTGATTTACCTGCAAGTTATGAAATTATTTCTGACCGACCGGACGCAGAGCTATTGGTTTTAACAAGCAATCGTACAATTGCAAGCTATAAAGGTCCTGAGGTTTATCGCTATGAACGCCAGGGAGGATTAAGCTGGGCAGTGCCTTATTTGGCGGGACTGGCTGCTTTGGCTTATCAGGTCAATCCCCAAATTAAGCCCGATGAGATAGTTAAATTGTGGATTGAAACGGCAGTGAAGACCGATGCCGGCACGGTTGTCAATCCCCTCGGTTTTATTGAAGCTGTTCAAAAGGGTAAACTGAAGTAATCGGTGAAACTCATGTGCGTTGAGATTGAAGCAAAGCTGAAAGTCGATTCGCTAAAGGAAATAGCAGAAAAGCTGGATGGTCTCGGTGCTGAATTTTTAGAAGAGCAGTTGCAGACAGATTACCACTTTGACGATGCAAATATGACCTTACAAAAAACCGACAGATGTCTTCGACTGCGGCGGCAGCTTGTCAATGAGCACGAAAGGTTTTTTTTGACTTATAAAGGCGCTAAAGAAAAAAGTGAATTCAAAAAAAGACAGGAGATAGAAATCGAAATCACAGACAACGATTCCATCCAAAAGTTGTTTTCAGCTTTGGGGTATGAAAAGGTGCTGGTAATTGAAAAAAAGCGTCTCTTCTGGCAACTGGGCGACTGTGAAGTTGCACTTGATAAGCTGCCGTTGATAGGTAACTTTGTGGAAATAGAAGGGCCTGATGAGGGGAAAATAGCCGATGTACAAAAGAGTTTGGGATTATCCGGCTTGTCACATATTAAAAAAAGTTACTCAGCCTTGATAAGAGCCAAGCTCCGTGAACTTGGCAAAGAACAAAAGGAAGTTTTTTTAGAAACTTAAATTTATAATTATGAAACCTAGCGACGGTTATATTGCCTATATCGTGAATCCCAAATCAGGCGCTACCAGCTGCAAATTAGCCGGTCAGCAGTTTGAGCAATACCTTATCGAAAAAGGATATGAGGTGAAAGTTAGTTTTACTACTTCTTTGGCCAATGCCTGTGAAGTAGCCACAGATGCGGCTGTGGATTACCACTGCTCAATGGTTGTTGTTATAGGGGGTGACGGTACAGTCAGAGAGGTTGCACACGGTTTGGAAGGGAGTGACAAGCCGTTGCTGATAGTGCCCTGCGGGACGGAGAATTTGCTGGCAAATGAATTGGGCTTTGACGAAAAATTAAAGACAGTAATAAGAACGTTCGAAGCTGGGTTCATTCGACCTTTAGACCTGGGAAGTGCAAATGGAAAATGTTTTACTTCAATAGCCGGTTTTGGGTTTGACGGTCAGGTAGTCAGGCGCGTCAGTGAACAACGCAAGGGTCATATAGATTACTTTGATTACTTCTGGCCGCTCTGGCGAACGTTCTGGGATTATAAATTCGAAGCAATGAAAGTAACGGTGGACGGCGAAGAAATTTTCCAGGGCCGCGGGCTGGTTTTTGTCGGAAATATTTCAAGATATGCAGTGGGGCTTCAGATATTACACTATGCTGATTTCAGTGACGGATTGCTGGACGTGTGTATTTATAAATGTGCGTCCCGGGTGCACCTGGTAAAACATTCGGTGCTGACGGTTCTGAAACAGCACGCCGATTGTTCTGATGTTATCTATCGTAAAGGCAAAGAGATTTCTGTAAGTTCGCAGAGCACCAATATAGAAACTGAAATTGACGGTGACCCTGGCCCGGCTTTGCCGGTGCAAATTAAGGTGATGCCACTGGCAGTCAATTGTGTTGTGCCGGAGGGCGCCGAGCCGGCAGGAATAAGAACGAGGATTATCAGGGCATTGGGATAAGGAAGATATGAACAAAGTAAACTTCAAAATTGGTAATGTTGATATCGGTTTGGATGTGCCTTTATTTGTAATGGCCGGGCCTTGTGTTATTGAGAGTAAAGATATCTGTCTGAATATCGCGGACAAACTCGTCGAAATTGCCGCAAGCAGCGGTGTGGGAATGATTTTCAAGGCAAGTTTCGACAAGGCCAATCGCTCCAGCGTGCGCAGTTTTCGCGGGCCGGGGCTGGAGAAAGGGTTGGAGATTCTTGCGGCAGTTCGTCGGGAGACTAATTTACCTGTTATGACTGATGTGCATGAGCCGGCTCAGGTCGGGATTGTGAGTGAGGTTGTTGATTGCCTCCAGGTGCCTGCTTTCCTGTGCAGGCAGACCGATTTGCTTTGTGCCTGCGGGCGAACGGGCAAACCCGTAAATGTAAAGAAAGGCCAGTTTGTCTCACCCGAGGAGATGAAAAGTGCGGTGGAAAAGGTTCACACCTGCGGAAACAGCCAAATAATACTTACCGAACGGGGGACATTTTTTGGCTATAACCGGTTGGTCAATGATATGACTGCTATTGAGACTATGAAAAAACTTGGCTGTCCGGTTGTTTTCGATGCGACGCACAGTGCTCAGCAGCCGGGGGGGCTTGGCGAGACAAGTGCAGGCCGACGAGAAGTGGCTCCGATACTTGCCAAAGCTGCAATCGCCGCCGGCGCCAACGGACTTTTTATTGAGGTGCACACCGAGCCGGAAAAGGCAAAATCGGATGCTGCCTGCATTATGCCGATAGACTGGCTTGAAGATTTGTTAGGTTTATGCAAAAAGATATTCGAGGTCGTGCGGAAGTAGATAGAAGTGGCCGAAGAAAAAAAGTATCTATATGGCCCGGTGCCTTCGCGGAGGCTGGGGCGAAGTCTCGGTATCGATATCATGCCGTTTAAGGTCTGCACGATAGATTGCATTTATTGCCAACTCGGCGGAACTACCGAAAAGACCCTTCATCGCGGTGACTTCGTGCCTGTTGAGACGGTTTTAGCTGAACTGAGAGACAAATTGGCCGAGGGGTTGGAAGCTGATTTTATTTCTATCAGCGGTTCCGGCGAGCCGACGCTGAATTCTCGGCTCGGGGAGCTTATAGACGGCATAAAGAAAATTACCAGTATTCCTGTAGCCATATTAACCAATGGCACACTGTTATACAGACAGGATGTTCGGGTGGATTGCACAAGGGCCGACGTGGTTTTGCCTTCTTTGGATGCTGGCGACGAGCAGACTTTCCAGAGGATAAATCGCCCACACGCCAGCTTAAGTTTTGAAAAACTGATTTCAGGATTATGTGCCTTTCGGAAGGAGTTTGCCGGGCAGATATGGCTCGAAGTGTTTTTAATCGAGGGTTTTAATACTGATACTGAGCAAATTGCCAAAATCAAGGAAGCCATAAAGCGTATTCGTCCTGATAAGGTTCAGCTTAATACAGCCGTTCGACCCACCGCCGAGCCGGGTATCAAAAGCCTCAGTTCCGAAAAGCTGCGGGCTATAGCCGAAGAACTGGGTGAAAAGTGCGAAGTCATAGCTGATTTTTCAGTGCCGCAGCAGGACAGGCACGTTGAAGGCAAAGCAGAAGACGTATTATCAATGCTGAAACGCAGGCCTTGTTCGCTGAAGGACATATGCTCGGCTCTGGGCATAAGCCGCAATGAGGCCTTAAAATATATCGCTCTTCTCCAACAGCAGGGGGTTCTTGATTCAGAGAAAAAGGATGGAGTAACCTTTTTCAAAGCGAATTAAGAGGTAACTCTACACGGGCGGGGACAGACCAATAAAAATTTAGTGAATTTGCATCTAATTTGCAGATATTCATCTTCAATTTGTAAAGACGGAGGTCTTATTGGCCGATAAAAACGTTGTAGCGTTTTTTAAAGATACGATTTTATCGCTTTGCTGTGAAAATTGAAAGTTAACCATAAGTTGTCGGGTTTTAGACCGATAAAAGATATAAGCATTTATAGGAATATGGTGAAAAAAAAGAAGCAGCAGTTGGTTTTAAACAAAGGGACAGAAAAGTTTATATTCCGTTACGATAGCGGATGTGAAGATGAGCTTCTCGATGCTCTGATTGAACAGGCGAAGGATAAACGGACGAATTTCGATTGGTTTGATGCAGCGGTACTCAGTTTCAAGCTGGCACAATCACTTATTAACCAGGCAGACAAACTGTTAGGCGAAAAGAACCCCATTTTGCAGGGGGACTCGAAAACGTAATAGTATCGGTGAATGTAATTAAGATTCTGGAAGGTTAAGAAAACCTTTTTTTGTGGGGGATAACGACGAATGGGCTTATTTGAATAGGTAGGTGCAATTATGGAAGATAGCGTAATTATCCAGGAGTTTCTGAATTACCTGAAATTTGAAAAGCGGTTTTCCCCGCATACGGCCAAGTGTTATGGCGCAGACCTGGAACAGTTTAGCCAGTTTGTGATTGGTCGCTCTGATAATGGCCAGCATGCTGACGAGCACATTTCGTTGGGTGCCCACCAGCATGACGCTGCTACGGCTACGGCTGTGGCTACGCAGACAAATCTTAAACTTGACCACTTACTTCTTTCAGCGGATATCAATTCCGTCAGGTCATATTTGGCCTTTCTGAATGAGAAACAATATTCCAAGTCGACCATAGCTCGCAAGCTTGCTACGTTGCGCAGCTTCTACAAGTTTCTTGTTAAAAGAAACCAGCTCTCCTCCAATCCGGTTGTAGCAGTCAGGACCCCCAAGCAGGAGAAAAAGCTGCCCCGCTTCCTCGAATACGAAGAAGTAAAGAGATTGCTCGATGCGCCGCCGATGGATAACTGGCTCGGTGCAAGAGATAGGGCTATTATGGAGACGCTTTACAGTACCGGCGTAAGGGTCAGCGAGCTTGTCGCCTTGAATATGGACGATGTAGACTTCCTGGGCGAAGTCGTGCATATCAGGGGAAAGGGCAAAAAGGAAAGAATCGTACCCATAGGCACATCTGCTTTGCAGGTCATTCAGCACTATATGGAGTTCAGGAATAAAAGGGCACACAGCAACCCTAATTTCGATTCGAAAGTCCTGTTCGTTAATAAGCACGGCCGGCGTCTCAGTACTCGCAGTGTCCGCCGCAAGATGGACAAATACCTGAAAATGGCTGGTTTGGATATGTCAATCAGCCCGCATACCCTGCGGCATAGCTTCGCAACGCATATGTTGAATAATGGTGCCGATTTAAGAAGTGTTCAGGAATTGCTCGGCCATCAGTCCCTATCGACCACTCAGGTTTACACCCACCTTACTACAAAGAAGCTGAAAGAGGTCTACGAACACGCCCACCCAAGAGAAACCGAAACGCACGAAGATGAAAACGAACAGTAAAATATACTTTCACCGATTTTAAAAGCCGGCCTAAACACCGGCTTTTTTTTGCCGTCTTCACTTAATACGCATTATGCAGTACGGGAAACAAAAAACAACCGGGGCCTATACTGATTACTCAGCATAGGCCCCGAATTGATACAAACTCAATTGGCTATATTTAACTTAGCCTCGTATCACCGCTGATTACGGCCACAGTTTCTCTTCAAGCCAATTATTCGCCAAAACAGCAAAGTCTTTGAGGTTGACTATGCCATCATCATACAGGTTTGCGTTAGGAACCAGCGCTGTATTCAACGACGTTTGAGTAAATGCATTTCTCAGACCGGCAAGATACGCAACCTCGCCATCCGACAAAGCTCGGCTGTAGAATCGGACATCGTCAATAAGCCCTTTATAGTAATGCCTATCGATAATATTTGCTCCGATTTCAATCTTAGGATTAGCATTTACCGTGCCGGTATCGCTGTGAATGGCTACTCTATCGAGTTTGCCATTAATGAAAAGCTTGACCACTCCTGAGCTGCGTGTTCTAACTGCTGCCACATGCACCCACTTACCGGTCACAACATCTCCATTCGAAATGGTATCCTCAGCACTTAGTCTGGTTGCGAATGCCAGCTTCTTACCCAGAACCGAAAGTATGAAGTCGTTCGCATCACCGCGAACGTCGGACCATATCAAACCGCTGCCTTGATACGCTCTGTCACCCGTATCAGCCGCAGCGCCATTTGTACTTGTCTTCATCCAGGCCACCAATGTAAGGTCATTCACAAGCACATTATTGACCTCGACATAATTAACATCTACATAATTTCCATCACCAGGGTGATTACCGTCGAGGTAGAGGGCGTATGTGCCTTCGCAGGCATCTGCCCCTGTCTTATAGGTTGGAACGCCACACGGGTCTCTGCCATTATTGCGTGGTGACCCATTGCTGTCGTTGAGGTTCTGCTCAAATCTGTAGCGAGATACCAAGTTGGCGTCGCCTGGAGCTGCCGGCGTAACACTGTATCCGCCGGTAAGGAGCCAGTTATTTGTCAGTAAGTCAAGGTCATTGTAATCAACGTCGCAGTCATTGTCGAGGTCGCCGACAGGTTTTGCACGCCCAGGCACGCATCTGGGTATATACAGCCGGATATCGTCAAGGTATAAGGTGCCTCCGCCGCCCCCGGCATTGAAGCCAAGAGCGATCTCGGTGACATTTGCCAGGTCCACACCGCAGGCATCGAAGTCTGCCATGTCGATATTCCATTCATGCCACCCTGCTATCTTCTCGTCATTCGGGTCGCTGTAGTACTTCTTGCCAGTATCGTTCGCGTTCAGTTGCACATACATCGGCCGAACGGCATTACACGGGTCGCCATAGAAGTACAACGTCAGCGCTTTAACAGCGGCAATGGTCCAGTCTGAGCCGATTGGCAACTGATTCGTCCCACCGCCGGTATCCGCATAGAACTGGACTGCACTTCCAACGTACTCAATCTTCATCGAGTGGTTACCGCTATGAATCAAACTCGTGTCATTCTCGTCGTTGGGCACGTGGTCTCCGTAAATAGTTATCGAATACCCAGGCGGTTCAGAAGCCCATACATTATCCAGGTCGTTGTCGGTTGGATATGGCTCAAAATTATCCACAATAAGATAGTCGGCTACTGTAAAGCTCCAGACTTCACCTGGCCAGATGTGGTTGTTGGCATCGTTGGCTTCATCAACCCGCCAGTAGTAAGTCTGGCCTAAAGTAAGCGGGGTTGGAAGAGGATAGTTCGGAGGTGTCCGCACAATCCTGGCAACAGTACGATTGTTGACATCAGTGAAGCTGCTGCTGAAGTATAGCCGGTGCCCATTCGTCGCGGCGGCACGTTCCCCAGCCGTCCAGGAGAGAGTAGGCTGCCTGCCCGCATCTGTCGCACCTGAACCTGGACTCGGGTCAGTTGCCCATAATATCGCATACGCACTACGCGGCAACAGATACCTGCCGGGAAGGATAGTTGCAGTAGTGACGTTATTAGATTCGCTCCATGCTACTGACAGCCAGTCTTCATTGCTGCTTTGCTTTTGCAGTGCCTTAATGTAGTAGATACCACCGGCTTTCAGATGCTGCGGCGCGGACCGCTGGTTAGCGGCATTGTCAAACGCGTGATAAGGGGTCCAGCCGCCAGGGCTGCCTATCTGCTCGCCTGTCGTCGGAACAATCTTAGTGCTGCCCAGCCACAATTGGGCGGTGTCATCACCGCCAAGCCAGAACGTATAATTAGCCTCATTCTCTATATAGAGCCAGCCGTGTATCCGCTGACCATAATTGAGGTTTATGTCCCTCGGAGCATCAAATGAGTATAGAGGGTTGGTGGTGGTCGGGTTGTTAGCCACATATCTCGCATTACCCGTCAGGTCGGAAACATTGCCGCCGGTGATATTCTGCCACACCTGACGCGTTATAGAACCGAGCCCATCTATTGGTATAGTCGTAAATCTCCAGACGTCGCCGGTAGTGGTGGTGCCGCCATTTATCCCATCAACCCGCCAGTAGTAAGTCTTGTTAAGTGCAAGGGGTGTGAGTCCGTTTTCTGAGGGAGCCCAGTTCGGGTCAGTCACAAGCAGGGTTGCTCTGAGTGTGGTGGGGCCTGAATTTACATCGAAATACACTTTTTGCGACGTAACTGCACCAGCACCTATCCCCCAGCTAAGCAACGGTGTCCGAGACACCAAAGTGCTCTGATGAGCCGGATTGGGGTTATAGGCCTTCGCAGGTCTAACAGAAAATTGCCAGATATTGCCTCGATAGGTGGTCGCTCCACTCCTCGTATCGATTCGCCAGTAGTAAGTTTGACCTGGAGCAACGCTGGTAGGCCCGTAAGACGTATTGCTGGTTGTGCCCTTATTTGCATCCGAGTTGCCGCTACTCACCTTGGCCCGATTCGGGTCAAAGTATACAATGTAGCTGGGAGTCGGAGGCACATTAGGTCCCGCAACCCACGTAAGGGTCACGCTGTCATTAAGGTATAGGGCTTTATGCGCCGGGTAGGGGGACTGAGCCCTATAAAGAGGGTTCCTAAGTGTAAGCCGAATATAGTCTATGCCGCACCAAGCGTTATTAGGAGGAACAACAGGAGTAAGATTTTCAAATCGAATGCCAATTTGGTTGTCATAAGAGGCCGGAACACTACTGGCCGTGCATGGCAAATTATAATCCGTCCACGCACCGGTTGTAGGGTTTACAATTCTACTTGCCATCGTAACCTGCGTCCCGTCGTTAACATCGTAAAAAAGGATAATTTTTAATCGGTTGCAATCATTACCAGTATCTCTTGAATAAACTTGCAAATTAAACACGTCACCACTGCCGACTAAAAAATTAGTCAAATTCCAAACCTTTATGTCCGTAAGCTTAGTGCTCAGGAAGCCCGCCCAGCTCCCGTTAGGGGGCACATAGCCCGTCTCCACGCCGGAATCGCCGGCAGTAGCAGGACCGTCGGTCCAGCCGGGGACATCTGTACTGTTAACCAACTCACCATCCCAACACATCTGTTTAATGGTGCCGGGCCGTTCAAAGCTGTTGTTATCGACGACTATATACGGCGCCGCACTAGCAGGAACGCCCGCAGCCGTAACCAGCACAACAACTCCACAAACCAAACAAATCAATTTTCTGCACATAATAATTCCTCCAAATAAATTTAGATTGTAGTTATTAACTATATACTTTATACTTTTTGGCTACACACCAAAAACACATTTCTCTTTTTGGCAGGCACAAGTAATGATGAATTTTTTATTTTATTTCTCTCGTACCTGTTTCACGCGACCCCTGTCTGCTAAAAGCAGGGCCGCAATAACCTTATATCGAGTACTGTACTTGCCTAAGATGACTGTTTTTACCCATGTCCTCCAAAAGTTGCGCAGACCAATAATCTATGGTCTTATATTTATTTTAATTTTACACCAGATAATGCGCTATTGTCAAGGAAATAAACCCATTTTAGACCGTTTTTTTTATCAAAATTTATCAAAATTCGTAATTCCTGTAGCTAAAGGTACTTGCAAACATACAAGCCGGAATAGTCAGAAAACCCCCCACCTTACCAGCAACGGCTCCAACATCCCTCCATTCACCACGAGCCACGACTATATGCCGGCTTTTTTACGCCATTTTTACTACTATATATGTGTTATGCAGTACGGAAGACAGAAAAACAGCCGGGCCTATTCCATGAAGGATTTTTTCTTTACCGCAAAGCTACACAAGGATTTTACGCCTCTTTGTGGCAAAAGGGAAAGCGGGCGAGCGGATTCGAACCGCCGACGTCCAGCTTGGGAAGCTGACATTCTGCCACTGAATTACGCCCGCAAAACGTCATCGCACAGCACTATTATAAAGAATTTACAGCAACCTTGTCAAATCCATTTTAGCGGCTCTTATGATTGTCGGTACCTTGCGAAGTCTTACCACACCTGTTCCGTTCGCCAAGATACAACAAAAACCTTTTATCTTTTTACACTTTCTTGAACGTGTACCATAACTTCCCATCTATAAAGTAATTAAGCCGGTGGCTTTTACATGTCCGGCCGAAATAATGTGAATGTTCTTGACAAGCACCGCAAACATTCAGTAGGCTATATTATTTAACTTGTGAATGTGAACTCAAGTATCAAGTAATCTTAATATAGCCATATGAGGTACCACAAGATTCCAGATGAGACCATCCGGCGGTTGCCGATTTATCTGCGGGGACTGCTGTTTTTGTCAGAAGAGAGGCAACAACGCATATCCAGCCGAGATTTAGCCGATTTCTTGGGGGCCAACCCCTCGCAGATAAGAAAGGACTTTTCCTTCTTTGGTGATTTTGGTACGCCGGGAGTTGGCTATGAAGTTGAAAAGCTCGCAAAGCAAATTAAGAAAATCCTCAAACTCGATGTTGCTCACAGGGCTGCTTTAGTTGGGATTGGCAATCTGGGCTCGGCAGTTCTGGCGTACCCGGGTTTTAGAATATACGGTTTTGACATTGCTGCCGCATTTGATGTTGATTCCAGGAAAATCGGCAGAAAAGTAAATAATATCACGATTGAAGATGTTTCGAATCTTAGGACGTTGAAAAGAAGGAACATCAATATCGGGATTATCGCTGTTCCGCGAGATGCAGCTCAGGGAACGGCTGACATCCTGGTCAAAGCAGAAGTGAAGTGCATCCTGAATTTTTCACCATGCTATATAACCGTCCCTGAGAAAGTCAAAGTAATAACCGTTGATATTGCGATGGACCTTGCTCGACTGCCATACTATATGCCATCGAGTTAAATAAGCAATGTTCAGATATTGTAACTGAGGTCAAAGATGAACACTAAAAAAATCACAAAGGACGCTTTCACAAGCTTTGTTGATGAGATTATCGACAAACAAAGGGTGATAGGTGTCCAGGCTAAAGGCGACCGTTTTGAATTTGAGCAGCTTGAGTCAGCGGACAAACTGCGGCTGGACTACGATGTAACTCTTCGGCCGCCGGGCAGAAAATACTTCCTGCCGCCCGTTGAAACGCTTCTTACCTACGAAGTCGGGGGCGGCTACAAACCGGACTACGATGAAACCCCGTTTGTTCTTTTAGGCGTCCATCCATACGATATGGAGGCCATAAATCAGCTTGACAAGATTTTCGCACAGGACAATTACGACTGTCATTATATTAAGAGACGACACAACGCCACGATAGTTGCCTGCGATGTTGTCACGCCTTCGAGAGATGTTTTTGCCGCATCAATGGGGACAGCCACGGTGAAGGCCGGTTTCGATGTGCTGCTTACGGACATCGGCGATTCATATCTTATGGAAAGCGGCTCCGAAAAAGGCGACAAACTCCTGGCAAAGGCCAAAGGCGCAGTTGACGCCTCGGCCAAAGACCTCGAAAAAAGGCAAAAGGTCTGGAACGAAAACCAGAAGCAGCTTAACAAGCACAAGCTGAACTGCAAATACTCTTATCTGCCCAAATTGCTCGAAAGGGCATATAATCACCCCATATGGGAAGAAAAAGCACGAACCTGCTTTAGCTGCGGCTCCTGTAACCAGGTCTGCCCAACCTGTTATTGCTTTAACGTTCAGGATGACGTGAACTGGGGGCTGATTACTGGCAAAAGGACCAGATGCTGGGATGGCTGCCTGCTCGATGGGTTTACCAAGGTGGCAGGCGAACACGAGTTCAGAAAAAAACGCGAAGACCGCTTCAGACACCGGCTTTATCGAAAGGGTAAATACGTGCCAGAGAAGATAGGCTCCTCAATACCGGCCTGTGTCGGATGCGGACGCTGCATACACGCGTGTCTGCCGGATATAGCAAATCCCGTCAGTGTATACAACGGATTAATAGAAGACCTTGGAGCGGGTTTGTGAAAGACAGGCTGGAAGGTTTGTATTTAATGGGAGATTAGTTTATGCATAAGTGCTCTGACATGCAAAAAGATATTTATCTGCCTCAACTGGCCACCGTTGAGCAAGTCAATCTATTGAATGAAACCGAGCTTTACCTGCGGCTTGCGATGAATGGTGAGCCGCTGGACTATGTTCCGGGGCAGTTTGTTGAAGTGTCGTTGGCCGGCGTCGGCGAAGCGCCGGTTACTATCGCATCGTCACCGACCTTCAAAGATGGCTTTGAGCTGGTCGTCCGTAAAGTTGGTAACGTTACCAACGCCATCCACAAGCTCCAGGCCGGTAATAAACTTGGCATTCGCGGGCCTTTTGGTAAAGGCGTTTATCCGGTGGAAGAATCAAAGGGCAGGGATGTTGTCTTTATTTGTGGCGGGATAGGTCTTGTGCCTCAACGCTCATTTATAAACTATGTTCTGGACAACCGCGATGATTATGGAGAGGTAACAATACTTCTGGGGACCAAATGTCAATCACAGAGATTTTTTATCAATGAACTTCAGTCCTGGAGCAAAAGAAGTGACATTCAATTCCTGGAAACGGTGGACCAGGGCGATGACTGCTGGAGTGGCAATGTCGGTGTTGTTACTACATTGATTCCGAAGATAGAGGCCAAACTTAAATCGGCAGTAATACCGGTTTGCGGGCCGCCGGTTATGTATAAGTTTGTGCTGATGGCGCTTCAGGAATACAATTTGCCGCGCGAGAACATATATCTGAACCTTGAGCGCAAAATGAAATGCGGCGTGGGCAAATGCGGTCATTGTCAAATTAACCACTGTTACGTTTGTATGGACGGACCTGTGTTTCGGTATTCAGATTTGGCTGCTATGCCGGAGGCAATATAATTATGAGTAAACCAAGAATTGCTATCTTCGATTTCGCCTGCTGCGAGGGTTGTCAATTGCAGATTGTAAATCTGGAAGAAGAGCTGCTCGACCTGATAGGTGCAGTTGACGTCGTCGAATGGCGTGAGGCAATGAGCGAGCAAAGTCACGAATACGATATAGCCATCATCGAAGGTTCAATCACAAGGCCTGAAGACGAAAAACGTCTTAAGGTTATTCGGACAAGGGCAAAAATCCTAATCGCTCTTGGTGCCTGCGCTACAATCGGCGGCGTAAACAAGCTCAAAAACAATTTTGACCTTGCGGATGTCAAACGCTGCGTATACGGCAAGTCGGCAAATATGCCGCACCTCGACACCGCACCGACGAAAGCCGTTGATGAAGTTGTAAAGGTGGATTATAAAGTCCACGGCTGTCCAATGGACAAAAAGGAGTTCGCATACGTCGTTCGCTGCCTGCTTATGGGCAAAACCCCCGACATTCCTTTGTATCCTGTATGCGTCGAATGCAAGGCAAAGGGTAACCCTTGTCTGTGGGACTACGGGCAGGTTTGTCTTGGGCCGGTTATAAGGGCCGGCTGTGGGGCGAGATGCCCATCGTCAGGTTTCAGGTGTTTCGGCTGCCGGGGATACATTGACAATCCGAATGTGAATGCGGCGAAGGACGTCATTGAAAGATATGGCTTAACAGTAGATGTTTTGAAGAGCAAAATGATTCTTTTTGGAACCGGTTATGAGCCAACAAATGCATAAAAATATGGATATTAACGTTCATCATATAACACGCGTCGAGGGGCATGGCAACATCGTTGTCAATGTCACCAACGGCAAAATCGAAAAACTCCGGTGGCATGTGCCTGAAGCTCCGCGATTCTTCGAGGCAATGGTTAGAGGCCACAATTACCAGGACATTCAGATAATTGTCTCGCGTATATGCGGAATATGCTCCATTACACATTCGCTTGCCGCCACTAAGGCGGTGGAATCTGCGCTGGGGCTGAAGGTTTCCAAACAGGCCGACAAACTCCGTATATTGATGCATTATTCCGAATATCTGCAGAGCCATACGCTCCACGTTGGGTATCTTGCAGCGCCTGATTTCTTCGGTGCACCTTCGGTGGTGCCGTTAGTTGCTAAGGCGGCAGATGTAGTCAAAACTGTGGTCAGGGTCCACAGAATCGCGAACGAATGGTCCGACCTGCTTGCAGGCAGAACGACCCACCCCGTTACGCTCATACCCGGAGGACTCACACGAATACCGACCGAGAAACAACTGCGGCAATTACAGAAGACACTGAAAGACGCGATACCCGACCTGAAAGTGATTGCAGATGTGGTTTTGAGCGTTGCCGGAAATATACCAAAATTCGAGCGTGATACTGAATACGTATCTCTCAAGCAGACCAAACCGCCGACATATACGTTCTATCACGGTGGCATCACATCCGCCGATAACGACAACAAAGTCCTCCCGATAGAAAAATGGCACGATGTGGCCAATGAATACGTCTGCGAACAGTCCACGGCCAAATGGACGAAGTGGCACCGGGATTCTTACGCCGTTGGGGCGCTGGCCCGCTTCAACAACAACAGCGAGGTTCTTTCACCGATGGGCAAAGAGGCCGCAAAGATGTTCGGCCTGAAAAAGGGCTGCTGTAACCCCTTTATAAATACGGTTGTACAGCTTGTGGAGTGCTTCCACATTATTGAGACAAGCATCGCACTTATCGACGAACTACTGACAAAAGGCCTGAAAGAAGAGAAGGTAACAAGCACAGCAAAGGCGGGCAGAGGAGCTGGCTGTGTCGAGGCACCTCGCGGGATATTGTTCCACGAGTACGAGTTCGACAAGAAAGGCAACTGCATCGCGGCTGATATTTGCATCCCGACCAACCAGAACCACGCCAACATTCAAAAGGACTTCGAAAAGTTTGTTCTGGAGATAATTCACGAGGGCCAGAACACCGTCAGGCAGAAGCTGGAAATGCTCGTTCGGTCTTATGACCCGTGCATTTCCTGCTCAACGCATTTTCTCGATGTGCAGTTTGTAAGGTGAACGGCCAATCACAAAAGAAGGACGTCGTCGTCATAGGACTGGGCAACGTGCTTTTGTCCGATGAGGGTATCGGCGTTCACTTGGTCAGGCGACTGTCGAGTCAGCAGGATAAATTCCCCCCTGTCGAGTTTATCGACGCCGGTTCAGGTGGTATATCCATACTGCACTTAATCGCAAATCGAAAAAAGACCGTAATCATCGACTGTGCCAAAATGGGTGCCAAGCCGGGTACAATCAGGCGATTTACTTCTGACGAGGTCCAAAGCATCAAGAAGCTCAGCAACTATTCCCTGCACGAGGTCGATATTTTGCAGGTGATAAACCTGTCCAAACAACTTGGCGAATGTCCGCATGAGGTGGTATTTTTTGGTATCGAACCGGAGGTTGTCGGGTCAGGTATGGAACTCAGTAAAACACTTGCCGGCAAACTTGAGCACTATGTTTCTATTGTTTGCCGGGAGCTCGAAAGCTAATTTGAGCATCTTCCTGATGTCACCTTCGATTTGCTGGTTCGGGATAATAATCTCGGCAATGTAATATTTATTGACTTGCCCATCAAAACAGGTATAACTCCTTTCTGGACAACGGTTGCCTTGCTTTGATTTTATCCGGAAATTGCCTTGTTATTTATTCGTAGACGGTGTTTAGATTTTTCAGCTCCAGGGGACAGGTTAGAAGG
>JBAPXT010000106.1:0-12193 GCA_049284355.1 Sedimentisphaerales bacterium
GCTTTGGTGTCGGCCTTAAAGATACTGGCGTCCAATACAGAAAAAATTCTGGGAGTTAGGTGTCAATTCCAGTGTGAAAAATTTGTCTCGGTTGAAAATCTTGTTGAGGCAAAGCAAATTTATCGCATCGTGCAGGAAGCTATTACCAATGCCATTAAACACGGCAAAGCAAAGAATATCAGTATAAAACTTCATCTGGCTAAAAGCAAAACTGTTCTGTCAGTAAAAAATAATGGCCGAGCTTTCCAGAAATTACGGCCAAAGAGTAAAGGACTGGGGCTGAAGATTATGAAATACCGCACCGACCTGATAGGCGGCTCTCTTGATATTCGAAAAGGCAACAAAGGCGGGACAGTTGTGACATGCGCATTTCCAAACAAAAGATATCAAGTCTTAAGAAAAAAATATGGTATTGAAGAAAAACAAAACTAATGAAAACAAAACGCAGGTTCTTATAGTTGATGACCATCCTGTAATAAGGGAGGGCCTTGTAACTATTGTCAATCACGAGCGAGACATGAATGTATGCGGTCAGGCTGATGATGCTTATCAAGCTCTTAAGGCCGTTACTGAATTGAAACCTGATATCGTTGTTACGGACATATCATTAAAGAATTCGGATGGCATTGAACTGACAAAGAATATCAAGGCAAGATACCCAAGAATGCCTGTCATTATTTTTTCCGTTCATGACGAATCCCTATATGCCGAGCGAGCCCTTTTAGCAGGTGCAAAAGCCTATCTGATGAAGGATGAGGTCTCTGAAAATATTATCAAGGCGATTCGTGCGGTTTTAAGCGGCGAGATATATGTTAGCGACACAATTTCAAAGAAATTTCTCCATAAAATTGCGGGAGACAAGGCTGGTACGACCAAAACACCAATAGAGAACCTCAGTGACCGGGAATTCGAAATTTTCCGTCTGATTGGCGAGGGTTTAAAGGCTTCCCAGATAGCCAAGCATCTCCACCTGAGTATAAAAACAATCGAGACTTACCGCACACGCATTAAAGAAAAATTAGGTCTTGTCAATGCCTCTGAACTTCTCCAGTATTCCATAAAATGGGCAAAGAGTCAGGACCGAGAGTGATTTTATCCTGACTCGTAGTCTTCCAGATAACTACTCTTAACAGAACACTTCAGGAATAGATTTTTTGGTTGTTCAGACCACTGCGCAAGGTTTCACTTACACAAAAATAGGTATTTTCACCTACAGCAAAAACAGGTGCGCCCCTGATTTACAGGAATTTGACTTATGTTATTATCAGACCAATTGTTAATAAGTCCGAAAACAAACGCAGCAACGGAAGGCTGTGAAGCGTATAGCTTGGTTGGCAACTTAATAAATGCTCCTGCTTGCAATAATTTTTAGAAGCTTACCTACAGCTTCTTATAAGGGAGTCGAAAATGTCGATTTTAAGTCAACAAAATACTGAGTCAACTGTAATGGCCGAGAACACAGATATCTCTTTGAATTGGGGCGTCGGCGACAAAGCCCGAGGGAGAACAACCGCTCCGGCGTTGCAAAAAATTCACTCACTGCCGTCAGTTCGTAAGAAGAAAATTCTTGAGGTTCGGGAGCAGCTTATCGAAGGCACATACGACATTGATAAGCGATTGAATGCTGTTCTTGACCGCCTTCTTGAGGACCTTGTCGCCTAGTATAGCACGGATGTTCTTTTTTGTTCAACACCATTGTGAATGGTTCGACTGCACTTACCATCTTGAGTGATTGGTTAATTGGCCCTATTTTACTACCTTCTAAAAATTATGCTTTTACAGACATTGTATTAAATATATTGTCTATAAGTTCATTTGTTTCATACTTTGCTCTATTTATACTAACTAAGATTTCATCGCCATTTAACTGAGCAAGCATAGTCGAGCAATTTCTTAAAGTAGGGTAAGCCCAGTGGTGGTAATTCTATGCCGCTGCCGGAGAGAACTGTGTCAGTATTAGTCCGGTCAAAAACAGGTTCTGCCAACATATAAGGGTCGTAAACTGAAGTTGATTTTTGGATTAGCCTTTCGATGGTATTGGGCTTGCGACTGAGAAAGCTGTCAGCTTTTACCAGTTTATAGCGATTTAATCCAAAGATACTGGAGAAAATCCGGCCGAAATCTTTCATAGTTAACGGCGCCGGGTTAGTAATATGATAAGTACCGGAAACGCCGCAACTAATGATGTAAGAGGAAACTTTCGCAAAGTAATCTACCGGTATAATATTTTTTGTTACGTCAGGTTTGGTTGCGACACGGATATAATTTTTCCCCAAGCGCGGCACAATGAGAGTCAGAACGCGCATATAATCATACAGTGAGTTAAAATGTACAGTTTTTCCACACTGAGAATCTCCCAAAACGATACTTGGCCTCAGAACAACCGTCGGCAGAGAATTTGTTTGCGTCCATCCGTGCACGAGCATTTCTGACCTGCATTTTGTGTCCTCGTAAATGTTATTAAAGGATTGGCCGAGGTCGATTTCATCTTCCTTTACTATGCCGGTTCGTTTACCGGCGATATAAGCGCTGCTGACGTGAACTAATGGAAGAGATAGTTGGCCAGCCATGTCCAGGACATTAAGTGTACCTTGGACGTTCATCATTTGATGAGATTTGCCATCGTCACCTAAGAATTTTGTGCAAGCCGCACAGTGAATGATTTTGGAAAGCCGTTTTAGATTCTTCGCATCTGACTTAAGCCCGAGTCCCTTCTTGCAGATATCCCCATGAATTATCTCTATATTGTCTTTGAGGTCTCTGCCTCCCGCAATATCGAGTATCCGATTGAGCCGCATAGTTGCAGTTTTGCTGGTCTGGTCTCGCATCAGCGCTAAGACTTTATTTCCATGCCGCGACATTTCTACGGCAAGCCAGCTTCCAAGGTTACCGGTTATTCCGGTCAATAAAACAGTGTCTTTTGTATTTTTCATATGTTCAAATGGTTTAGAGTTCAATGCAAACAGACCCATGCTCTGTTTTTCTTTACATCACCAGAGACAGGGTTACACACAGGGGTACTATACCATGATTTTTTTTATATGCCAACTCAAAACAGTTTTTCGAAACCTAAGATAGAAAGAACCCTGTCATGCAAGATGACCCCGGTTAGACAGTGCACAACACGTCTCACGGGGCAGGCAGGACAGGCGGGGCAGGCAAACCCTGCCATCAAGATGGCAGGGCTAAACACAATGCCGGCGGAGAATCGAGGAAATTTCACTTGACAAAGGGGTGGATGTTAATTATTTAGAGAATTTTTGATATTATTGTTAGTGATTTTGGAGCGATAGATAATGCTACCGGTAAAAAAGACAAGTAAATGCAGGACACGCACGCGGCGAAGCCATCACCGGCTAAAGGCAGTAAATTATTCGGTCTGTCCGAAGTGCGACCATGCGAAGCTGCCGCACGCAGCATGCCCAAATTGTGGTTATGTCAATTCCAAGACAACGCTGAAGTTAGGCAAGAAGGAAGAGGAAAAGGCGTAAAAGATGCGAATAGCAATAGACGCAATGGGCGGCGACCATGCGCCTGATGAGATTATCTCCGGGGCACTGGAATCAGTTGAGCTGTTAGGCAACGGCGATGAGGTAATACTCGTTGGGCCGAAAGAGATAGTGGAGCCGAAGATACCTTCCAAGGCACGTAAAGGCAGTGTAAGAGTAGTTGACGCACCGGAAGTTATCGGTATGGACGAGCCGCCGATAGAGAGCCTGCGAAAAAAGCGCAACAGCTCCATCGCTGTTATGGCGAAGATGGCCAAAGACGGCGAGGTGGATGCAGTCATTTCAGCAGGCAATACGGGGGCTTGTGTCGTGGCTTTCCAGATGGGGATGAGAAATCTTGCCGGCGTTAACCGGCCCGGGATAGCGGTGGTTTTTCCGACTTTCGAAGGGCCAGTAACAATATGCGATGTGGGTGCGAACATTGCCTGTAAGCCGATAAATCTTTATCAATACGGGGTCATGGCCAGACTGTATTCAAAACACGTGCTTGGGATAGAAAACCCGAGGGTCGGGCTTATGAGCATTGGGGAGGAAGAGGCAAAAGGCGATGAGGTTGTTAAAAAGACTCGCGAGTTTATGAAAGCCGATACTCGCCTGAATTTTATCGGGAACATCGAAGGCAGAGATATATTCAAAGGCGTTTGCGATGTTGTGGTCTGCAACGGTTTCGTAGGCAATGTGATTTTGAAGCTGACGGAGGGGGTTGTTGACGGTCTGTTTAAGGCGATAAAGCACGAGCTCGGACAAATAACGACGCTACTTGCCATGAGTTTTAAACCCGTGATGAAAAAGATTTACAAGAAATACGACTATAACGAATACGGGGGCGCGCCGCTGTTAGGCATTAACGGGACAGCACTGATATGTCATGGGGCAAGTGAAAGCAGGACGATAAAGAACGCCATTTTGACGGCCAAAGCATACCATACGAAAAAGATAAACGATAAGATTGTCGAATATTTGTCAAGCACATCTGTAAGGACGAGTAATGAACAGGGAAGTTAGGGAACGAAGCCCCCTTTACCGCGCGGTCATCACCGGCTACGGCTCATTTGCACCAGAGAAGAAACTAACGAATGATGAACTGGCAAAGATGATAGATACCTCAGATGAATGGATAACCGCCCGGACTGGCATTAAGACCCGGCACATCACTACTGACAACGAGAGTACGGCGTATTTAGCCACAGAAGCAGCCAAGAGAGCTCTGGCTGAGGCGAATCTTGAAGCCGGCGAGCTTGACCTTATTATTGTGGCCACTATTACACCTGAGATGGTTTTTCCATCAACGGCGTCTTTTGTGCAGCGATCTCTGCAGGCAAAGAAGGCGTGGGTGTTTGATTTAGCAGCGGCGTGCAGCGGTTTTGTGTATGGTTTGTCCATTGTGCAGCAGTTCATAGAGAACGGCCGAATTAAAAACGCCCTTGTAATAGGTGCCGAAACTTTGAGCAAGATTACCAACTGGAGCGACCGAACAAGCTGTATACTTTTTGGTGATGGTGCCGGGGCGGTTGTTATCGAAAGAGGTGAAAACGGGCGCAAGGGCATTATTTACAGCACTATGGCATCAGACGGTGATTGCTGGGAGGCACTGAACTGCCAGGCGTACGGTTCCCGCCATCCGTCCAACAAAAAGCTGAATGACCCCAATAGAATCTATATGGAAATAAAGGGGAGGGAAGTCTATCAGCAGGCGGTCCGCCGGATTATTGAGGCTGTTAATAATTGTCTTGAGCATTGCGGATTGAGCATTGACGATATTGATATGGTTATTTCACACCAGATGAACGCAAGGATTATTGAGTCTGCAGCGAAGCGTTTGAAGTTGCCTAAGGAGAAGGTGTTTTTGAATATAGCCGAGTATGGCAATACGTCAGCGGCTTCGGTGCCGATTGCTTTCAATGAGTGCGTCAGGGCGGGAAGAATCAAGCGAGGCGATATTCTTATTTTCGTGGCGTTTGGAGCAGGGCTGACGTGGGGAGCGAACGTAATTGAGTTTTAATCATCAAGACGGCTTAGGAGGCCGCTGCAGGACGAAATACGGGACATAGGTTATGAAGACTGCTTTTTTATTTCCGGGACAGGGAGCTCAAGCTGCAGGAATGGGCAAAGAAATAGCCCAGAAGTTCGACGCGGCAGCGGGGATTTTTGAGAGGGCAAATGCGATTCTCGGATATGATTTAAGGAGGATATGTTTCGAAGGGCCTGCAGAAAGATTAAATGCGACGACGATTTCCCAACCTGCGATTTTTGTAACTTCAGCTGCTATATTAGAGGTGGTCGGGACAAACCTGCCTCCAGCAGATGTAACAGCAGGGCTTAGTTTAGGTGAATACACCGCCCTGTATGCGGCAGGAGTAATCAGCTTTGATGACGCACTTATTCTTGTTCAAAAGCGAGGGCAGGCGATGCAGGCGGCGGCTGATGCTACTGAAGGTGCAATGGTGAGTATCATCGGCCTTGATGAGAGAAAAGTTGGTGAGCTTTGTGCCAAGGCCGGTGAAGGCGAAATTTTGGCTGCTGTTAATTTTAACTGTCAGGGGCAAATTGTGGTAAGCGGCAGTAAGGCAGCGTGCGAGCGGGCGGAAAGATTAGCCGGCGAATATGGGGCCATAAAAGCTATGCGGCTGGAAGTAGCCGGCGCTTTTCATACGGAAATGATGTCCAGCGCGGCTAATACCCTTAAAGAAGCACTGCGGAAATGCAGGATTTCAGAACCGGGGAATATCAAAACTGTTGCTAATATTGACGCTGAATATTATAAAAGCGCTGAGAAAATAGCAGAAGGACTGAAAAAGCAGTTGACTTATCCTGTTCTTTGGCAAAAATGTATGGAAAAGCTTATAGCTGACGGAGTTAAAGATTTTTACGAGATAGGGCCTGGGAAGGTTCTGACCGGCCTTATGCGGAGAATCGACAGGAAAATAAACATTGTAAATATAAGTAGTTTGCAAGCCATAGAACAGTTGCTGAATTCTTAGGTTTTGACAAGGAGATTAGGAAATATGCCGGAAAAGAGACTTGCTGTCGTAACCGGAGCCGCGAGGGGGATAGGCAAGGCAATTGTTCTGGAGCTATTAAAGCAGGGTCGGGTCGTTGCCGGGCTGGATATAAACGCCGGGCAGCTTGCTGAGCTTGAAAATGTCGTAAAACAAGCCGGTTTTACGGTTGTAACCAGATGCGTGGATATAACCGATACGAGTAAATTTACGGAAACACTCGAGGCGCTGGCTGCAGAATATAACGGGATAGGGATTCTGGTTAATAACGCGGGAATTACCCGTGATAAGCTGATAATACAAATGAATGAAGAGGACTTTGATAAGGTCATCAACGTAAATCTGCGAGCTGCTTTTATGGCGACAGTAGTTGCATCCAAATCCATGGTTCGCAACAAGTTCGGCAGGATAGTAAATATAAGCTCTGTCGCTGGAGTAATGGGACAGGCGGGCTCAAGCAATTACGCAGCGAGCAAGGCCGGTCTTATCGGAATGACAAAATCGGTGGCGAGGGAACTTGGCAAGAAGAATATTACCGCTAATTGCATCGCACCGGGCTTTATTATGACGGAAATGACCGAGGTGCTTCCGCAGCCGGTAAAAGATGCAGCGATGCAGGTAATCCCCGTTAGACGGTTTGGCACAGTGGAGGACGTGGCGAGGGCGGTTGCGTTCTTAGCGGGCGATGAAGTCGGCTATATTACGGGGCAGGTGCTTTGCGTAGACGGCGGAATGGCGATGTAAAAAAAAATAAAAAAATGTTTGTATAGGAGCAATTTAGCAGGTAATATACCCGCCTAAAATAATAAAGGGCTTAAATCCGCTTGGGAGCGGGCAAATAACAGATACCGCCGGTTTTGTTAACGGCTAATTGTAAGGATACGAAATAAATTTCTGTTTGGCTTAGGAGAAAAGCAAGTGAGTGCTGATGAGATAGATATTCAGGCAATTGAAAACAGGGTAATCGAGATAATAAGTGAGCAAATGGGTGTAGATAAGTCTGAAATAACTCGTGAGACCTCATTTATTAACGATTTGAACGCCGACTCATTGGATACGGTCGAACTGGTTATGGAGTTTGAAGACGAATTTGATATGAGTATTCCTGATGAGGAAGCCGAGAAAATCCAGACGGTCGGCGCCGCAATCGATTATATTGCCAATATTGCCCGTTCCAAGAGCCAAGAGTAACGAAAACGAACAAGTCCAGCATTATGAACAGGCGACGAGTAGTTATCACTGGCTTGGGGTGTGTTACCGCGTTAGCCGAGTCTGTTGACGGGCTTTTTGCTGCATTGTGCGAGGGCAAAAGCGGCATTTCCAACATAGAATCCTTTGACGTCAGCACATATCCGGTAAGGTTCGGGGGCGAGATAAAAAACTTCGACGCAACGAAATACATCGACCATCGGGAGAGCAAGCGAATGGACCGCTTCTCGCAGTTTGCCGTAGCTGCAGCGGTACAGGCGGTGAATGACAGCGGGCTTGATTTCTCAAAGGAAGATGTTTCCCGCATAGGCGTCATCGTAGGGACAGGCATAGGCGGCATACAGGAAATTGAAGAGCAGCACACAAGGCTGCTGGAAAAAGGTGTAAGGCAGGTATCGCCATTCACCGTTCCAAAGCTTATGGCCAACGCTGCGTGTGGTAATATTGCCATTCGCTACGGGCTGCGTGGGCCCAATTTTTGTGTAGTCAGCGCCTGTGCTTCGAGCAATCACGCCATCGGCGAGGCCTTTTGCAATATTGTTTACGGGCGAAGCGACGTTGTGATAACCGGCGGTGCCGAAGCGGCTCTTTCGCCGGTAGGACTGGCCTCATTCTGCGCTGCAAGGTCATTGAGCACACGAAATGATGACCCTCAAAGGGCTTCAAGACCATTCGACAGGGACAGAGACGGTTTTGTTCTTGCCGAGGGTGCCGGCATTTTGGTTTTAGAAGAGGAAAACCACGCCAGGAAACGTGGTGCAAAGATATATGCCGAACTTCTTGGCTACGGAGCGACCGACGACGGTTTCCATATTACCGCCCCCCCGCCGAACGGTGAAGGGGCAGCAGAAGCAATGAGACTGGCACTTATTGATGCGGGTATAGAAAAAGAAAGAATTGATTATATAAACGCGCACGGCACGGGCACCGAGTTAAATGACATAGCTGAGAGTATTGCCATAAAGAGCGTTTTTGGCGACCACGCATATAAGCTGGCCATCAGCTCGACTAAAAGCTGCCTCGGGCATTTACTCGGAGCAACCGGTTCGGTCGAACTTATAGCAAGCGTAAAGACAATTACTGACTCAATCATCCCCCCTACTATCAACTTAGATAATCCAGACGAGCGTTGCGACCTGAAGATGGATTATGTGCCATTGAAGGCCCGTGAGGCCAAGGTCAACTTCGCTCTAAGCAATTCCCTCGGCTTTGGCGGTCATAATGCGTGCTTGGTTATTGGTAAAATATAGCCAATTCGCCTCTTGAGCAATTCACTCGGCTTCCGCCTTCGTCCCTAAGGGACTACGGCGGACAGGTCGGCGGACATAACGCCTGCCTCGTCGTCGGAAAACATATTGGTTAGCCCCCGGCTTTATGCCGGTGGGTTATCTTTTGTTCTGTCCTACGCGTCCGAAATGTCCGACCAAACTCTCCTATATTTTGCCGTTGAAACGTGACATTTTGCGGGTAAAATGGGGCGGTGAAAGTTTGGGTAGTGTGAGGAAAGATTCGCTTCTTTGTTAAAGGGCCCTTCGTTGAGTAAGCCAGAAGAAATGAAATATGTGACTTATTGTGGATTGTACTGCGGGCTTTGCAGTAGTCGCAACCGTATTCCGCAACAGTCGCGGATTCTTCGGGATAGTATGATTAAAGACGGCTACGACCAATGGGGTGAGCAATTTCTGCCGAACTTCAAGGAGTTCTGGACATTTCTAAATGAGCGTTGTAAGCCGGATAAATGTTGTCCTGGCTGCCGGCAAGGCGGTGGCAATCCCGAATGTGAAATCCGAAAATGTGCGCGTCAGCGAAATGTTGATATTTGCGTCAATTGCGGGGACTATCCATGCAGGCATGTCTCAGGACTTGGCAAAATATATACCACACTTATCGAAGACGGTCGACGGCTGAAAGAAATCGGCCTCGACTACTGGATCCAAGAACAAACCAAACGTGCCAAAACCGGATTTTTTTACCAAGAAGACAAATACGAGACCGCAAAACGCAAAAGAAAAGAACATACAGATGCGGTTGTAAACTCCTCCTCCAACAAGAAGATAGTCGTTGCTGGACCCGGAACGGGCAAGACACATCTATTTGAGAGTATTCTGAAAGGGAAAAGCAACGCCCTCACGCTCACCTTTGTAAACGCTCTTGTTGAAGATCTATCACTGGAATTCTGTGGGCTTTCTAAGGTAAAAACGCTGCACAGTTTTGCTCTGGAAATAATGAATGAAGCGACAGAGGGAGACGTCAAGGTCTTCCCAAGACTTACCGAAATCATAAGCAAGGACGCAAAAATCCTTCTGAAAGAAGAAATTGATTTCGAGCACCTATTTTACAACAAGACTGCTGAACAGAAACATATAGACTTCTACAAGGGCCGCAAAAAGTATTATGGGGGGTACTACGGGTTTTCGGACATCATGTTCGCAGCGGTTAGGTTGCTAGAAGAGAAGAAAGATAAAATACCGATGTTCGACCACGTGTTGGTGGATGAATTTCAGGACTTCAATAAAGCGGAGGTGGCGCTCATTGATTTGCTTGCTGAGAAAAGTCCAGTTCTCCTTGTGGGAGACGACGACCAAGCCTTATATGAGTTCAAGAGTGCGAGTCCTGAGCATATTCGTCAAAGATATAACGAAAATGCTTCTGGCTACACCAAGTTTTATTTGCCTTATTGTTCGAGATGCACACAGGTGATCGTTGAGTCTGCAAATGATATAATTGCGGCCGCAAAAAAGAATGGGCATCTCGGCAACAGAATTAACAAGCCCTTTAAGTACTTCGATGAACCCGATAAAGATAAGGTTAGCGAAGAAAATCCTCAGATTACCTACAAACAATTGCAAGCGAGCCAAATTCCTTTTCATATTCAGATAGACATCGAACAGATCGCAAAAAAAGTGAAGAAGGAATTCAGAGTCCTGATCATTTGTCCAACAAATGTACAATGTAGGACTGTAGCCAATGCCCTGAAGAAAAAGGGTTTCGTAAATGTGAACTTCATGGAGAAAGATGACAAGAAAGAATTGATGTTGTTAGATGGATTAAAACTCCTGCTTAAAGAAAATAATTGCAATCTGGGCTGGCGCATAATCGCAGAGAAACTTCTCAACGATAATGAATTTGAGGCTCTTCTGGAACAAACTAATGAGGATGGGGCGGCTCGGATTTTCGACATAATTAAAAAGGGCCTAAGAAAAGAGATAGGGCAAATCCTCAAGATTCTCCGAGCAGTGAGAGATGGAAAGCAAACGGAAGATGAACCCGAACTTGCTGAACTTTTGAAGAGAGTCAATATTGACGCCTACGGAATGGCAAGAGGCGAACTCAAGGACGAAATCAAGCCTTATAACCCAAGTGTACCTAAAGTATCTTTCTGTGAGCCGGAAGTTAAGAAGATCCCAATTACAATAACAACCATTCAGAGTTCGAAAGGGCTGGATGCCGATTATGTGTTTATCACATATTTTGATGATCAGTACTTCATAAGGAACGAGGACAAAAGTAAAATAACCGATCAGGACATCTGTAATTTTCTTGTCGCTCTCACGCGAGCAAGAAACAAGGTTTTCTTGATTTCCTCAAACCCTAATAAAAAGCCTATCTTTTTGAAGTGGATTGAAAACAAGCGCATCTTGGAATTATAAAGCCCCCGCGGCGATTGAGTGAGGCCGAAGCCTACTGTTTTGTTAGATACAACTCCCGTCAATATAGGCGCAGTAATAGACTTTTTGCTTTTTTATTTCTAATGCTTATCTTTTCTTTTAAGGAGTGATTATTATTAATGATAATGTAAATTGGGCCTATGTCAAGGGGAAATTTGCATAAAATCTGTATAGGAAGACGCTATTTTAACCCAGTTTGGTGAACTTAGGTCTTTTAAATAACCTTTCGCATTCTATTAACTAGCGATGAAATACAACAAGGTTGTTTTGCGACGACCAAAAGGACCAGGAATGTCTTTATCTGGGCTCCAGTTCTTTCCGCTCTTCGAGCCACGGGTCACAAGCGACGAGCCACGAGTCACAAGCCACGTGCTAAATCAATTAAAAGCGCAGGTAGTTAAACCCCTAAAATCCATTTTTTCAAATTTTTTTTATCGTAGCACAGCGAAGACCTCGGCGAAGCCTTTTGGCGAAGACGGGTCAATCAAAAACGTTGGCAGTCAGATTCCTAAAACGGACTTTTACCAAATTTTTTTACTCCTTTAATAGCAACGACTTAGCCAAAACCGCACCTCAAAGCGTAGCGAAGACCTCGGCGGAGTGAAACGAAGACGGGCGAAAAACCCCGTAATTTTCGCATCAATCGCGCATGTTCGTCCAATTACGGAAGAACGTCTGCCCAGTGACCTTACCCCGTTTATTGTACCACTATAGATTAGAGTATCCAGCGTTAATTAATCCTGTTTCCACAGGCATGCCTGTGGAAAATTTTTCAGTTTCCTGCCTGATAAACTCTTCCGGCGTAAGG
>JBAPXT010000107.1:0-3590 GCA_049284355.1 Sedimentisphaerales bacterium
GGTGTGCCTCGGCGGTCCAGCCGTTCAATCAGTCGGATACGGTCGCGAAACATTGCAGCTTTCTCGTAATTCATCGCTGTGGCGGCCTCTGCCATTTGTTTTTTCAACTGCCGCAGGACCGTTGAACGCTTCGAACGCAAGAATTTCACAAGGTCTGTGATAGTTTTTTTATATTCGCTCTTACTAATTTTAGCTGCGCAGGGAGCAGTGCATTGTTTTATGCTGTATAAGATACAGGGGCGGAAGAAGTTACGTTTTTCATCCTCGGCCCGAATATCAAGATTGCAACTGTGAAACTTGAATATTTTCTGCATTTCTACGAAAACGGCCCGCAGGTCTTTCGCGCTTGCAAACGGCCCAAACAACCGATTGCCGGTTGCGCGGGGTTTGCGGGTGATATAGACGCCCGGAAACTCTTCGCCCGTGGTGATTTCCAGATAAGGAAAGGTTTTATCGTCGACGAGGTCTGTATTATAAGGCGGTTGAATATCCTTAATCAGGCGGGCTTCCTGCAGCATTGCGATAACTTCCGTTTCGGTTTCCAAAAAGTCGATGGTTTCAACTTTGCTGAGCATTTCGGTGATTTTCGGACCTCGTGAAGCAGCAAGGTCAGCGGCCTGCTGAAAATAGCTGGCCACCCGCGAGCGCAGATTTTTGGCTTTGCCAATATAAAGGACTTTATCCTTCGGGCCTTTCATAAAATAAAGGCCGGGGCCGGTTGGAAAACACTTTATTTTTTCATGGATTGCTTCGAATTTGTCGTCTGTTTGTGCTGACATATCGTTATCTTAACATCCTTTTGAAAATATCTGAAACACCTTGTACACTTTGAAAAAAAAATTTCTCTCCATAGCTTTAGTAGCTACAAGGATTAACAACAGCATCGATAAATTTATGCAAAAAATTTCGAATTTGTTCTTTACACTTAATCAATTTGTAATTAATTTGCCGATACAGATTTTGCGTGAAGAACTCAATATATTGCATTATTCCCTAAGGGGTTTTCTATATATAGTATATTTTATTTTTCGCACGGAGGCGCTAAAATGGCCGGCAAATTCAGTCCTGATAATCCTTTCCAAGATAAGCAAGCTCAATCAAAAACCGTTGTAAGTACTCCTGAATCAGTCGGGTTGAGGATGGAGCATTTCTTTTCGACCGCCGGTGTTCATCCATTCGAGCAACTCGAATGGGAAACCCGTTCGGCTAAAATCAGCGGTGATAGCGGGCAGGTAATCTTCGAGCAGGACAATATCGAGGTACCGGCATCGTGGAGCCAGTTGGCGGCAAAAGTTGTGGCCAGCAAATACTTTTATGGTGATATCGAGTCCGGCCAGCGGGAGCATTCAGTAAAGCAGCTTATCCATCGTGTTTGTAAAACGATAGCCGACCACGGCAGAAAAGATGGTTACTTTGCCACCGACGAAGATGCCGAAATTTTCTATAATGAGCTGACCTGGCTGTGCGTGAACCAATACGGGTCGTTTAATTCGCCTGTATGGTTTAATGTAGGCCTTTTTGACGTTTATGGCGTTGCCGGCAGCAGCCATAATTTCCGTTGGGACCCGGAGCTCCAAGAAGTAGTTGCCTGCAAAAACAGCTACGAGTATCCACAGGCCTCAGCCTGTTTCATCCAGTCGGTCAAGGACTCAATGGAAGATATAATGCGGCTTGCGACAAGCGAGGCGATGCTTTTTAAGCATGGTTCAGGAACCGGAACCGACCTTTCAACGCTGCGAAGCAGCAAAGAAAAACTTTCCGGCGGAGGCAAACCTTCCGGCCCTTTAAGTTTTATGAGGGTTTATGACCAGATAGCAGCGGTAATCAAATCGGGCGGAAAAACCCGCCGGGCGGCAAAGATGCAGTCGCTAAAGGTCAGCCATCCTGATATCGAGGAGTTTATTACCTGCAAAACTGAGGAGGAAAAAAAGGCCTGGGCCCTTATTGAGGCCGGCTATGACGGAGATTACAACCAGCAGGCTTACAACAGCGTGATGTTTCAGAATTCCAACTTTTCCGTGCGCGTAACTGATGAGTTTATGCAGGCGGTGGAAAAGGATGCAAAATGGGCTACATACGCTGTAACGACAGGCGAAAAGCTGGGGGAGCATTCGGCTCGCAAGCTGATGGAGCTAATTGCCGAAGGCACGAGGATTTGCGGCGACCCGGGCATGCAGTACCACAGCACAATTAACCGCTGGCATACCTGTCCGAATTCGGGGCCGATTAATTCTTCAAACCCCTGCAGCGAATATATGTTCCTCGATGATTCAGCCTGCAATCTGGCTTCGCTAAATCTTATGAAGTTTCGCAAGGAAGACGGCTCCTTCGATGTTGCCAGCTTTAAAAACGCTGTTCGGCTGTTCATCATCGCCCAGGAAATTCTGGTTGATAACGGAAGCTATCCGGACAAGTCGATTACAGTCAACAGCCATCTGTTCCGTCCGCTTGGCCTGGGCTACGCCAACCTTGGCTCTCTTGCTATGAGTCTGGCACTTCCTTATGATTCCGACCAGGCAAGGGCACTGGCTGCGGCAATCAGCGCCCTATTGACAGGAGCAGCTTATACGGCAAGCGCCGAAATTGCCTCAATCAAAGGGCCTTTTAAAGAGTTCCATAAAAATGCCGATGCGATGCTGAAGGTCATAAATATGCACCGCCAGAACGTCCTTAACATCCCGGAACCGCACTGTCCGGACTATATACGCAATGCTGCGAGGGATGCCTGGGACCAGGCCTTCGATGCCGGCTCAAAAGTCGGCTTTCGTAACGCTCAGGTAACGGTCCTTGCGCCGACAGGGACTATCGGCTTTATGATGGATTGTGATACCACCGGCGTTGAACCGGACATCGCTTTAGTCAAATACAAGCTACTGGCCGGCGGCGGAATGCTCAAGCTTGTTAACAAGACCGTTTCAATGGCTCTCGACAGGCTCGGTTACAGCGCCGAAGATATCAAATCAATCTGTGACTATATAGACGAAAATGAAACCATCGAGAAAGCAGAAAAACTTAACCCTGCCCATCTGCCAATTTTTGACTGCGCTTTTAAGCCGCGTAACGGTAAAAGGCATATCCATTATATGGCACATCTGAAAATGATGGCTGCGGTTCAGCCGTTTATATCCGGCGCTATCAGCAAAACCATTAATATGCCAAAAGAAAGCACAACCGAAGAAATTGCCGCGGCCTATATGGAAGGATGGAAGCTCGGGTTAAAAGCGGTGGCAATCTATCGCGATGGTTCCAAGAAGCTACAACCGGTTTCTACCCAAAAGCATAAGGAGACCAAAGCCGCTGCTGAAGGGTCAACTCCATCGCGCCCCTTCAGGCATCGGCTGCCTGATACCCGCCAGAGCATAACGCATAAATTTTCTGTTGCGGGACACGAAGGCTATCTGACGGTGGGGCTATATGAGGATGGTCAGCCTGGTGAGCTGTTTATCACTATGGCCAAGGAGGGCAGCACCGTCGGCGGTTTGATGGATGTTATAGGTACGTGCACTTCGATGGCGTTGCAGTATGGTGTGCCTCTGATAACGCTGGTCGATAAGTTCAGGCACGCCAGGTTCGAGCCGGCGGGAATGACC
>JBAPXT010000108.1:0-11135 GCA_049284355.1 Sedimentisphaerales bacterium
TCTCTATTCTGCTTTTACGTACTTCACCGGTTTTCGCGTCAACTCAGGTGAATATAAAATGATGGGCCTGGCGCCGTATGGCGAACCGAAATATTACGACCTCATAATGGAAGAGCTCATCGACCTGAAAGAAGACGGCTCTTTCCGTCTGGATTTGTCGTATTTTCCTTACTGCCATAAAACCCTGATGATTAGTTCCAAATTTGAGAAGCTCTTTGGCGGCCCGGCTCGCAGTCCTCAATCACCCCTGACCCAGCGCGAAATGGATATTGCCGCCTCCATCCAGGCCGTTACCCAGGAAATTATGCTCCGCACCGCGAGGCACGTCTACAACCAGACCGGAATGAAAAACCTGGCGATGGGGGGCGGCGTGGCCCTCAATTGTGTTGGCAATGGTCGCATCCTCCGCGAAGGCCCTTTCGATAATATCTGGATTCAGCCCGCAGCGGGAGACGCAGGGGCTGCGCTCGGCGCAGCTTTGTTTATATGGTATCAATTGCTCGACAATGAGCGTAGTGTAGATGGCAAAGATACGCAGCAGGCCTCACTTTTAGGACCGGAATACAGCGATGGGCCAATCCGCCGCTTTCTGGACTCGGTCAACGCCAAATATCACGTGCTTTCAGAGCAGCAGATGTTTGACAAAGTGGCGGATATGATAGACAGGGAAAAGGTAATCGGCTGGTTTCAGGGACGTATGGAATTTGGACCTCGCGCGCTGGGAAATCGCAGCATTATCGGTGACGCCCGCAGCGAAAAAATGCAGTCAATAATGAATCGCAAAATTAAGTTTCGTGAGTCTTTCCGCCCCTTTGCCCCCTGCGTCCTGCGCGAGAACGTGCACGACTATTTTGAGATGAAGGATGAACAGGACAGCCCTTATATGCTTTTAGTTGCGTCCGTTAAAAAGGACAAGCGCCTGCCGCTTCAGATGCCGCTTGAATCCCTCAAAGGCTTGGATAAACTAAAGGTTAAACGCAGTATCATACCGGCTATTACTCACGTGGATTACTCGGCACGCATCCAAACTGTCGATGCCGAACGTAATCCGAAACTGCACCGTCTGATGAGTGTGTTTAAGGAAAAGACCGGCTGTCCGGTGATTATTAATACAAGTTTCAACATCCGCGGCGAACCCATCGTCTGCTCACCGGAACACGCCTACCGATGTTTTATGGCCACCAATATGGATGTTTTGGTTATGGAAAACCAGTTGCTTTACAAAGAAGAACAGCCGCAGGCAAAAAAACACGAAATAGATGAATACAAAGCTCAATTTGTGCCGGACTAAGTTATTGTCCATACAGGAGAAATTAAAAATGTCATTAGTTGATATAAACTGGCGTCCAAATAATAAAGAGCTTCGCAATTTCGCTATAGCCGCCCTGATTGCGTCAACCGTTATCTCGTTGCTGCTCTATATGCTTAAGGGACTGGCGATTCAATGGGCCGCAATCATCTTTGCTGCTGGTTTTATCATTTTTCTAAGCAGCCTGGTTTCAACTAAAATAACCAGAATAATATACCTTGGCTTAATATTAGTAACGTTCCCGATTGGGTACGTAGTTAGCTTTATATTGTTATCGTCCTTTTACTTTTTGCTGCTGACACCGCTTGGCTTGTTATTTCGCTTGATAGGTCGTGACCCTCTTTGCCGAAAATTCGATTCGAACGTTAAAAGTTACTGGTTGATACGAAAATCACCGAAAAATCTTGACCGTTACTTCCACCAGTTCTAAAATGTGGAGATGATAATGTCTAAAAATCCTCAGGAGAAAAAAACGGCCGAGTTTAAGGACCTCGCCAAGCAGAAACGCACCTCCCTAATTGCGGAGTTTTGGTTTTTCCTCAAGCACAATAAAAAGTGGTGGCTACTTCCCATACTGATTGTATTACTGCTTTTGGGTTTGCTCATACTGCTCGGCGGTACAGCAATAGCACCGTTTATTTACCCGCTTTTCTGATACCATCGCCAAAGGGGCTATTGAAGATTTCTTGGTGTTTCGGCTGTCTTTAGCCTCTCTTATCTTTTTTGACCGCGTCCTTCTTGGAAGACTTCCAACGCCCTGCGTATTTCAGCCGAATTTGGCTCTATTTGTAAAGCTGCACGGAGTTCTTTAATCGCTTCCTGCCTGTGTCCCTGTTCACCTAAAAGGAAACCAAGGTTGTGGTGCATCACTGCCGAATCTGGCATCAAAAGTACTCCACTGCGATATATTTCGACCGCCTTGTCAATCTTACCTTGCTCGTATAGTATTGTTCCCAGTTTGTGATATGCTAACACATTGTCCGCATCGAATCGAATCGTTTCAGAATAATGTTCAACAGCCTTATCAATTCGGCCTTGCTGTTGATATGCCACCGCTAAATTGTAATGCGCTCCTGCACAGGTTGGATTGATTCGTATCGCCTCCAGATTATGAGCGATACACTTGTCGAGATTGCCCAAGGCGCCAAATACACCCCCCAGATTCGCATGTGCTACAAAATAATCTAAATGTTCCAGAACCAAACCATATTGTTCAGCCGCCGCCCGATAGTTCTTCAAACCTTCGGTTAATAACTTGCCATATTTATAATGCAAGTGCCAATCCTCGCTGTCATTTTGAATCGCAAGGCGATACTGAGCATCTGATTTTTCAAGAGCTTCCGGAGTTAAACTAACTTTAAGTCCTTTGAGCTTTTGCTCCATTCGCCTAACCTGCTCCTCGTGGTAGAGCTGATTGGTAAATGGCGCTTTCTTTATATAGGCATTGAGAATCTCGCCGGCAATTTGACATCTATCCCAATCAGTATAGGCCAAATCTTGGGCACACTCTGTCTCGGTTAGCAGTGGACGTATGCTCTCTTTTTGACGCTTGATCCGCTCCGGAAGTATTTTTTCCACTTGCTCGAAAACTGCTTTCGCCAAAAGATAATTGCCTTCGAAATTCAAATGCACATGCTCATAAAATAGTTCCTCGCCGGAAGTTTCTTCGGGACTGTTCTTTTCAAAAACCTCAACCGCATCCAGCAGGTAAACTCCTTCAGCAGTCTTATTGCTGGCTACAGCGCGAATAATTTCATTGATTCGATTATCAGCACGAAATCGAAGTGTATCCAGCTCACGTGCTCGAATATATCTCCCCCGCGCCTTGTCATATTCGCCTGTCACCCAATAACAGCGGCCCAGCCTAAACTGAAGGTCAGCGTAACAATCATCAATTTCAGCCGCTGCCAGATAGCGCTCTACTGCCTCAGCATCTTTCCCGTCTGTCTCATATGTTGCCCCTTGTTTATAAATATCATCCCATTTTTTTTTATCTGTCTCGGCCAGATTTGACCTGTGTAGTGAAGCAAACGGTGGGCAATCTTTCAGGTTGCTGCCCACAGTACAAAATATCATCTTGGCTCCACTTTTGCCGGTGACCTGCTTGATGTCTTCCAGATTTCTTTGGAAATGTCGGTAAACGGTTTCAAGACGAGGGTCGTCCGCCCGCACTTGCTTTCCCAGAAACATTTCCAGCCCCTGCCAGACCTTCGGAATGTCCTTTTGGGGACTTACCGACTCTAATAAGTTCGTTAGCAGTTGCCCTACTTTGGTAGCTTTAAGGGTCATGTCGAAACGAATGAAAGACAAACTGGCCGAAAGTGGGGCAAAAATGGTTCCTGCCCCGTATGGCCCGACCACTTCGTTGTTGCCCATATATACGATAAATAAATCTGCCTGGTGATGGGCACAGTCTTTTGCTATCTCCAAAACCACATGAGAATTTATGGCCGGCATCGCAGCAGTAATGACTTCGAAATTTGCTTGTGGATACTGCTGACGCAGCATCACCTGTAGAATCCGTCCGAAACAAAACGCTCCATCCGGTATACCTGCTGCAGCAGATTCACCTAACACAAAGACACGATAAGTTTTGTCCGACTTATCTGTAGAGAAGACAAATGGGTCAGATTTCCGTGCGATGTTTCGCGGAAAAAAACGCCAGCTAAATTTGATATTATCACAATAAACATTTTTCCCACCCACTTTACACTCGATGATTGCAGATGCAGGGAAGCCATAACCAACTATACGCAGGGTAATCTCCAGCAGCAAAAACAAAAGGGCCGGAATAATGGTAAGCGCAATAATACGAAATAACCACAGACGCCAACCGGTTACCAGCTTCCGCGGCGACTCTTTTATTTCCTCTTGTTTTGCTTCGCTCTTGAATGCAAAAGAGATTCTTTTCCCTGACAACAGTCCTCTCTTAGGTCTGCGCCGCTTTGGTTCTCCTTCAGGATATGATGCTCCTTTGCTGTATTTTCCGCCTTTAGTGCCCATTTATCTCAGTGCTATCTGATGATTTTTTAAGCTCACATTGTATATTAATCGGTTATTGCATATCAGCCTATTAGCCGACAGTAACTTTTTTCAGGTATGCCACTTCAGCTTTGGTTAATGCCCTGAATTTACCAATGCCAAGACCTCGTGCGTCAATTTTGCCAATCCGTGTCCTTGTTAGTAACCTCACAGGCAGCCCCATCTTCGCAAACATCCTCCGAACCTGCCGGTTAAGCCCTTCTCGAATGGTTACTTCCACTAATGACTCCTTATAGCTGCGCTTTAACACTTTCATCGCCGCCCTGCCGGTCTTGCCCTCAGCCAGCCAAACTCCTCTTTTTAGTTTTTCTATCTGCTCGCCGCCAATTTCGCCCCTGACACCGACAACATACGTTTTAGCCAACCCATACCTCGGATGCGTCAACCTGTTTGCCAGTTCGCTGTCGTTAGTCAGTATAATTATTCCCGTGCTCTCAATATCGAGTCTCCCGACACAAAAGATGCGTTCTCGCACCCGCACGATATCTATCGCTTTTTTTCTTCCCTGTGGGTCCGAATTCGTGCAAACAACACCCTTGGGTTTATTAAGAAGAAAATACACCTTATGTGCAGCGCGGATTCTCCTGCCGTCTGCGATTATAATATCTTTATCCGGGTCAACAAAAACCGGCAGCTTATTTACCACTTTACCATTGACCTGAACCACACCGCTGCATATCAGCTCTTCACATTTTCTTCGCGAAGCGATACCTGCCGCCGCCAAAACTTTCTGTAATCTCTCTTCGCCCATAATCTTTGTTCTATACGTCGACCCCGGCTTTACCGCAAAGCAAGAACTTTCAGTATCCTGCCTTTAATGCCGAACCAGTACCACGTTAGATACTTCGGCAGCCACTTCCACAAGCGGAATCTCGACCCCCCCGCCGTCCTGTCACGCCAGACAGAAGGTACTTCCGTTATCTTATGGCCCTTGATAAATGCTTTTAAAACTATCTCCATACCCAATTCGAATCCGCTGTCGCTTTCGATGGTTATATCGTTGAGAAGTCTTTTGGTATACATTTTGAAACTATTGGTAATATCATATGTCGGGACGCCAATCAAATAGTGCAGAGAGACACCGGCACCTCTTGACAGCAATTTTTTGAACCACGGCCCGCCAATTTGCTTGCCGCCTTTCATATAGCGCGAGCCGCAGACAACGTCATACCCTTCGTTAATCTTCTCGAACATTTCGTCCGCTTTGCCGAGGTCATCGGACAAATCGGCCATCACAACCAGAACAACACCATCTTCCACCGCCTCAAATCCGCTCTTGATAGCGTTTGCTGCACCCTTCCCAAATTTATTCTTTACCAGGCGTATATTGGGGACCCTTTGCATATAATCCTTAACGACCGGAAGTGTATTATCCTCATCAAAATCGTAGACGATGTATACCTTGTAAGGCGTTTTAACTTTCTGTTCCATTTCTGAAAGGGTGCTGATTATATTTTCGCCTTCGTTATAGACAGGAATAACAACATTTATTGACTTATACGTGCTTCGTTCCATAAATAAATGCTTGCTTCCCCATTATCTTCCACATAAACGGCATTTTAAGATAAAGCCTGACCAGCCACGGATTCTTCGGAATCTTGCTTTTCGTCGTATAAGGCAGAAATCTATCGATTACCTTTTCGATGGTAAATCCTGTTATTTGTAGTGCCTCTGTTAGGCTCTTATCGCTCAGTGGAATTCGGTGGTCAAAGTAATCCCAGTATTCTTTGTATAAATATCGTATATTTGGCTGAAGGATAAGTATACACCCTCCCGGCTTCAAAATGCGGAACACTTCAGAAAGTGTCTTCAGAATGTCCTCTCGGCTTTTAAGGTGTTCGAAGAAATTGCTCACAAAAGAAATATCTATAGATGCATCTGCAAAAACTGAAAGGTCGGTCGATGGAGACTTAAAAACCTTTACATCCGGCCCGGCAAATCTCGTGGTGTCCTCGTTCAGGTCAATCGCATATTTTTTTGCGCATTGTATATTATTAATGAATTCACAATAACCGGCCCCAATATCAAGAACGGCGGAATCTTTTCGTATATACCCCTGGAAAAAATCGTTGCAAAGAACCTTCCAGACAGCGTTTTTTTGTGGGAGCTTTTCTTCTTCAAACCGCCTCCTGTACAATTCTTCCAGATTATCAATTGCCATCCATTATATCCCGCCAATCTCAATCTGTTTTTTTACCCACGGAATAATTTCGTCCAGGGCGTCGCTTAAGGAAAATTTTGCCTCGAAACCAAGTACACTTTTCGCCTTTTCAACGCTTGGAATTCTCTTTTGGACATCGTATTTATATGGCGGGTCGGAAACATATCGAAATGGCTTATCGCCATTTATCTTTCGCCATACAAGTTGGGCAAGTTCTAACACTGTTGTGGAAACAGGAGAAGAAAGGTTGAAGTCTTCGTTTATTGCCTTTTCATCCTCGATGCACATTCTTATTCCGCGGGCTAAATCGCCGCCGTAAGTATAATGTCTAATCTGGCTGCCGTCGCCTAAAATGTGCAGTGGGTCCTGCCCTCTTAAAACCTTTTGAACAAGGTCAGGCACTACGTGACTCATGGCCAGTTTGATGTTCCCCGACGATATCTCTTTGTCGCACAATGCCCTTTTCTCCCCGATGCCGATGCAATTAAATGGCGTCGCTATCGTATATGGCAGTTTATATTGTTCCCACGCCCCTTTGGCAAAATACTCGCACGCAAGCTTTTGAAATCCGTATGTTGATAACGGAGGCCGACACCTGTATTGTTCGCCTTCCGGACTCGGATAGACTGTCACACCTTCAAAAACCATCGATGAAGAAATGACGTTTATCTTCTTTAATCTTTTATTCTTGAACGCCCATATGGAAGCATCGAAGGTTGATGCGACAATCCTTTCGTTTTCCGCCATAAGGTCGTATGCGTACTCATGAAAGTATGAAATGCCCCCAATCATGGCCGCCCCGGCAACCACCTGGTCGCAATCTTTCATCAAATCTTTCATCAGCTCGACATCTTTTACGTCCCTTCCCACAAAATCATAGCGAGGATGTTTCTCATAACTTTTTTTAATCTTGCCGTATTTGGAAAAGTTATCGACACCAACGACTTTGTGACCATGGTCTAAAAGTTCTTCAATCAAATACCCCGCAATAAAGCCGGCAGCACCCGTAACTAAAATTTTCATCTTAAAACGACCCTCCCTTGCCATAGAAGTCCCATACATCGACGAGGATTTTGCTGTCTCCGATAACCAAACCAGCGTATTCTTTATGTGCTGCTGCGACAATGATTACGTCGCAGGTTTTAACAAGCTCTTGCGCCGGGACAAATCCGTCCTCCTGAATGTACACATCGGAACACAAAACTTTCTTCGCCTCTATTTCCAGAATCTTCTTTAACTTATAAGACAGCGATTCTCTTTTATCGTCGTTATCAGCCTTAAACGCCATGCCGAGAATCCCCACTTTTTTATCTTTGAGACCATATTTATCTTTGAGTCTTTGAACAATAAAATTAGGAAGCCCCTCATTAATGAGCATCGCGGCGTGTCCTAAAAAAAAGCTGTTGTTACTGAACGCCGCCAATTGCATCGTGTCCTTAAACAAGCACGGCCCTGCCGCAAGACCCGGCGGGCAAAAGCTTTGCGACCTCGGATATTTGTACTTAATACCGCGGTATATCTTGTGAAAATCAAGACCTTGCTGAACTGCTATCTGATAAAACTGATTGGAAATCGAAAACTGAATATAACGCCATACGTTAGCAAAAAGCTTCGCCAACTCCGCCTCACCAGGGCTGAGGATTACTATCTCATCTGTCAGCAAACTGAACAGCTTCTTCGCTTCATTGATAGTGCCCTCATCGAAAGCCGCCACAATTTGAGGCAGACAGCGCAGCTCTTCTATTGCCTTTCCCTGTGCGATTCTTTCCGGGCAGAAAGAAACCCTTGTGCGCTTATTTAGCGATTCTAAATACCGTTTAATTTTTTCTGTGGTGCCCGGATATACCGTGCTCCTCAATATTATGTGTTGCTTGTCCTGTATGACATCTATTATTTCATCAAAAAACTTTTTGAACATCACAAACTGGGGGTTCAGATGTTCGTCAACCGGCGTCCCTATTACAATAACAACAAAATAGCTCTTGGAAATCACATCTTTATTAGCAGAAAGGAAAAGAGTTTTGTTCAGGACCTTCTTAAGTATTTCTTCTGCCCCTGATTCCAAAAACGGCATTTTGCCTTGTGATACGGTCTCAATAGCGATTTGATTAACGTCATAAAGAACTACCTTTTTGCCTGCATCCGCTAATAAAATCCCAAGAGGCAGCCCCACGTGGCCCAAACCGCCGACAATACAAACATCATAAAGGCTCTTATTCATTACTGAGCGTCCTGACATTAGCTAACCATATTATATTATTGTAATTCGGCAGGCTACGGATGTTTGACTAACGGCACCTGCCATCGCTATCTACATTTAAAAATATCGACATTTGAACCAACAACGTGTAATATTATACTGCAATATCAGTGATTTACTAAGTTTTTTATAGCGCAGTCCTGTAAAAAGTTTATTCGTGCTGTCTGGTTTTCTCGCAGGGAGAAGTATCTCTGATGATTTATGCTAAACTAATGCTCAAAAATTTTCAGACAAAATTAAACAGCCTCTCCGCTCCATTTCTTCAAACCTTGCAACCATGCAAAACCACAGACATCGTCATCGGCATCCTGCTCTTTCTGGCCATCTTCTCGGCCTTTGCCTCTCTATGCACAAAAGCCCTGATGAACGGCGATGCAGCCGTTTATGTGGAGCAAATGCAGAACCTCAACTTCGCTGCTAGGTCGGTGCACATCGGATACTATTTACTCGGCGCAGCAGTCATTCGTATCTTTCCCGGCTCCGACGACTACGCAATAAACTTGATGAGTTGCTTTCTTGGTGCCCTGACCGTAGCGATTCTCTACCTTACAACTCTAATTATCTGCCACAAACGCATCGTAGCGCTCATTTCAAGTCTGTTCCTCCTGACAAATTATATTTTTCTGGAAAACTCAGTATTTGCCGAAGTATATACCCCACAGCTCTGCTTCCTGCTCCTGGCGCTTTTATTATGGCTGCTGGATAGACCCATCCTCGCAAGTTTGACGTTTGCTTTGTCTTTACTTATTTCGACCAGTGCTGTATTCGCCCTGCCTCTCTTCTTCATCCTTCGTCCTCGCTTTCGCCCCTATATTTTGTTCTGCGCTGTCATTTTAGTTATTGCTGTCGTCGTAATATCCCCCCGCTACAAGGATTATTTCTTTAGCCCCAGAGGTTTGTTCACCATAGCCCTTCATCAGGCATTTAACTTGGGCTTCGTCCTCCATAGAGAAGTTGAAGAGGTATTTTTCAACTTTTTTCTTTGCATACCTTTCGTGGTCGCAGGACTCATAGAACTCTTCGCCCAAAAAAAGTTTCGTCTGCTCGCTATTGCCCTGCTGAGTCTTTGGTTCATCACCCTGTGTTTAGGTGAAAAAAACTGGAATGACTTCCCGGTACAGTTCCCCACATATGCGTTGCTTTGTCTCGTTGGTGGGCTGGGCTTCCATCTGTTCCTGAGGATTTCAAACAACAAGCAGTATGCCGCAGCACTTTCAGCTATTATTCTATCCATCCTAATCGTAGTTGTCGTCTTAATCAAAGTAACGAAAACTCCCGCACAGATAGCTGTTTTTCTGCCCACCTGGCTTTTGGCAGCGACTGTACCGTGTGCGGTATTATGTATGCTGGTGGCGATACTGCCTGTGTTACGCCGAATGCGCCCACAGGTTATTATTGTTGGCGCAGTATTTTTTGCCGTTGTTATCAACGGCTTTGTCGCATTTTCAAAACTCAGAGTAACAAGCAGCCATCATGTCGAATACCGAAATACAATAATAGAAATGAGCAAAGTTGCTGCCCCGGACTATATTGTTGTGGGTGGCTGGGCCAGCGGCATCCTTTTTGAGCATTACTTGTTTCAAAAGTCTTATACGCCTTATTGGATTAACACTCAAGACCTGTCGGGTACCAGCGGCAAGCAGAGGCAGGCAGAGGCGGTAAAAAAGCTGAACGATGTCGTTGCTGCTCGCCATCAGATATGGCTGTTAGAAAACTATTCCGGTCTTTTCGATGCCCTGCAGCGTGCCGGTTACAAAATAGCTCCATTCAAATATATATACGTAGCAACGGCCAAGGATTAATCTTAAAACCTGAAACTGAATATGATAACAACAGTTGCTTTTGATTTAGACGACACCCTTTACGATGAGCTTGATTACTGCAAAAGCGGCTTTAAAGCCGTTGCACAGTCCCTCTCTAACCTGGTGGACGTGCTGTCTCCTGAGGAGATTTTTGATAGCTTATGGCAGCAGTTCACCGCCGGCAATCGCACAAAAACATTCAACTCCGCTCTTGATGACCTCGGCATAAGCTACAATAACGAGACTATCCAGAAAATGATAGAAACGTATCGCAGCCACAAACCGAAAATAAAACTTCCTGCCGACTCCGGAAAAGTCCTCCGGCAGCTAAGCGGAAAATACACATTGGCCCTCCTGACGGATGGCTTTCTGCCTGCCCAGCAGTTAAAAGTCCAGGCCCTTAAAATCGAAAAATATTTTAAGTGCATAATCTACACCGAACAGCTCGGCAGACAATTCTGGAAACCCTCGCCGGCCGGCTTCGAAAAACTTATCCAGACCCTGAATGCAAAACCACAGGATACAGCTTACGTCGCTGACAACCAGGCCAAAGATTTTATT
>JBAPXT010000109.1:0-6657 GCA_049284355.1 Sedimentisphaerales bacterium
CCTTTGGTGCGGTCTTCTAACGAGGTTAAACTATCTACTCAGGAAGAGCAACCGTTGGAAGATACGGTAGTAAAAATATTTCGCTGCGCCAAAGTGGTCAAAGGAGGCCGACGGTTTAGCTTTGCGGCGATGGTTGTAGTTGGTGACCGTGCAGGCACAGTGGGTATCGGTTATGGTAAGGCTAATGAGGTACCATTAGCAGTTGAGAAGGGTATAAAAGATGCCAAGAAATCTTTACACAAAATAACTCTGATTGGCCGGACGATTCCGTACCAGGTCAGCGGCAAATACGGAGCGACAAAGATAACATTGGTTCCTGCCAGCCCTGGCACAGGAGTTATCGCTGGCTCAAGTGCTCGAGCAGTGCTCGAATTCTCTGGTGTGCAGGATGTACTTACAAAAGTTTACGGAAGCACCTCTGCTAAAAATGTTGTCAAAGCTACGTTAAATGGGTTGTTGAAGTTGCGCAGTAAAGAAGTGATTGAATCTCTTCGTGGTGTAGAAGTTGAAGTTGTAAAAAGGTGGTGATGATTCAAATGTTAAATTTTGAAATAACTTCTGTCGCAGGTAAACATAAAGCTCGCAAGCGCGTTGGTAGGGGCGTTGGTACGGGCCGTGGCAAAACCTGTGGCCGGGGCCACAAAGGCAGCCTCAGCAGGTCTGGCTCCTTTTCGGTATCTCTTTACGAGGGGGGGCAGATGCCTCTGTTTAGGCGATTGCCCAAGCGCGGCTTTAGCAATTACAAGTTCGAAACACGCTACAAAATTGTTAATGTATCACAATTGGAAAGGTTTGACGAGGGGACTACCGTTGGTGTGGAACAGTTATCCGATGCCGGATTGATAGACAGCCTTAGAGATAAAGTCAAGATTCTTGGCGATGGTGAACTGACAAAAAAATTGCAGGTAACGGCTCATAAATTCAGCAAGACCGCAGAGCAGAAGATTGTAGCTTCCGGCGGTACAGCAAAGGTAATAGAGTAATTGATTTTAATTATTATAAAAAAGAGAAAGATTAGCGGCAAATATTAAAGATGCTTGGAACGGTAATTAACATATTCAGAATCGCGGACCTGCGCAACAAGATTCTTTTTACTGTGGCGTTGCTGCTGATATACAGGATTGGTTTCCATATCCCTACACCGTGTTTTGACCGGTCGAAGATAGAAGCTGCCGTCAGCACAAGAGACACAAATAGTCCTTTAGGCAGAGCAGCTGAATATCTCCAGATGTTCACAGGTGGAACTTTGAGCCACAATAGCGTGTTTGGTCTGGGAATTATGCCCTATATTATGGCGTCGATTTTTCTTATGTTGTTGGCGGAGGTTGTTCCCTCCTTGAAAAAGTTACGCCAGGAGGGCCAAACCGGCTATAAGAAAATACAGGAGTACACACGCTACTTGACAGTGCCGGTATGTCTTTTTCAGGCGATAATGTATATAAGGCTATTCGGGTTGGGAGCCTATATCTATCCTGGTATGTATTCGCAGGCTATGATAATGGGCGTTGTTGGCATGACGGCCGGTACCATCTTCTTGATGTGGCTCGGCGAGCAAATAGATGAATACGGCATAGGCAATGGTATCAGTTTGATAATTATGGCCGGCATTATTGACAGAATGCCTTGGGCAATTCAAATGCTTTGGCAGAATGTTGATTTCAGTGTCGGTGCATCTCCTGGAACCATAGGCCCGGCAACGGTATTGTTCCTGATTGCAGCGTTTGTGTTTGTTGTTGCGGGGGCCATACTAATAACTCAGGGCCAGCGCCGAATACCTATTCAGCAGGCGAAGCAGATGCGTGGTCGCAGGATGTATGGTGGACAAAGACATTATCTACCGCTTAGGGTCAATCACGGTGGAGTGATGCCGATAATTTTCGCGTCAAGTTTTATGATGTTCCCGCCGGTGATAATTGGCCAGTTGGCAAACAGGTTCCCGGCGTCGGTAATTCTTCAGAGTTTGCAAAATGCTTTGGGGCCTGGTGCTTATACCTATAATATTTTATATATGCTATTGATATTTTTGTTTGCTTACTTTTGGACAACAATACAGTTTCAGCCGAAGGAAATGGCCAAAAATCTGAGGGATTCAGGCAGCTTCATCCCGGGACTTCGCCCTGGCCGCAGAACCTCTGACTATTTGGAAAAGGTAATGACCAGAATTACTTATTTTGGAGCTGCATTCTTAGCCATAATTGCCGTTGTGCCCTCGGTGGTTACGATATTATTAGGAGTTGATTGGCGAATAGCATCTTTCCTGGGTGGCACCGGCTTGTTGATAGTTGTCAGTGTCTCGCTGGACCTGGTGCAGAAAATCGAGGCTAACCTCTTAATGCGCAGCTATGATGGTTTTAGTGAAACCGGCAGAATTAAAGGAGCCTATGTGTGAGGATAGTTTTGTTGGGTGCTCCGGGAGCGGGCAAAGGAACGCAGTGTAAGCGCATCGTTGAAAAATATGGTCTGCTCCATTTATCCAGTGGAGACATCTTGCGGCAGGAAAGAGCTGCGGGAACAAAATTAGGTAAATGTGCCCAAAAGTATATGGATTCAGGTGAACTTGTTCCGGATGAAGTAATAGTTGAAATGATGGCTGGTGTGATTAAAAAGACACCACAGGCCGGTTTCGTGCTGGATGGTTTTCCCAGAACTATTAATCAGGCTGTCGAGCTTGATGAATCATTGGCTTGTAACGGCAAAAAAATAGATGCTGTTTTGAACTTAAAGGTGAATGACCGGATGGTGGCCAAGCGAATGACCGGCAGAAGAAGCTGTCCTGAATGTGGTGCGGTTTACCACATAGAAAACCTAAGACCAAAGGTCGAAGGAATATGTGATAACGATGGCACCTCGCTTATTCAAAGGCCTGATGACAGCCCCGAAGTGGTTACAAATCGGCTTAAGGCGTACCATCAGCAGACGGAACCAGTGGTGGATTACTATAGAAAGAACAACACTGTTTATGATGTTGATGCTAACAAAGATGCCGATAAGGTGAGCGCTCTATTGTTCGAAAATTTGGATACCCTCGCCGAAGCGTGAAATATGAGGCGAGATACGAAATTAAATGGCTATAACGCTTCGCAGCCGAAGAGAAATTGAGTTGATTCATAAAGCAGGTGCTGTTGTAGCCGATGTTCTTTCAAAATTACAAGAGGTTGTAGAACCGGGAATAACCACTGCCTGGTTGGACAGCGTAGCTTCGCAAATTACAGCGCAAGCTGGTGCATCAGCTTTGTTTAAGGGTGTACGCAGTCCGTATGCTCGGGTTCCGTTTCCAGCCTGCATTTGCGCCTCGATAAATGAGCAGGTCGTCCATGGAATTCCTTCCGAGACCGTTGTGCTTGAGGATGGCGATATCCTGAGCATTGATTTTGGCGCCAGGCTTGATGGCTATTGTGGAGACGCCGCTGTTACGGTTGCTGTTGGCGAGATTTCTAAGGATAAACGCAAACTTATAGACGTGACTAAGCGTGTTCTCGATATTGCAATAGCTCAAGCGAAACCGGGTGTTAAATGGAGCCGGATAGCCGCAGAAATGCAGAATTATGCTGAATCGGCTGGCTTTTCGATAGTGAAGGATTTTGTTGGACACGGCATTGGTGTAAAAATGCACGAAGAGCCGAAAGTTCCCAACTTTGTCAGTGATGAATTGCTTAGCTGTGATATCGTTCTTACTGAAGGTATGGTCTTGGCAGTAGAGCCGATGGTTAATGCCGGCACCAGTGACGTGCGAACTCTGAAAGACGGATGGGTAGTGGTAACAAAGGATGGAAAATGCTCGGCTCATTTTGAGCATACGATTACAATAGTGAAAAATGGTTGCGAGGTGCTGACTGTAAAGTAGTGAAAACAGAAGAACTCAAAGCGAAAAGCTGCGGAACTTCAAGTTCGAAAGTTTCCAACTTTTAGCTTCGTAGATGCCTATGGCAGAAAAGAGCACAATAAGATTGCAGGCTACGGTGACTGATGCATTGCCGAATGCAATGTTTAGAGTGGAATTGGAAAACGGCCACAAGATTTTGGCGCATGTTTCGGGTAAAATGAGGATGCATTTTATTCGAATTTTGCCGGGTGATACTGTTACAGTTGAAATGTCACCGTATGATTTGAATAGAGGCCGAATAGTGTTGCGAAATTGAAAAATGCGTCTCAAATGAGATATGAAAACGGAAGTAGATTGCAAAAATGAAAGTTAGAAGTTCTGTAAAACGTATATGTGAAAATTGCAAGATTGTTCGTCGCAGAGGCGTTGTGCGGGTGATTTGTATCAACCCAAGACACAAACAGCGCCAGGGTTAATTGTATCGTCAGGCCGGATGTGAAAAGGAGCTGATATGCCCCGTATAACAGGTGTTGATATACCTAATGACAAATCCATATGGATTTCATTGACTTATATTCATGGTATAGGTCGGCATACTTCGGAAATGATTTTGAAAGAGGCCAAAATCGAAAAAAGCGCCAAAGCCGGCAAACTCAGCGAAGACGAGCTAAGCAGAATAACTCAGATTATTGACCGAAATTACACCGTGGGAGGTCAGCTTCGCAGGCAGACCGCTCAAAATATCGCTCGATTGCGAGATATAGGCTGTTATAGAGGCGTTCGCCACAGAAAAGGTTTGCCTGTTCGGGGCCAGCGCACTCGGAGTAATGCACGAACTCGCAAAGGCCCCAGAAAGACTGTGGCAGGCAAGAAAGGTGTGAAGGAACAGCGAGGATAGTTCAATTTCGCTGCTCAAAAAGGATAGTTTTGTTATTTGAGGATTTTTCTAATAATGGCAAAGACTACAGGAAGGAAAGTTAAGAAAAATGTCGCCAGGGCTATAGTGCACATAAAGGCGACATTCAATAATACGTTAATTACAATTACGGATCTGGATGGTGACACAATTTGCTCGGGTTCGGCAGGCTGTGTCGGTTTCAAGGGCTCGCGCAAAAGTACCCCTTTTGCTGCGCAACAGGCTGCGCAACGTTGCGCCAATACCGCTATGCGTAACGGCGTGCGGGAGATTGAAATTAGGGTTAAAGGGCCTGGTTCAGGTCGTGAATCTGCAATATCAGCCCTACAGCAGGTTGGGTTGCGCATCGCCTCGATAGAGGATGTCACACCGCTTCCACATAATGGTTGTAGACCACCGAAGCGGAGACGAGTATAAAGCAAAGGGTACTCTAATGTGTTTTCATTTTGTGGCTTGCTGTAAAACGGAGTACCCCCTTGAAGGTTTTTGGAGGTAAATAAAAAGATGGGACGTTATCTTGGTTCATCTTGTAAATATTGCCGTCGTGAAGGGATGAAGCTGATGCTCAAGGGCATCAGGTGTGAGACTGCTAAGTGCCCGGTCGAAAAAAAACAGCGTAATTTAGGTCCTGGTATGCACGGTTGGCGCAGAGGCAGGGCAAGCGAATACGCTGTTCGGCTGCGTGAAAAGCAAAAAGTCAAAAGGTACTACGGCATTATGGAACGACAGTTTATGAGGTATTTCCACGAAGCCGAGCGGATGAAGGGTAATACCGGTGAAATTTTGCTGCAGTTGCTGGAGAGGCGTTTGGATAATGTGCTGTATAAGTTGAATTTTGCGTCCTCACGTAAGGCTGCCAGGCAATTGATTACACACGGCCATATTTATGTGAAAGGCCACAAAGTTAGTATCGGTGATTATACTGTAAAAGTCGGCGACAAGATAACAGTCAAGGGTTCCGAAAAAAGCAAAAAGAAAGTAAAAGCGCAATTGGAAAGTAACCCTAATTTTACCGCACAGAATTGGTTGCAGTTGGATAGTGAAAAGCCAGAAGCTGCTATTGTTGCACTACCCACCAGAGATGATATTCAGATTCCTGTTGCGGAACAGCTGGTTGTAGAGTTTTGTTCAAGGTAGTATTTGGGGTGTTCCCAAACACCGGATAAGGTGCTTGGGGGCCCAATTGACTATTTTAGATTTTACTGGTTGATAGTGAATTGTTAATAGACGTTAAGGAGGTATATATGCGAGTTACATGGCGTGGTTTGGAGTTGCCGACTCATGTTAAACGAGATACAACGGTGTCGAGTGACAGATATGGCCGGTTCTTCATTGAGCCTTTCGAGCGTGGTTTTGGCACCACTGTCGGTAACAGCTTAAGACGCGTATTACTTTCCTCCTTGGAAGGTAGTGCCGTAACATCTGTTAAAGTGGCAGGTGCAGACCATGAATTTACCTCCTTGAAGGGGGTAATGGAGGATGTCACTGAGATAGTTTTGAATGTCAAGAATCTTATTGTTCGGCTCCAGGGTGAAGGTCCAAAAGTAATGAAAGTCTCGGCAGACAAGGCCGGTGTTGTAACAGCAGCCGATATAGTTGCAGACCCAGCCATCGAAGTGATAAACAAAGATATGGTGTTAGCCACTTTGACCGAAGATGTGAATTTTGAAATGGAAATGGTAGTTGAAAGTGGCCGCGGCTATCTACCGGCTTCGGAACGAATCGCCACTGCGGATAGATTTGAACAGGAACTTGGCAGAATATTAATCGATGCGGTATATTCACCGGTTACAAGGGTTCGCTACGCAACTGAAGACACCCGGGTGGGTCAGCGAACCAATTATGATAAGTTGATTCTGGAGATTTGGACCAATGGAACAATTACCCCTGATATGGCTTTGGTAGAGGCTGCTAAGAT
>JBAPXT010000110.1:0-7745 GCA_049284355.1 Sedimentisphaerales bacterium
GCTTGGCTTTGTGCAAAAGGTGTAGTGACTAAAAGATGAGTTCGCAAGAAAGCAAACTGCTATTCAAGATTGCACGCCAGCGGGTGTTGGTTTCCCGCGTCTTCGGCGTCTTGGTTCTGTTGCTGGCACTTTTTACGACGCACTCCTTCAGTCAGAATAGTTTGACAGATACCGTCCTTGAGATGTCTGGCTTATTTCTGCTTACGATTTGCAGCGTTGGCAGGCTGTGGTCGTTATTATACATCAGCGGTTACAAAAAGCTCGAGCTTATCACGGAAGGCCCTTACTCGATGGTGCGGCACCCTTTGTATGTTTTCAGTCTCATAGGAGCGATTGGCATCGGATTAGCATCAGAAAATATCCTTGTTCTGGCGGTACTAGTCATTTTCTATTTGTCGTACTATCCCCTGACGATTCTTGTGGAAGAAAAGAAGCTGGTGGACAAATTCGACAAGGGGTATCTCGATTACATCAAATGTACACCACGATTTATACCCAAATTATCACTGTATAAAGGCAGCATACAATATCAAGTAAACGCCGATGTTTTCGTAAAGAAACTTGTATTTGGGATGTGGTTCATCTGGATTTTTATTATTCTGCACATTATAGAAATGCTCCAACAGAGCGGCCATATACCTGTGCTTCTCAGGGTGCCTTAGGCTGAGGAAATTTTTTGCCCACATTTATTATTTAGCGACAAAAGGCGACAATTCGCGGAGGCATTTGACAACGGGCTTGATTTAAAATCCCGTCCAGTTTACCATTGGCGAGGGTTTGACTCCCTCCCTCGGCAGTTCTTGTCGTGCGTAATACGTATTGTATATTTTGTAATAACAGGAGAGCTAAAAATGACGCCCAGAATCATACCCATCGTGATTTTATGCTGCATTACATTCAATGCACTCGGACAGGATGAGGACAAAATCGCCCGCATAGGCGACAGTCTCACAATCACCCGGATAGATAAAGATGCATATCTGGTTGTGCACCAGATCCCATTCGGGCGATTCAGTGTTCCTTGCGATTCGCTGCTGGTCAGGGTCTCAGACGCGAATTTTGTATGGTGTGGGACGCCCTGCGAGCCGGAATCCACGAAACTTGTCTATGAGTGGACAAGAAAAAATTTCGGAGATGCAAATCTGATTGAGATTAACACGGGTTTTCATAACGATAACCTCGGCGGCAACGAGTTTTTATTAAGCAGAGGAGTAGCCGTCTATGGTTCAGACGTTACAGCAAAGCTTATTCAGGAAAGAGGCCCCGCGGAAAAGGAGAAGATTATTAAATCTTTTGCGGAAACGGATAATACTCCATACCATCAGGCGTGCAGACAAATGACCTTTATGCCGCCCAACCACACGTTTGAGCTTATCAAAGGCCTGAAACTCGAATTCCCTGAGGAGACGGTTGAGGTGTATTATCCGGGGCCAAGCCACACGATAGATAACATAGTCGTCTATTTTCACAATCGCAAAATCCTGTTCGGCGGATGTATGGTTAAGGCGCTGGATGCAAAAGACGCGGGCTACACAGCGGATGCAGATATGCAGCAATGGCCGCGTTCTGTCGAAAAGGTATTGGCAAGATACAAGGACGCAAAAATTGTCGTGCCGGGCCATGGAAACTACGGCGGCACGAACCTTCTCAAGCACACAATTGCGCTTATTGACAAGGTTAATAAACAGGTTGCGAAATAGGCCTTCTATTTCTTAACAAAAGGCGACAATTCGCGGAGGCGGTTGACAATCCCGGGCATTTTTTCAATTGTGTAGTCAACATCTTCTTCGGTGTTGTATCGGCTTAAGCTAAAGCGGATTGAGCCGTGGGCGGCAGTGAAAGGAACGCCCATAGCACGCAAAACGCGAGATGGTTCGAGCGAGCCGGACGTGCAGGCGGAGCCGCTGGAGGCACAGATGCCAAATTTATCGAGCATAAGCAGAATCGCCTCTCCTTCGATAAATTCGAAACTAATGTTACTTGTGTTCGGCAGGCGATTTTCGGTGTCGCCGTTGACCAAGCAATCGGGGCATTTTTTGAGAATTGCCTTTTCGAGCTTGTCGCGAAGGTTCCTGACCCTTTTATTTTCCTCGCTGAAATTTTGCATAGCTAATTCGCAGGCTTTTCCCAAGCCGATAATGCCGGGGACATTTTCGGTGCCGGCCCTTCGGCCTCCTTCCTGATGTCCGCCCAGCATAAACGGGGCGAGGCGGGTCCCTTTTCTAACATAGAGTATTCCCACTCCCTTAGGCGCGTGCAGTTTGTGGCCCGATATGCTAAGCAAATCGATACTGCTTTTCGAGAGGTTGATGGGAATTTTACCGACCGCCTGAACGGCATCAGTGTGAAAGACCACCCCCCTGCCGGTAACTAATTCTGTGATTTCATTTACAGGAAATATTACGCCGGTCTCGTTGTTTGCGTACATTATCGTAACAAGAGCGGTATCATCATCGATTTGCTTTTCCAGCTCTGCCACATCAATCCGACCCTGCTTATCAACGCTCAGTTCTACAACCGTGTAGCCGTGATTTTCCATCTCCCTGCAGACCGTCAACACAGCCGGATGCTCAACCCTGGTAGTTATGATTTTATGCTTGTTCGGATAGGCAGCAAGCGTACCTTTGATTGCCGTGTTGTCACTTTCGGTGCCACAGCCTGTAAATATGATTTCAGCCGGGTCGCAGCCGAGAAGCGCTGCCGCTTTTTCGCGTGCATTGCGGATTTTAATGCCGACCTGTCCGCCGAAGGTGTGCATACTCGAAGGATTGCCGTAAAGCTCACAGAAATACGGCTTGATTTCTTCGAACACCTCCTCTGCGACTTTAGTGGTGGCATTGTTGTCGAAGTATATAGTTCTCATAGCTTATTTCCTTTGGTCGTTGGCTGCGTCCTTTGCTTCTTCCACGTAGAGTTCATTGCTGACGAATTCTCTGAGTTTGGCCTCAACAAGGTCTTTCATCGTGATATTCGCAAGCGCACATTGTGCGCACATTCCTCGCAGGGCGACGATGACTTTGCTGCCGTCAACGTCAATCAGCTCGATATCGCCGCCGTCTTCCCGCAGGGCTGGCCGAATTTGCTCGTTGATTGTCTGCTGAATCATTTGTATCTTTTGGATATTTGTCAATCTGCTCGCCCATCGAGGTGCTGTTTCAGGGATATGTCCCGCTTTTTCGCCCTGGATATTTTCGATGATTTTTTCGATTTCACCTTTACAGCCGCCACAGCCGCCGCCTGCTTTACAGTAATTGGTCACCTGCTCAACGGTAGTGAGGTCGTTTTCGCGTATGACTCTTTCGATTTCATTTTCAGTAACGCCGAAGCAGTTGCAAACAACCCTTCCTTCAAGCTCGTGTTTCTTTTTGCTGCCGCCATGGTAATTTTCAATCGCCGCCTCGAGAGCTTCTCTGCCCATAACCGAGCAGTGCATTTTTTGCTCAGGAAGCCCGCCCAGATAATTCGCAATGTCCCTGTTGGTGATTTTAGCAGCTTCTTCCAGCGTCAAACCCTTTATCATATCGGTCAACACCGACGATGTTGCTATTGCGCTTGCACAGCCGAAGGTTTTGAATTTTGCGTCCTTAATTCTGCCGTTTTTATCAAGTTTGAAGGTAAGCTTTAAGGCATCACCGCAGGCCAGAGAACCGACCTCGCCGACGCCGTCGGGGTTTTCTATTTCTCCGACATTGTGCGGATTGAAAAAATGGTCTTTAACTTTATCTGTATATTCCCACATAATTCTTACCTCTGGCTTAACTTCAGAGCATTTTCGAAATCAGCAATTATATCATCGATGTGCTCGGTGCCTACTGAGACACGAATATAATCTTCAGTTACGCCGGCTGCAAGCTGTTCTTCCGGGCTTAGCTGCTGATGAGTTGTGCTGGCTGGATGTATCACCAGCGTTTTGCTGTCGCCGATATTTGCAAGGTGGCTGGCCAATTTGACACTATCGATAAACTTAATGCCGGCTTTTCTGCCGCCTTTTATTCCAAAGCCGAGAATTGCACCCTGGCCTTTGGGCAGGTATTTCTTAGCCAGCTCATAATCCGGATGCGATTGAAGTCCGGGGTAATTGACCCAATTCACCATCGGCTGGTCCTGCAGCCATTGTGCGAGCTTAAGTGCGTTCTCGCTGTGCCGCGGCATACGCAGATGCAGCGTTTCCAGCCCCTGCAAAAATAAAAAAGCATTGAACGGCGACATACAGGAACCCATATCACGCAAAAATTGAGTCCTGGCCTTGATGATATACGCCAATTCACCGAATGACTCGACATATTTGACGCCGTGATAACTCGGGTCAGGTTCGCTCAACTCAGGATAGCGGCCGTTCGTCCAGCCGAATTTACCCGAATCGACAATTGCTCCGCCTATGCTTGTACCGTGTCCGCCAATAAACTTTGTGCAGCTATGAACCACAATATCGATACCGTACTCAAACGGCCTGAACAACATTGGTGTCGCAACGGTATTGTCGCAAATTACCGGCATACCGTTCTTATGGGCGACTTCTGCTATTTTTTCATACTGCAAAATATCGTTTTTCGGATTGCCGATTGTCTCTATATAAACCAATCTCGTATTTTTCCTGACCGCCTTTGCAAAGTTTTCCGGCTTTTTCGGGTCTACAAATGTTACATCGATACCCAGCTTTTTGAATGTCTGGCTAAACAGTGTAACAGTCCCGCCATAGAGCGAATTCGAAGATACGATATGCCCACCCGCACCGCAGATATTAAATACGCTCACATAGATAGCCGACTGGCCTGAACTTAATGCCAAACCGCCCACCCCGCCTTCCAGTGCAGCCAGCCGTTTCTCCAATACATCAGTCGTAGGATTCATCAGGCGGGTATAAATATTGCCAAATTCTTTTAGCGCAAATAAGCTCGCCGCATGCTCGGTATCCTTAAACACGTAGCTTGTCGTCTGATAAATCGGCACAGCCCTGCTGAGGGTATCCGAATCAACTTTCTGGCCTGCATGTAGGGCGAGAGTTTCCAGGTGATATTGAGTTTCTTTGTTCATCTGTTTAATCATTCCTCATTTCTGAAGGTAAAATTTCTACCATTCTATCAAGGGCCTTTTTTGCTTTTATCCTGACTTTTTCCGGCACCGTAATTTTATACTGCATATCCTCTAGCGACCAGGCCACTTTTTCCAGAGTAATCTTTTTCATATTGGGGCAAACCGCCCTGTCGCTGGCTGCAATAAATTCAGCTTCGGGGTTTTGCTTTTTCAAAGGATAAATCATTCCTGTCTCGGTAGCTAATATAAAGCGTTTTGCGGTGCTTTTTTTGGCAAATTCGAGCATTTGGCCGGTGCTAAGCAACTGGTCGGAAAGCCTTTTGACCGATTCCGTACATTCCGGATGAGCCATTACAATCGCATCGGGGTACTTTGCTTTTGCATTTTTAATATCCTCTTCGGTTATCATTACATGGGTTACACAATAACCCGGCCAGAGCACAATTTTTCTGCCGGTTTTTTCGGTTACAAACCGGCCGAGATGCAGGTCCGGCACAAAAATAATCTGCTTATCCTGCGGTATAGAGTTTACCACCTCAACCGCATTAGAGCTGGTGCAGCAATAATCGCTCTGTGCCTTGACCTCGGCGGAACTATTGACATAACAGACCACCAACGCATCGGGATACTTTTGTTTCAGGCCGCTTAGTTGCTTTGCGGTTATCATATCAGCCATAGGACAACCGGCAAATTTATCCGGCAAAAGCACGGTTTTTTGAGGGGACATAATTGCAGCGGTCTCTGCCATAAATTTTACGCCACAAAATACGATTACCCTCGCATCGGTTTGTGCCGCTTTTATACTCAAGCCCAGAGAATCGCCGCAAAAATCAGCCAGGTCCTGAATTTCAGGTGACTGATAATTGTGCGCAAGTATCACGGCCTTACGCTCGGTCTTTAAGCGTTTAATTTTTTCAAGCAGCTTCTCGTCCAAAAAACCTCCTGAAAAAAGTAAAAAAACAAAAGCTAAGAGCGGGCTTTTTTATTTTTTACTCCTTTGTCATGTTTTACATAAATCAAGTCTGCTTTCGGCGTTGTAACGGTAACGCCGGGCGGCACCGACTCTTTTATCCAGACATTGCCGCCGATTACCGCGCCTTTTCCGATGACTACATCGCCAAGTATAGTTGCCTCGGCATAGATTGTTACATTGTCCTCTATCGTTGGATGCCTTTTACCGCCCTTTATTATCCTTCCCCTTTCATCCTTGGGGAAACTGAGAGCTCCGAGCGTAGCACCCTGATAAATTTTCACGTTTTCACCTATGACCGTAGTTTCACCTATTACAACGCCGGTGCCGTGGTCGATAAAGAAGTTTTTGCCTATCTTTGCGCCCGGGTGTATATCAATGCCGGTCCTTGCGTGCGCACATTCGGTCATTATGCGCGGAATCAGCGGCACATCTTTCAGATATAATTCGTGGGCAACACGATACGTCGCAATTGCCATAATGCAGGGATAACTTATTACAATTTCTTCATAAGACTTCGCAGCAGGGTCGCCGTCGAAAGCGGCACCGACATCGCCCTTGAGCATCTCCCTAATCTCCGGCAGGCGGGTCAGCAAATATTCGGCCGCATCCTCAGCCATTGCCCGACAGTCGCCGGTATCGCACTTCTCCATCCTGCAGCGGTATTTGTAAGCCCGCTCTATTTGCTCGGAAAGCTCCGTATAGACATGGTACAAAATATCAATGACAACGTAATTGATGTTCGATTTTGTAACTGTCCTTTTGCCGGTATAGCCCGGGAAAAGCAACTCGGTGAACAAATCAAGAATCTCCACAATCTTATCCCGCACGGGCAGATTAGAGGCCTCGATAAAATTTATGCCGGAATCGCCCTTGTACGTCCTGGTGATTTCGCCGACCAAATTTTCTATTTTTCTGCTGTTCAACCTGCTCTCTCTCATTGTCAGACCCTCTCGAAAAAGCAAAATCTTATTATTCAAACATTTCAGTAGAGATATATCTCTCTCCGGTATCGGGCAAAATTACCACTATTATTTTGCCTTTGTTTTCCGGCCTTTGCGAAAGCTGGATTGCCGCCCACAGCGCGGCCCCTGAGCTTATTCCCACTACTATTCCCTCTTTTGCCGCCAATTGGCGGGCCGTTTCCATAGCATCATCATTGGAGACCTGAATAATTTCGTCGATTATCTTAACGTTCAACACTTCCGGCACAAATCCGGCACCGATACCTTGTATCTTATGCGGGCCTGGTTTGCCGCCGGAAAGCACCGGCGAATCTTTCGGCTCCACCGCAATGACCTTCAAGTCCTTATTGCGCCGTTTTAATACCTCACCACAGCCGGTCAACGTTCCACCGGTCCCGACGCCGGAAACAAAAATATCAACCTTACCATCAGTATCCGCCCAAATCTCCTGTGCCGTAGTTTCCCTGTGAATCTGTGGATTTGCAGGGTTTTTAAATTGCTGCGGCATAAAAGCGTTGGGATTTTCAGCCACGAGTCGTTCCGCCTCTTTCACTGCGCCGGTCATACCAAGCGCTGCGGGAGTTAGAACAATCTCCGCGCCGAACAATTTTAACAGCTTTCTTCTCTCGATGCTCATAGATTCCGGCATAGTCAATGTCAATCGGTATCCCTTAGCAGCACAAATGAAAGCAAGTCCTATGCCGGTATTGCCGCTGGTCGGTTCAACTATAACGGTTTCTTCTTTTATCAGCCCCTTCTTTTCTGCTGCCTCAATC
>JBAPXT010000111.1:0-13916 GCA_049284355.1 Sedimentisphaerales bacterium
CTATATGAGTATATAGACATATAGTTATCAGGTTTTGAGGTGGACTATGTTAAATAAGCAGAAAAAGATGCTGTTTGAGAAACAGGCGGAGATTGCGAAGGCGATATCGCATCCATTGCGGATAGCGATTCTGGATTTTCTAAAGAATAAAGAGCAATGCGTTTGCGATATTGCTGAACATATCGGCTCGGAGCAGTCGAATGTTTCGCGGCATCTTTCGGTTATGGTTGGCGCCGGCGTGCTGGACTGCCGGAAGGAGGGGCTGAAGGTCATTTATAGGCTTAAATGCTCCTGTATACTTGATTTTTTTTCCTGCATAACAGGGGTGCTGAAACAGCGGGCCAGAGAAAGCAAGCAGCTTTTGACTGTGCTTTAACCGATTAAGGGAACCATATCTTATGAAAAGGGAACTAAAAATCTTTGCTGCACTTGTGGGCATCTTCCTTGTTGCGTATTTCCTGCCGCTGGGCAATCCCAAAATTCAGCAGGCGATTTACGAGGCGTTTCGGCTGCTTCAGTGGTATGCCCGCAATCATACTCTTGCCTGCATTGTGCCGGCATTGTTCATCGCCGGCGCAATTATCACATTTTTATCACAGGAGTCTGTGATGCGTTATCTGGGCCCGAAGGCCAATCCCATTCTCGCATACGGCGTGGCATCTGTTTCGGGCTGTATTCTGGCTGTGTGCTCGTGCAGCGTGCTGCCGATGTTCGCGGGTATATACCAATTAGGCGCCGGGCTTGGTCCTGCGACGGCGTTTTTATATTCTGGGCCGGCAATAAACGTCCTTGCGATATTTTTGACCGCCCGCGTGCTGGGCTTTGACATCGGCCTTTGGCGCGCTGTCGGCTCAATCGTTTTTTCGGTCGTAATAGGCGTGCTGATGGCGGTAATCTTCCGCAAGACCGAAAAGGCAAAGACCGAGGCAGCTCTCCAAATGCCACAATCGGAAAAACCTCATCGGCACATCGGCAAGAACGGTTTGTTCCTCGCCGCTATGCTTCTGTTTCTTATTTTCTCCGACTGGTTCAACCCGGGCAAAGTTACTGTAACAACAACCGACGGCAGGACTTTTAATGCCGTCGTGCTAAATGAAACAAAGGATGCTGTGCATTTCCAGCTTGAGGAGAATTTGGGCGAACTGAAAGCCAGCGACAAGTTAGACCTACCAAAACTCGACATTGCAAAAACGACTGACCGCCCAAGCTGGATTATGACGGTTTATCATATTCGCTGGTATCTGGCGGGGGCCTGCGGACTGGCAGTACTGTTTATGGCCTTAGGGTGGTTTGAAAAAGATGAGCTGCGCCTGTGGATGTCGAACACATGGGACTTCGCAAAAATGCTTGTGCCTCTGCTTTACGGGGGCGTTTTTATCGTAGGTTTTATCAGTGTTTTGATTCCTGAAAAACAGGTTGCCCAATGGGTCGGTGACAATTCTCTTAGTTCCAATCTCATCGCCAGCGTTATCGGGGCATTCTGGTATTTCGCAACGCTGACTGAGATACCCATTACGCAGGCGCTTATGAGTCTGGGAATGCACAAAGGTCCTGTGCTTGCGTTATTGCTGGCAGGGCCTGCCTTGTCTTTACCAAGCATAATAGTCCTCTTCAAGATAATGGGCTATAAAAAAACGATTGTCTTTACGACTCTGGTAATCGTGATGTCAGCCATTGTTGGAATGTTCTTCGGTACATTTTGGGGATAAATGAATGACTGAAATCAGGAAAAGTGAGCCTGCGGTCGGCTATCCGCCGGAAGAAGGTTGTTACCTTCGCGGCAATGACTATTCGCCGGTTGCGGTAGTTGTGATTTTAAAATGGAGAAGAGAGGAGTTGCCTCAATCAATAGAACAGCTTGTCAGGACGGGATTAGAAAGCGGCGCAGCGTTAGCCGGGACATTGCAAACCGAAAATGTAGGATTAGAAAAAGTAATTTGCAATATAGTTGCCAACCCCAACATCAGGTATTTGATTGTGTGTGGTCCGGAGTCACCCGGCCATTTAGTTGGGGAATGTATTCGGGCTTTATATGAGAATGGAGTTGATAAAAACCGAAGAATAATTGGAACAAAGGCGCCTGCACCTTATCTTTTTAATATTCCCAAGCTTTGGGTAGATAGATTTATAGAGCAGACAAAACTAATTGATTTGGTTGACGAAGGAACACCAGAGACTATTAAAGACGCAGTGTGGTCCTGTTATCAGGAAAAACCAACAAGGTTTAGAAACTATGAACTTTTTGATATTGGAGCGTACGAAGGAGAGCCGATTTACGGGAAGATTACGTGGAAAATTACAAATCCCGCTTATGCTCCAAAGAATGAACGAGAACAAGATGCTTTGGAAAAAATGCAAAAATTGATAAAAAACTTAAGGAAAAGAGCAAATGGTAAAGATTGAAATATTGGGTACCGGCTGCCCGAAGTGCAGAAAACTTGCGGAGAATGCTGAAGCTGCGGCGAAGCAGTTAGGCGTTGAATATGAAATCGAAAAAGTTACAGATATCAAAGAGATTATGAAATTCGGCGTTATGATAACGCCTGCTCTTGCTGTTGACGGAAACGTTAAGGTTGCCGGTAAAATGCCTTCGGTCGAACAATTAAAGGAAATACTCAAATGAGGAATTTATGGAAAATAATTATAGTTTTACTTCTTGTTGCATCGGTGGCGGCTGTTGTCGTACTGAAGAATAAGGAAAACCAATCCCAGCGGTCTCAATCCGTGGCTGTCCAGCCTCAAGAGTTAGACCAGCCGAAGAAACTGCCGAGGTTAGTTGATTTGGGGGCTGACAAGTGTATTCCCTGTAAAATGATGGCACCGATACTTGAGGATCTGAAGAAAGATTACGCCGGTGTTATCAATGTGGAATTTATCGATGTCTGGAAAAATCCTGACAAGTCTAAAGAATACGGAGTAACGATTATTCCCACCCAGATATTTTTCGATGCATCCGGCAAAGAGTTATTTCGACACGAAGGTTTTTTCCCCAAGGAGGACATTTTGGCCAAGTGGAAGGAATTTGGCATCGAACTTACAAAAATGAAATGATACAGCAGCTTTTTACCAATTTGACTCGCGCAGTTGAAAGTACCCCGCTGATAGCGATAGGTGCTGCTTTTATTTGGGGTGTGCTGAGCATAATTCTCAGCCCCTGCCATCTGGCGAGTATTCCGCTGATAGTGGGATTTATCGATGAGCAGGGCAGAATATCAACAAAACGAGCTTTCTGGATTTCCATTTTATTTGCTGCAGGAATACTTATAACCATTGGGCTTATTGGAGCGATTACTGCCGCTGCAGGAAGAATGATGGGCGATGTCGGCGAATACGGGAATTATTTTGTGGCATTGATATTTTTCTTAGTCGGACTTCATCTGCTTGACGTTATTCCGATGCCGTGGTCAGGGCCGGGACAGGTCGGGATGAAACGCAAAGGAGCACTCGCAGCTTTTATTCTTGGCCTGGTTTTTGGAATTGCCATAGGGCCCTGCACTTTTGCTTATATGGCCCCGATGCTCGGTGTTACGTTCAAACTGGCGACCACAAATCTGTTTTATGGTGTTTTGCTGCTGCTGGTTTACGGAATCGGACATTGCTCGGTAATTGTACTGGCCGGAACGTCAACGGAACTCGTGCAGCAATATATGGACTGGAACGAGCGTTCAAAGGGGGCCGTTATTCTAAAGAAAGTTTGCGGGGTCCTCGTTCTTTTGGGCGGTGTTTATTTGATTTATACGGCACCATAGTAACGTAAGAAATAAATTCAAGAAGGAGACCAACAAATGAAGAAGGAAGAAATCAAAAAAATTGTCCTGGAGGGTTATCGGAAGGTTGCCCGCTCGTCGAGTAGTTGCGCTCCGCAGGGGTGCGGCTGCGGCGGTGGGGCAAACACAGCTAAGACCATCAGTAAAAAAATAGGATATTCCGAAGAAGATATGCAAGATGTGCCGGAAGGTGCGAATCTGGGATTAGGCTGTGGGAATCCGATTGCCTTGGCTTCTCTTAGACAGGGCGAAACGGTGCTTGATTTGGGTTCCGGCGCAGGATTTGATTGTTTTCTCGCAGCAAATAAAGTCGGCCCGGCCGGAAAAGTCATCGGCGTTGATATGACCGCCGAAATGGTCGAAAAGGCAAAGGAAAATGCTCAGAAGGGACATTATACAAATGTCGAGTTCCGGCTCGGGGAAATTGAACGTCTGCCCGTAGATGACAATTCAGTTGATGTGGTGATTTCCAACTGCGTTATCAATTTAGTTCCAGACAAGAGCGATGCCTTTAAAGAGGCGTATCGGGTATTAAAGCCGGGCGGCCGGCTTATGGTCTCGGACGTGGTTTTGCTTAAATCGCTGCCAAAGTCCATACAAAATTCCGTTGAGGCATATATAGGATGTTTGTCCGGCGCTATGATGAAAGATAAATATCTGAATGTGATTTCAAAAGCAGGGTTCAAAAATGTAAAGGTTCTTGAAGAGAACGCATTTCCTCTGGATGTTATGGCCAATGACCCGACTGCAAAAGCAATTCTCGATACGCCCGAAGTGTCTGCTGAAGATATAAAATCAGCGGAAAACTCGGTGGCAAGTATAAAAGTTTCAGCAACTAAGTGAAGAGAGTTCAAACGTGAAAAACAAGATGCGAGTCCTGTTTCTTTGCACCGGCAATTCCTGCCGAAGTCAGATGGCTGAAGGATGGGCAAAACATTTTAAAAGCGATATTATCGAGGCGTATTCAGCCGGTATCGCACCGAGAAGTCTCGACAGGCTTGCTGTAAAAGTAATGGCTGAAGCGGGCGTTGACATTTCGACCAATAAGTCTAAACACCTTGATGAGGTTAAGGACATTGTTTTTGATTATGTAATCACTGTTTGCGACAATGCACACGAGCACTGTCCATACTTCCCCGGCAAAGCAAAAATTATTCATGTTGGTTTTGACGACCCGCCGAAACTTGCAACAAATGCCGCCACAGAAGAGGAAGCACTTAATCATTACCGGCGAATACGAGATGAGATTAGGAATTTTGTTTTACAATTGCCTGATGAATTAAAAACTCTGTAAAGGAGATTCCGGTATGAGTGCCGCAGTAACGAAACGGTTATCTTTTCTTGACAGGTATCTTACGCTCTGGATATTTCTGGCAATAGCAATCGGGGTCGGCTGCGGTTATTTTTACCAGTCAATCGTCGGCTTCTGGAACAGGTTTCAGTATGGGACAACCAATGTACCCATAGCGATTGGGCTGATTCTGATGATGTATCCGCCGCTGGCGAAAGTGAGATACGAAGAGCTGGGCAGGATTTTCCGTGATTATAAGATACTCGGCTTATCACTGGTCCAAAACTGGATAATAGGTCCTGTCCTGATGTTTGGGCTGGCAGTTTTGTTTTTGCGAGGTTATCCGGAATATATGGTCGGCCTTATTATGATAGGGCTTGCCCGCTGTATTGCGATGGTAATAGTGTGGAACGAGCTTGCGGAAGGTGACAGCGAATATGCGGCGGGCCTGGTGGCGTTTAATTCGATTTTTCAGGTATTGTTTTTTTCGGTTTACGCTTATATTTTCATAACGGTCCTGCCGCCTTTGATTGGTTTAAAGGGCGCCGCGGTAAATGTGACCATTTCACAGATAGCCAAAAGCGTATTCATTTATCTGGGGATACCGTTTATTGCAGGGGTAGTTACAAGAGTTAGCCTGATAAAAATCAGGGGCAAGGACTGGTATCAGACCAAATTCATTCCCAAAATCAGCCCGATTACTCTGATTGCCCTTCTTTTTACAATCGTTGTTATGTTCAGTCTAAAAGGCCAGTATATAGTATCGTTGCCGTTTGATGTTCTGAGAATCGCAGTGCCGTTGCTGGTGTACTTTGTTATGATGTTTTTTATAACATTCTATATGAGCGCTAAAGCGGGAGCCAATTACCAGCAGTCGGCGACTTTGTCTTTTACGGCGGCATCAAACAATTTCGAATTGGCGATAGCGGTTGCGGTATCAGTTTTCGGCATTAACTCGGGTGAGGCATTTGCGGCGGTTATAGGGCCTCTTGTCGAGGTGCCGGTGCTTATAAGCTTAGTTAATGTATCGCTGTGGATACGGAGAAGATACTTTGCAAGCTGAACTGTTCCATCGGGGGCGCATTCGTGGTTGACAATCCAAGCTCCAGCGGTGTATAGTATCTCGGAAGTTAAAGCTATTTAAGGGAAGTTGAGTATGAATCCTGCGATTTTCAAGGCGTATGATATAAGAGGCATTTATTCCGAGCAGCTCAATGAAGAGGATGCGTGGAAGATTGGCTATGCGACGGCACAGTTTTTGCGGGCAATGCTCAGCGGTTACGAGCGAGGTCAGGCCCATTCTCAATCGCTGTGCGTCGGCCGCGATATGAGAACACACAGCAAATCTTTAGCCGGCGCCCTTATAGAAGGAATGAGGGCGTGCGGGGCAAATGTGATTGATATAGGGATGATTGATACGCCGCAGATATATTTTGCGGTGAATCATTTCGGCACCTGCGGAGGCGTGCAGGTAACGGCTTCGCATAACCCGGCCAAGTATAACGGCTTTAAGATATCCGGTGTGCAGGCAAAGCCGGTTGGCGTCGATACCGGCTTGAAAGATATAGAGCATATTGCAATGGCTTTGATTCATACAAAGGGCAGAGCCACAGGCAAGGTAGAGGAAGTTGATTTGACTGCTGAATACAAGAATCATGTTCTCAAATTCCTTAGGCCTGATCTACGGCCGATGAAAATTGCTATTGATGCTTCAAACGGAATGGCGGGGAAAATGGTGCCGGCCATCTTTAGTGGTTTGCCGATAGAAATTATTCCTCTTAACTTCGAGCATACCGGCGAATTCAAACATGAGCCCAATCCGCTGATTGAAGAAAATCTGGAGGAAGTAAAAGCTGCGGTGAGGAAAAATAAATGCGATTTTGGTGTCTGCTTCGATGGCGACGCCGACAGGTTGATGATGATTGACCAGACCGGCAAAGCTATCAGATGTGATTTGCTGACTGCTTTGATGGTGCCGTATTTTTTGAAAAGCAGTCCGAAATCGGCGATTGTCTATGATTTGCGCAGCAGCTGGGCGGTCATCGAGGAAATTCTCAAAAACGGCGGCACGCCGCGAAGAGAGCGAGTGGGACATGCTTTTATGAAGAAAGCCCTGCGAGACTCGCACGCAGTATTTGGCGGGGAGTTTTCCGGCCACTTCTATTACCGCGATAATTACTATGCTGATTCGGCCCTGATTACCTTTGTGCATGTATTAAACATAGTCAGCGCCGCCAAGACGCCGATAAGCGAGCTTATCAGGCCGTTGCGAAGATACTACCACAGCGGCGAGGTAAATTTCAAGGTCGATGACAAGCAGGTGAAGATGGATGAGCTTGCGAGAAGATACGGTGACGGCCAAATCGATAATTTAGACGGTATAACTATTCAGTATAAAAACTGGTGGCTTAACTGCCGGCCGAGCAATACCGAGCCGCTGCTCAGACTAAGTGTCGAGGCAAAAAGCAAAGAGCTGCTTGAAGAAAAACTTTCTGAGATTGAAGGGCAGCTCGGCAAGCCGGTATAAAAAAAAGGCGGCAATAATGGATGTGTTCACAAAGACATACCAGACGCCAAACGGTCTTGTAGAAGGTGTGCAGACCAAATGGGCGGGGTTTAACATTTTGCTTGTAACCGGGGCCAAAGGTTTTTTAGCATGTCCGGCAATTGATGTTGAAGCCTGCCAGCGCTACGGCGTTGCTGCGGCATTGGTGGAAAGCACGCCGGATAACCCCATCGGCACGCTCGAAAGATTTCCCAATCGCAAAATTACAAAGGTAAATGCAAAAGCCAAAGCCCTCGGCCTCAAAGAAGGTATGGACGTTACCGATGCCTTTGCTCTTATAGCATAAAGTTTATTCACAATAGAACACAAATAAAAGAAAGAGCGATATTATGAAGACCAAAAAGTATTGTCTCGGTATAGCTATCGTCATTGGGATTTTATGCGGTCCAGTCCTGAGTGAGGTCGAGTTACCTTCGCCGGAGGATAAGCCCATATTGCTTGGCCAGCCAGCCCCCGCTCTGGGAGGGGTAAGGCAATTGTATATTGTTATCCTACCACCTGACGCTGAGCCGAACAAAGATGGTCTGGTGTGGAAAGACCTTGAAGCAGCGGTGGGGGGCAAAATCAGCCAAGCCGGTATCAAAATAGCCGAGGCGATTCAGCGCGAGCATATTTTGAGGTCTTTAGTTATCCCAGAACTGCGGATTAATATAAATATGCTCAAGATTGTGGAATCGCAGCAGTATGTATTTCATATCGAGACATCGTTAGCTAAAAAGGTCTATTTAACAAAAGATTCTTCACAAAGTATTAAAGCTGACCTCTGGGGGACCGAGCCGACAATGCAGGCGGTATCGGTACAAAGTATGCCTGCCGCTGTTACCGGCGCAGTCCTGGAGCAGGTTGAAGCATTTGTTAACGCTTATCTTGCAGCCAATCCCCCAAACAAGCGGCCTTCCGATTCAAATGACATCAGTATAGTTCCGAAAGAACAGGTTCAGCCGGCTGATAAATCGACGTCGGCTGAATACGAATATGTTGCATCAAAAAACAGCAAGGTCTTCCACAAACCTGATTGCATCTGGGTAAAGAGAATCAAGCCGGAAAATCTTGTAGGTTACAACAGCAGAGAAGAAGCAATAAACGCCGGCAAGAAACCGTGTGGGCAATGTAACCCGTAAGGGGAGGCCCTGAACCAGCCGAGCTAATCAACTATGCCGCTCAAGGCGGCTCATGAGCAATGAAAATGAGCGATAAGCAAATGTGTGAACATTTTGATGAAATCTACAAACGCAGCCCCGATGAGATTCCGTGGAACAGCGAAGAGCCGCCGGAACTTCTGGTGGAACTGGTTGAAAGCGGCAAAGTCAAGCAGGGCCGTGCTTTGGATTTGGGCTGCGGGCTGGGCAATTACGTAATCTGGCTTGCTGGTTGTGGCTTTGAGGTTGTGGGAGTGGATGCCTCGATGGCGGCCATAAAAATCGCGAAGCAAAACGCCAAAAAGAGGAAGGTAAAGTGCAGATTTTCAGTTGCGGATTTGACGGGCCAGTGGCCTGATTTAGGCGGACAGTTTGATTTTGTTTACGACTGGGGCCTGCTTCATCACATACTTCCAGAAAACAGAGACAAATACGTAGAGAACGTTCACAGTGTCCTTAGGCCGGCAGGCAGGTATGTTTCGGTATGTTTTAACGAGAAGGACGCCGCTTTCGAAGGTACAGGGAAATACAGACAAACCAGGATGGGCACGGTTGTGTATCTGTCGTCGGAAAAAGAGTTGAGGAAACTTTTCGAGCGGTTTTTCATGATTATCGATTTTCGCGTCCTCGAAATAACGGGCAAAGTTATGACGCATATATTCAACTATTGTTTAATGGAACGGAAAAGGCAATAAGAACGTGGAGCTTCCTGCGATAATTGCAGTAGCGGTAAGTTTGTCGATGGACGCGTTCGCTGTGTCGGTGGTAACAGGGGCGGCGTATAAGGAGCTGCACATCAGGCATACGCTTCGGATGGCAACGTTTTTCGGCGGGTTTCAGGCGTTTATGCCCGCTATAGGTTACCTGGCTGGACTTACAGTAAGACAATACATATCAGATTACGCCCACTGGGTGGCTTTCGGGATTTTGGCGGCCATCGGACTGAAGATGATTTACGAATCGTTCAAAATAAAATCTGAAAGGCGGGTAATGCACCCGGCGAACCTTGCATTACTGCTTGCTCTTGCAGTGGCGACGAGCATTGATGCGCTGGCGGTCGGAATAACGCTTTCAATTATCACAAATTCGATTACCGAAGCGATTATCATAATCGGTCTGGTTACGTTTGTTTTGTCGTGTGTCGGCGTAACTATCGGCAAGCGGTTCGGGCATTTCTTTGAAAGCGGCATCGAGGCGATTGGCGGACTAGTCCTTATTGGTCTTGGCGCAAAAATCCTGTTTGAACATCTGGTTTTCTAAAGATATATTGTAGCTAAGTGAAAAATGTAAATATCTCTAATTGCAAAGGGTGATTTTTCTATGGCTTCCAAAGTATATTTCATTAAGGCATCTATTAGCGACGGCGAGCGGGTAATTTCCAACAAGGCCGTGAAATTATTCAGGGCAGGCGGATTTGCGGCCTGCTTTTCGGAAAAAGATTTTACGGCTGTTAAAGTCCACGTCGGCGAAGACGGAAACAATACATATATAAAAGCTGCCTGTATCAAAGGATTAGTAAAAGAGCTGCTGGCATTGAAAGTAAAACCATTTGTGACCGATGCCGCTACGTTGTATATAGGAAAAAGGCACAATGCCATCGACCATAGTACTCTGGCCGCCAGGCATGGTTTTGATGTCGCCGGTCTGGGGATACCGTTCATTGTGCCCGATGGATTGTTCGGAACATCCGATACGGCAGTGGAGGTCAACTGCGAACTTAATAAAGAGGTTTTTATCGCCTCCGATATCGTAAGATGCCAGTCGCTCCTTTCCGTCGCTCATTTTACCGGCCACCTCGCTACCTGTTTCGGGGCCACGATAAAAACACTGGGTATGGGCTGCGCCGGTAAAAAAGGGAAAATGAAACAGCACTCTACTCTTAAGCTCAGCGTCACTGAAGAGTGTACACTTTGCGGCGTTTGTTACAAACACTGTCCTGCCGATGCCATTACTCTCGATAAAGTAAAAGCCCATATCGACCAAGACAAGTGCATCGGGTGCGCGGAATGCCTGGCTGTGTGCAGGTTCGGTGCCATCGGTTGCGACTGGGGCGAGCAGGGCGAGGTGCTGCAAAAAAGTATGGCCGAACATGCCCTTGGTGTGCTGAAAGGAAAAGAGAACAAAGCCGCGTTCTTCAATTTTATCATCTCCGTTACCAAAGACTGCGATTGTTTCGGCAACAAGGATATGCCCAAAATAGTCGATGATATCGGCATAGTTGCATCGACTGACCCGGTTGCCGTCGATAAAGCAGCCGTGGATTTGGTGGAAGCCAAAGGCGGGAAAAAACTGCCGCAATTAGTTGGAAATGCCAAACTTAATCCTCATTACCAGATTGAGCACGCCGAACGCATAGGCCTTGGAAGTACCGATTATGAGCTTGTAGAGCTTGATTAACGTCTGAAATAAGGTAGTTTTGTTAAATATTTACCTAACTTTTTCTTGCATTTTGTAAAATTGCTGCTATAATTGTTATTATGTCATTAGGCCAAATAATAAGAAAAAAGCGGGAGCAGTTGCATCTGACGCTGGACGAGGTCAGTGCCGGCGTAGGGTTTTCCAAGCCGTATCTATCCACCATTGAAACCGGAAAGGTAAATAACCCGCCCAGCGATGACCTGTTGACAAAACTCGAAAAGACACTTGAGTTTGAGCCGGGCCTGCTGCTGCACATTGCTCATATGGAATCTTTGCCGCCCGATGTTCGTCAGGGGTACGAATCCGCCGAGGCTGAAAACCAGAAATTACGCCAGTTTATCAAAGATATTATTCACAAAAAAACTGATGCAACCAGGCTTGATACACTTCTTGCAGAAAGCGAATTGGACATCGAGCAGGCGAAAACGTCTTTGGCGGCAGGGCGGTTGGTGCCGGTGATAAACAAAGTTGCCGCCGGCTATCCAGCCGATTTTAACGACTTAGATTATCCCGTCGGTGTGGCTGATGATTATGTCCGTTGTCCGGATTTGCACGACACCAATGCCTTCGCCGTCCGGGTAGTAGGTGATTCAATGGAGCCGAAGTTCCGAGAAGGGGACATCGTTGTCTTTTCGCCCGCAGCCGAGGTGCATAACGGCGATGATTGCTTCATCCGTTTCTCAATGCCGCACGAAACAACCTTCAAGCGTATTTTCTTCGAGCCGGACAATAAGGTGAGGCTCCAGCCTCGAAATGAAAAATACCCGCCTATCATTGCTGACGGCAAGCGCATCAACGGCCTGTACCGCGCCATCATAAAATACGAAAAACTGTAGACATTCTTTCACATTTGCTCTTGCGTGATGTGTTTAAATGATATTTTGCCCGGCCACAGCCAGAACCAATGCGAAGACTTTTGAGGCGCCGGCTTTTTTCAATGTCTTTGCGCACTCGTTCAATGTTGCACCAGTTGTTTTAATGTCATCGACAAGGCAAATTTTTCTCCCAGCGAAGTTATGCCCCTTGCGAACCGCAAAAGCACCGGCTACATTGGCAGCACGTTTGCTGATGCTCATCGATACTTGTTTTTCCGTATAACGGATGCGCACGAGGTCCGTGTTGATTTTGGCTTTCGGATGCTTTAATTTCTTAGCTAAGACCAAAGACTGGTTGTAGCCGCGAATCAATCGCCTCGTCCAGTGCAGCGGAACAGGAACAAAAAAGTCTATATCATTGCAAAAACCACTGCCGTCCAAAGCAGAATTGACCAGAAGGCCCAGGGTTGAATCCAGTTCTGTCCGCCCATTCTTAAAGGAAAGTATCATTTGTTGTAAGCTCTGTGCGTAAAGGCCGCCTCGGGCAATTCCATCAAAATAAAACTCTTTATCCTGGCAGTTTGGACAAGCGCCGTTAACCAGAGCGTATCTGCTCGCATCTTGCCCGCAGTGCCGGCAGTAATCACCCGCCGTACAGAAAAGAAGCTCGTCCCAGCAGTTTTTGCACAGAGCGTTATCTGTTTCACAAATACTTTGCTTACAGTTGACGCAGACCGCAGGCCAAAAAAGATGGTTTAAGCTTTGCAAAGCGAAAGTAGCAGCCTGTTTTACTTTTCCCGTATCCACGCCGTCAATTATACAAAGTTAGGCAATCGCAGCAAGCTAGGATAAGTCTCTGTATCAAGAAAAGTCAGATGTCGTTAGAAAGCTATCCGGCGAATATAGTTCACAAAATTACCTTTTATAGATTTATCGGTACCGATTAAAACCTATTTGTCCCAGACTAATGCGACAGCACTTTAACGTTTTCGTCTTTCCTGGACCCACTGCTGGTAATCGGGCACATAATGGGGTGCATTGCTTTTGCCGGCCGAACCAATCTTTGCTTTCGGAGAGGTGTATTCGGCCCCCTCCAGGTTCATCGACTCACAATGGCCGTCAACAAAAACAACATTAGCTCTGTCGCTGTGGCGAAAGCAGGTGGTAGGATGCAAATTTTTTTCCCAGGTAGTGCCTTTATACAGGTATGGCGGGTCCAATAGAGCCATGTTAGACAATATGGGGCTGCCGCCGGTATCAGCCCAATCGAGCATAGTATCCGCAAAAGCTATTACTTTATCAGGCTCCTTGACGGTCGTTATTTTTTGCCAGGGACGATGGGATATATTTGGCCAGGCCGTTTTCTCTGGAGACAGATAGTAGCCGTTGTACCCGTAGGTGCTTGTAATCCACTTGGGGTCATCAGGCTCGCCCGGAGGTTTGGCCTGAAGAATATAACTACCGTAACGCTGTGCCGGACATTCGTAGACGCTTTCTTTCTTCAGTTCGCTTTGGATGTAAGGCCAGACAAAACCCTTCGTATGGTCAATACCATCGGCAAGTTTTTGGCCCCACCAATGAGTTAAGCTGTCAGGTTCGTAGGCCGGTGGCAGATAGCCGTCATAATCACCGATGTACAAATGAACTGCAAATCCAATCTGCCTTAAATTACTCATACAGGCCATTGAATTTGCCTGGCCTCTGGCTCGACCAAGCGACGGAAGCAAAATAGCCATCAGCAGACCAATAACACTTATGACCACAATCAACTCGACCAGAGTAAAGGCTCTGTGCCGTCTGTCGGTTTGATAATTATCGCAGCGCATATCCCAGCCACTCGTTTTAATTCGCCAGCCATTCGTTTGCCAGCAGAGAAAAATCCATAAAATCAACATCTCCATCAAGGTCCAAATCCGAACG
>JBAPXT010000112.1:0-7103 GCA_049284355.1 Sedimentisphaerales bacterium
TCTCTTGCGTTCACTTGTCAGCGTTTCCCATGCAATCAGTCCTAAGCCAAGACCCAAGAAAATCTGGAACTTTTCATCATACGTCATCATAGTTGTTGACTCAAGCTCACGTTTATCGGCTGAAGCGATAAGCCCTTCATAAATCTGTCCCAGGTCCAGGGTCGTTCCCGGTTCTACGGACAAAAAATTGCCGCCATTGGTAGCATATACAACCTTGCGCAAGGTATCAGCATCGAGCTTTGACCAAACCTCCTGTCCTTTATATTTCATAAAAGTTTTTTCACCATTTGGCCCTGTGATTGGAATCCGGGAGCCCTGATTCTCATCTCCGAGTCCAATTGCAATAATCCTGATACCTTCTTCGGCCGCTTTTTCTGCGGCCTGGACAGGGAAACTATCGTGGTCTTCGCCATCAGTAATCAGGATAATATCCTTATATTCGCGGCTTTGCTTATCAAACACATCTTCCGTTGCCTTGCGGATGGCATCGCCTATCATGGTGCCGCCTCTGCTAGTGCTCGCGGTGGATATATCGGCCAACACCATTTGTACGAAGGCATAATCTTGGGTCAGTGGACATTTTACCGTGCTGTTGCCGGCGAAAGTTACAATTGCTATTCGGTCGCCCTGCAATATTTCCAGCAGGTCACGTATAGCTATTTTCGAGCGTTCGAGCCTGCTTGGCTTGATGTCTTCTGCCAGCATCGAATTGGAAGTGTCCAGTAATATGCAGACGTCCCGGCCTTTGCGTTTTATCTTTTGAGTCTGTGGATTCCATCTTGGCTCTGTTAACGCTAACACAATGCTTGTAAAAGCAGCAACTAATAAAAAGGCCTTGAATATCTGCTTTTTCAGGCTGACAGATGCGTTGATTTTTTTCAGCATATCACTACTGGCTAATACTTTCAGTGCTTTGGCCTTATGCCAGAAACACCAGATATAGGCTGGAACCAGGAACACAGGTACCGTAAATAATAACCACAGTGCTTTATCGTTGCCTAAATTCATAGCTACCCTTATTTGTCTCTCATGGGACCTTTCGTAATATCGTGCAACTGGCTAAAATCTCCAAAACCAGTATCAACAATGCTGCTGATGTCCATGGACCGAAAAGTTCAGCATATTGAGTATACTGGATGGATTTGACCTTGGTTTTTTCTAACTCATCGATTTTTCTGACAAGCTGATGTAATGTTTCGGCATTATCAGCTCGACCATAAAAAGCACCTGTTCTTTCCGCAATTGCTTTGAGCAGACTTTCATCAAGGCTCTGCCCGGTAGGCATTTTATATGTTCCGAGCGGAGTTTGAACGGTCATGTAGGCCTGGTCAGAACCGATACCAATCGTGTATATTTTGATGCCCCAGTTCTTGGCTAATTCTGCAGCCTGTAAAGGGTCGTATTGACCGGCATTATTGATACCATCGGTAAGCAGTATTATGATTTTGCTTTTAATCTTAAAACCGCTTTCCTTTTCATCCAAGGTTTTCTCGCCGGCCTCGACAAGTTTGACTTTGCGTTGCTGAATTTCTTCTTCTGCCTTTTTTAATCGAGCCGCAGTCAAAGCGATCGCATCACCAATGGCTGTGCCGTCTTCGCTGCGAAGATTGACAATCTCTGTCTTTTTTAAAAACTCGAGCAGGACGCTGTGACTGAGTGCCAAGGGGCAGGTCGTATCAGCATATCGGGCGAAAGTAATCAAACCGATAAGGTCGCTGCTTCTTCCGGTCAGACCCTTTTTGTCGCCGGCGATGAAGTCCGACAAAACCTTCTTTACAACTTCAAAACGATTTAGATTCTGACCGAAATAATCCATCTCCGTCTGCATACTGCCCGAGCGGTCGGCCACAATCTCTACAGCCACACCTTCGGTGGAGATTTCCGACAGCACCGTTCCTTTCCTTGGGCGGGCAAGTGCCAGTATCAGAAGTGCCATACAAACGAATCTTGCAACCTTTAGCAGGGGCCGAAGTCTTTGCCGCAGAGAGACCGGACACTGCCGAATGTCCCTAAGACTGGGGAAATTTACTGCTGCATTGCCTCGCCTTCGCCAGGCAAGATATGCCAATGCAGGCAACAACAAAAGCAACAGCAACACTAATGGTGAATACAGTTCCATTTACACACTCACTGCTTCAGCAGCTTGTTCGAAATCAGATTCTGTTACGTCAATTTTCTTCTCATCGGATTTAGTTGTTTCTATAAAATCCTTAACCAGGTCAAAGGTTTTTTGTATCTGCTCGGTTGTCGGATTATACTTTGCAAATTTTACCAGGTCACAGTGTCGTAGAAATTCTCCCAGTCGTTCCTGGTCGGATTGAGAAAGCATGCCAGCAGATGGAAGTTCAGCCAGGAACTCCTCTGTGGTTCTTTCAGGGGCCTTCAGGTTAAACCGATGTTCGATATAATGTCTAAGGATGTCACTGAGACGTTCATAGAATTCCTTGATTTTGCCTGCCTTTATCAAATCCTGCCTGACCAGGGCCTGCAATCGCTCATACGCGATTTCATAGGCCGGCTTGAAAATTCTTACCAATTCCTTTATACGTCTGCGTCTTATATAGAACCAGGAACCCACGACTGCAATTATGCCGGCTGCACACAATACCCAAACCCATCTGTAAGAATGTTTTGAAGGCATCTCGACAACGCCTTCGATACCGGCTATCTTTAATTCCGCTCGCTGCTCACCCAGAAGGGAGGCGACCTCAATATCAATCGGCTCGGTTGTAATTTCATATTTCTTACCATCAGGGCTGTTTACATCATAGAACTCAAATGTAAAAGCGGGAATCTGAAAGGTGCCTGACAAGAATGGCTCAAGACGGTATCGATACCTGTGGACGACGTTATTATTTTCATCGAGCTTATCACCTAAATTTTCCCAGTCAACAATGCCAAAATTTTCAAGCATTTTGTCAACCTTGGGCATCTGGACCTCGTAACCTGGCCCAATTGCGGCCACGAGTTCCAGCAGAAAGGTATCAGCAATAGTCACCTTGGCTTTATCTACACGCACGTGAACTGCCAGAGGGCCTCGCTGGTAATCTTTGTCGATTTCAAATTTTGTTTCTTTCTTGCCGTCCGGACTCTTCTCACAGCCGATGAATATCAATAGAAGTCCACAACAGAATAGTATCTGTAAAAGAAAAAGATTTTTAGCATGTGTTCCTGACATACACTTCTCAATACTTAATCTTTTGCCGGTCCGGAAGCTGATTCTTCGGGTTTGGCCTCTTCTGCGTTTTTCAGTGCTGATGTATGAACGACGACATTATATTTATTCATCATTTGTTTGATTAGGTCCTTTTGGACGTCCTGACGTTTCTGGTTTAGCAGCGCCGTTATCACGTCCTGCCTGGCTTCATCGAAACTTTTCTGCCGCTCAACGGAGTTGGGGTCTTCTTTGTTTGCCGGTTCTACAAATTTGTCCTTGTTTGCCTCGTAATATGTTTGAAGGTCGGTCTCTGTGATATTGATTTTATCTGCGAGTTCCCTGTTCATTAGCTGCTGGCTTAAAGCGCTACGAACTAAATCTTCGATAACACTCTTGGCCTGAGACTGTTCCGGCAATTTCTCCTCCAGGGCCTGGCGATATAATGTTTCCTGTATAAGCCAGGACTCGAGAAATTGCTGTTTAGCCGAGGAGCTCTTATACTTTTCGAGAATTTTCTTTTTTTGCTCGTTGAGTTGGTCAGCTGTCATAAAAGCCATTGCTGGAGCAAGCTGATTGTCGATAGTTCTCTCGATAAGAGCATCGAGGTCAGCTTCAGAAATTTTTTCAGCGCCAATCTCGGCAACTATCTTGCTGCCTGTCTGCTCTGACTTTTTGAAACCTGTTCTATCCATCAGTTCGTATCTCAAAGCTGAAAACTTGCCGAGTTTCTCAAAACAGTCTTTGATATGGGTGTTAATCTGAGGCTCTAATTCATCGAGTTTGGCTGTGATTTCGCTGCGGTAGTAGTATTCAATTGCTTCCGGGTAAATACCGGCTTTTTCAATCAGCATACCTATCTGAAAAAGGGTTTTGGCGCGTTCTGTGTCCGGCACTTTGGCAAAGGCCAGATAGTCCTGCCAGGCCTTAGCTGCTCCGGCGTACAAATTACGCTCTGCGAGTTTGGCGGCTAATTCTTTGACCTGCTCAGGAGAAAATGAGGTGTCGATATTGTCTGGCGACGGACCTCGATATGAGGGTTTCGTAAGAAGATTTACCAATGTTAAACCAATCAGAACCAAAAGTAATACGATAGATGTCTTTGGCATAAGAGAAGTTTTTTGTTTTTTCTCCGGCAATGAAAAATCCAGCTTTCCTTCCATAATTCACCTCACAATTTTTATCTGTAATACTTAACGTCGCCGATGTCGCATATGGAAAAATCTAATCAAATCCTGTATGTATGGTTTGTCAGTGCTTATACTGATGCAGTCGACATTAACTGTTCGAAGCGTATCTTGAAACTCACCAAACCGTTGTGCACTTGTATTGCTGTATTTGTTTCTAAATTGCCTGCCCGACGTATCTACGAGGATAACTTCACCGGTCTCGGCGTCAGCAAATTCAATCAGCCCTACGTTTGGCAGGGCAATTTCTGCACGGTCGCGAACCGAAACAGCAATGACATCATGTCGTTTGTTGAGCAGGCTCAATGGCTTCTCAAAATCTGTTTCTATAAAATCAGATACCAAAAACACCGTCGCTCTCTTACGTATGACTTTAGCAAGGTAATCCAATGCCTGGTTGATATCGGTTCTTCTTTTTGACGTTTTAAAATACAGTAGTTCACGGATTAGCCGAAGCATATGGCCAACCCCCTTTTTAGGCGGGATGTACAGTTCTATCTGGTCGGTAAAAACCAGTAACCCGACTTTGTCATTATTCTTCGCTGCTGCAAAGGCCAATACAGCACAGAACTCCGCGGCCAGTTCGTTCTTGGCCTTATTTACTGTGCCGAAATCTCCTGAAGCGCTTAAATCAACAGCAAAAATAGCGGTCATCTCGCGCTCTTCGACAAACCTTTTTATATATGGCCTGCCGGTACGGGCGGTGACATTCCAGTCGATAGTGCGAATGTCATCACCAGGTGTATATTCACGAACCTCATCAAACTGTATGCCCCGGCCTTTAAAAACACTTTCGTACTGGCCGGCAAAACTGGTGTTTACCATCCTTGATGTATAGATTTGAATCTGTCTTATCTTTTTTATTAATTCAGGCGGTATCATAGTTTCGCGTCTCGTTGTTAATATCTCGATTCGCAATTCACAGGATACAAATCACGAATTTATGGCACTTCAATATTGTCAAAAATTGTCTTTATGAGGTCTTCGCTTGTTTTGTTTTCGGCCTCGGCTTCGTAACTGACTATCACCCTGTGTCGCAGGACATCGAGGCCGATGCTTTTTACATCTTGAGGGGTGACATAACCCCTTTGCTGGATAAATGCATGGGCTTTTGCCGCAACCGCAAGGTAAATGGTTGCTCTTGGTGATGCTCCATAACTGATGAAATTCCCAAGCTCTATGCCATATTTATTTGGTTCTCTGGTAGCACAAACCACGTCAACTATGTAGTCTTTAATCTTTTCATCGATGTATATTTCGTCCACAACGTTCCTTACTTCTGAGATGTCTTGGGTTTTGATGACCGGATGGATATCGAATTGTTTGTTTGTCACAGCCATTCTTTCAAGAATTTGTCGTTCCTCGTTTTTGTTTGGATAGTCAATCTTAAGTTTCAACATAAACCGGTCAAGCTGGGCCTCCGGCAGGGGATAAGTTCCTTCCTGTTCTATTGGATTTTGCGTAGCAAGCACCATGAAAGGACTGGGTACTGGGAAAGTTTCCTCTCCGATTGAGACCTGCCTTTCCTGCATGGCCTCAAGTAAAGCGCTTTGCACCTTGGCGGGTGCGCGATTGATTTCGTCGGCCAGTATGATATTGGCAAAGATGGGACCCTTGCGAGTGTAAAACTGGCCATCCGATTGGCGATATATTTGGGTGCCAATTAAGTCAGCCGGCAGCAGGTCAGGCGTAAACTGTATCCGCCTGAAATCAGCATCGATTGCCCTCGACAGGATTGTCACCGCCATTGTCTTGGCCAAGCCCGGCACCCCCTCGAGCAATATATGGCCATTGGCCAATAGTCCGATAAGCATCCGCTCAAGCATATAACGCTGACCGATAATTACTTTATCAATCTCCCCAAATAATGCCCGCACAAACCCACTTTTTTCTTGGACCAAAGCTCCAATTTGTTTTACATCTGTAGCCATAAAGAATTTCTCCTTTGAAAATCTTACTTGCTATTAATAACTTTCTCTATTTGTGCCCAGCCGCATTAATGGGGGCTTTTCGCATCTGCAACATATTTAATCAAAATTATACGTTTTATGGGCGTAAAACGTTCAAATTATGCCGAAAAAAACAACAAAATTCAAGCCCCCTTAACCCGAATAATACTCTGTCGTTGGCATGCCAGTAGGGCACGCAATTTACAAAAAATGGCTCTTTAAGAATCGACCGATGTATGGCGAATAGTATCTGGCTTGGTAATAATAAAGGTTTATTTCGTTGTCAAATCTTCTGCCAGTGAGCTTATATGGGTTGCCTATGCAGTTTATTTTGTCAGTTTGGTGATGCTTCGATGGTCGGGCCGAATGTCCAAAAATTGTGATAATCCATATAGTTGGCTGGGGGCGGAACCAAGTTCTTTGGCATTAGCAGAAATAAGCAAGAGGCGTACCAGCTCAACCGGCACGCCTCTCTTGAGTTAGGCTAAGGGCAAACTCATATCATCTATTGCAGAAAGTCAATGATATCCACAACCAGAGGATAAACGGCTGCCTGGGCATTACAATTGGTTATCCAGTCGTTCCTGTCTGCGTGACCCTTTAAGGCGCAGCCGTCAAATTTTTCAAGAATGTCGTATTTAAGCGTCATCAGGGCGATGCAATACCTTCTTCCCTCGAGACTGTGAATCACGACATTGAGCTTTCCTGTCAAGGCTCTTTTGAGACACCTGTTCTTGAATACTCTCTTATCAAGGCCGTTTACAACATCAATCACTTCCCGCACCATCGCGATGGCCTGGGTCTGCTGCGTGG